>CAYPCZ010000020.1:0-32494 GCA_964409345.1 uncultured Flavobacterium sp. | reverse complement strand
AATTATCCAAAGAACAAGATAAACTTTCTGAAGAAACCAAAGATAAAAATACTTCGCAAGAACAAGAAAAATTAAACGAGCAGTTCGAGAAATTACAAAAAGACATCGAAGATTTAAAAAAGGAAAACAAAGAGTTAAAAACTCCGATGGAAGTTCCCCTTGATAAAAAAGATGAAGAAGGTGTCAAAGAAGATATGCAGGATGCTCAAGAGCAATTAGAAAAACAAAATCAACAACAAGCCAAACCCAAGCAAAAAGGAGCTGCTCAAAAAATGAAAAAAATGAGCCAGCAAATGCAATCCATGATGATGCAAATGCAAGGCGAACAATTGCAAGAAGATGCCAGAATGTTACGTCAGATTTTGGATAATTTATTGGCTTTTTCGTTTTCGCAAGAAGATTTAATGATTGATTTTAAAGGACTCAACAGAAGAAGCCCGGTTTATGGCAACAAACTAAAAATCCAACACAATCTCAAAACGCAGTTCAGACACGTTGATGATAGCTTGTTTGCACTTTCGTTGCGTAATCCGATGATAGGTGAGAACATCAACAAAGAAATAGGCGAAATTCATTATAATGTAGATAAATCTATCGAAGAATTAGCCGATGCGAATGTTCCGAAAGGGGTTTCACATCAACAATACACGATTACTTCGGCTAATAAATTGGCTGATTTTTTGAGTAATGTACAAGATCAGATGCAAATGCAGATGCAAAGTATGGGAATGGGTCAAGGAATGCCAAAACCAGGACAAGGTCAAGGAGATATGCAACTTCCGGACATCATCAAAAAACAAGAAGAATTGATGGAACAAATGCAGGAAGGAATGGAAAAAGGAAAAAAGGAAGGTGAAGGAGAACAGGGTGAAAAAGGTCAACAAAAAGGTGAAGGCGGGCAGGAAGGACAAAGCGGAGAGAATGGCGAAGGTGGAGAGGGCGATGCAGAAATGTTGTACGAAATTTATAAAGAACAACGAATGCTTCGTGAAGCGTTGCAAAAGCGTTTAAAAAAAGAAGGATTAGGTGGAGCAGGGCAAAATGCCAGTAAACAAATGGAAGACATCGAAAAACAGCTTTTAAACAAGCGTTTTGATAACACTGTGCTTCAACGTATGCAAAATCTAAAACACGAGCTTTTAAAGCTTGATAAAGCCATTCGTGAACAAGGAGATGACGACAAACGTGAAGGCACTACCAACAAACAGGAATTCAATACTTCGGTTAAACCTCTGGATCCTAAACTGCAAGAATATTTAAACAGTATCGAAATTTTAAATCGAGATGCCTTACCTTTGCATCCGATTTATAATCAAAAGGTTCAGCAGTATTTTAATCCTCCCCTAACCCCTCCGAAGGAGGGGAACTCGGAAAGGAAAAAATAGTTTCAAAGTTATAATTACAAAAATTCGTGATAATTTGTGTAATTAGTGGCTAAAAAATAATTTATAACGCTTAATAAGCCCCTCCTTTGGAGGGGTTGGGGAGGATAATGATAACATTCAACTACGAAACTGATTTTCAGTTAGATAATGAGCAAAAATACGAAGATTGGATAGCAGAGGTTATCGAATCGGAGGACAAAACGGAGGGAGAGATAAATTACATCTTTTGTGATGATGATTATTTGTATGAAATTAACGTACAATATCTTGAACATCAAACGCTTACGGATATAATTTCGTTTGATTACACGATTGGAAACCTGATTTCGGGGGATATATTTATTTCTGTGGAAAGGGTAAGGGAAAATGCAAAGGATTTTAGGGTTTCGTTTGAGGAGGAACTACGTAGGGTAATGGCTCACGGAGTTTTACACTATTGTGGTTACAAAGACAAAACAGAAGCAGACGCTAAACTGATGCGTTCCAAGGAAGACGAAAAAATAAAGATGTTCCACGTGGAACGTTAGAGAGAATAGAAAAAAGAGAACAAAAAAAAGATTTTAAACATTTGTTAGCTACCCCTCTTGTCTTTCTAAATCTATCAGGTATAAGAATGACAAAACAAACCCCCCTCTCTTTTGGAGAGGGGTTGGGGGAGAGGAAGACAATGTTCCACGTGGAACTTTTCGGTTTTGTTGTAAGGAATGAAGTAATCTAAAAATATAATTATGTACAGTACAGATTTTTTAGTAGGGAAAATGCCTGTCAATCTCGAAAAAGTAAACGAGTATGGTTTGGCTGTTGCGATAGAAAATGATTTTGCAATTATTTTTCTTGACCAAATTCATCTTTTCCATAGTAGTATAAAATTTAATCATCTGAAATATCGTTCAGATAATGATAAAATGGGATTCGGAGGAGATTTAGTTCATTTTTTTGCAAAAGAAATCGGACTGAACGATTATGTTATTATGCACTTTAGTTATAATACCTATAGTTTTTATGGAGAGTTTTATAAAGATGCTCAAAAAGAAGATGAGGGAGAAAATATAAATGATTTATTGAGAAAATTAGGTGTTGTGGTTTCTGATAAAGAAGACGAATTTCATCAATTAAACTTTAGAGAATATAGTGATACAGGAAGTTCTTTTTATTTGGAAGGAGAAGCAAATCGGGTAAATCGTTATAATAATGTCATTGCAGGACGTATAGACAGACAAAAGGTAAAACTTGAATATTATAACTTTACTGATGAATATGATGAATGGTGTCTTACAGAATATTTAAGTAGTATCGCAGAATTCAAATATAAGGGTTATAATGCAGAAGGTTATATAGAATTTTGGATTGAAACGTATGGAGGTAATAATAAAGCTGATTTTAAAAAGCCAAAAAAATTCCAAAAAAACGCATTTGATTATTTTATAGAAAACCAAGAAAAAGTATTAAATGCTTTATGTAATGGAGTTATTGAACATTATCCAAAAATAATGAAAATATATGGAGTTGAAGAATTTAATACAGATTTCGGATTTCCTGAATTGAAAAGTATAGAAGATGTTAAAAATATAATTTCAATAGGTGCTATTAATGTTTTAGGAGAAGAAAAAGATAATTTTAGTTATTTAGGTTTTGGTTGTAATTGTTCTTGGGACGGAGAACACGGTTTAAGAATAACTATGCATAAAGACAGAGTAATTAGTGTTGATGATGACTCGACATATTATGCAGATGAAGAAATTTTAAAAGATAAAATGACAGAAGAAGAATGGAAAGCATATAACGAAGAAAGAGAAAGAGTAAAAGAAGAAAATCTTGCTAAATATTATAAAGAACAAGAGGAAATTAAACAAAGAGAAATAGAAGAAAATCTTACTCGACACAATAATGAACAAGAAGAAACTTTACAAAAAGAATTAGAAGAACAAGAATTAAAAAACACACAAGAGGAAAATTCTTTTGAGGAAAATATAGAAACTACAAACAAAAAAGAAATTAAAATTTCTAAAAAATGGTGGCAGTTTTGGAAATAAAGTTCCACGTGGAACTTTTCGGTTTTGTCATTGCGAGGAACGAAGCAATCTAAAGGATACTATGATAGAACTTAATTTTAATAGAAAAAGTAACTTTTGGGATTTTGGAATGGAATTCGAAAAATTAAAAGAATTTAAGACATTTCATTCTAATGGATATGTTGATATTTCAGTGGACGATTGTAATTTTGATGAGCCTCAAATCTTTCAAAGAAATGCTATAAATTACTTTAATGATAATCAGGAAAAAATATTAAATGCTTTTTGTAGAGGAATTGTTGAATGTTATCCTAGACTAAAGGAAGTGTATAATATTGAAGAATTTGATGAACAATATGGTTTTTCTGAATTTAAAAACACAATTAAAATATATCGGATTGAAATTTTAGGAGAAGAAAAAGATAATTTTAGTTATTTAGGTTTTGTGTGTAGTTGTACTTGGAATATAGATGGTTTACAGATAACTATGCATAAAGATAGAGTTGTTGGTGTTTATCCTCACGCTTTAAATTATCCTTATGAAGAAATAATTTTAAAAGATAAATCTACCGAAGAGGAGTGGGAAGATTATATAAAATCAAAGGAAAAACAAAGAGAGGAAAAACTTGCTAAATATTATAAAGAACAAAAAGAATTTACAAAAAAGAATAAAAAATGGTGGCAGTTTTGGAAATAAAGTTCCACGTAAAACATAATTTAAAATAAAAAAACTAAATGTTTGATACATACGATGTAATAGTAGTAGGAGGAGGACACGCAGGTTCGGAGGCGTCTGCCTCGTCTGCCAATATGGGTTGTAAGACGTTGCTGATAACGATGAGTTTGCAGAACATAGCTCAAATGAGCTGTAATCCTGCAATGGGAGGAATTGCAAAAGGGCAGATTGTAAGGGAAATTGATGCATTGGGAGGTTATTCGGGAATTGTTTCGGATAAAACGGCTATTCAGTTCCGAATGTTGAACAAATCCAAAGGTCCTGCAATGTGGAGTCCGAGGGTGCAGAGTGACAGAATGCGTTTTGCAGAGGAGTGGAGATTGATGTTGGAGCAGACACCTAACTTGGATTTTTATCAGGAAATGGTAAAAGGCATTACGGTCGAAAACGGAAAAGTAACGGGAGTTATTACCAATCTCGGAATCGAAATCAAAGCAAAAACAGTGGTTTTAACCAACGGAACTTTCCTGAACGGACTTATCCATATCGGGGAAAAGCAGTTCGGAGGAGGCAGGGCAGGAGAGAGTGCAGCTTACGGAATTACCGAAGATTTGGTAAAATTAGGCTTTGATGCAGGACGTATGAAAACGGGAACACCACCTCGTGTGGACGGACGTTCGCTTGATTATTCCAAGATGATAGAACAGGCAGGAGATGAAAATCCGTCTAAATTTTCGTATTTGGACGTTACCCGGCCACTCAAAGAGCAACGCAGTTGTTATATGACGTACACTTCGGAGTTGGTGCATAATTTGTTGCGTGAAGGATTTGACCGTTCCCCTATGTTTAACGGAAGAATTAAGAGTATAGGACCAAGATATTGTCCGTCTATTGAGGATAAAATCAATCGTTTTGCAGACAAGGAAAGACATCAGATTTTCGTTGAGCCTGAAGGTTGGAATACGGTTGAAGTTTACGTAAACGGATTTTCGACTTCATTGCCCGAAGATGTGCAGTTTAAGGCTTTACGAAGTGTGGAGGGATTTGAGAATGTAAAGTTTTTCAGAGCAGGATATGCGATTGAGTACGATTATTTTCCACCTACACAACTCAAACATACGCTTGAAACAAAGCTTGTCGAAGGTTTGTATTTTGCAGGACAAATCAACGGAACAACAGGATACGAAGAAGCAGCAGCACAAGGACTAATGGCAGGAATCAACGCAAGTCTGAAAGTGCAGGAAAAAGAGCCTTTTATTTTGAAAAGGGACGAGGCTTATATCGGAGTTCTGATTGATGATTTGATTACTAAAGGAACGGAAGAACCTTACAGAATGTTTACTTCGAGGGCTGAATACAGAACGCTTTTAAGACAGGATAATGCGGATTTCCGATTGACTCCTATGTCTTACGAAATCGGTTTGGCTAAAGAAGACCGACTTCGCAAAATGGAAAAAAAGCTGAAAGAATCGGAGGATTTAGTTCAGTTTTTCAGGGAAACAAGTGTAAAAGTAGAGGAAGCAAACCCGATTTTGGAGGAAAAAGGTTCAGCTCCGATTGTTCAGCCTGATAAGATGTTTAAGGTATTTTCACGTCCGCAGTTGGATTTACAGGATATGCTGAAATTTGAAAAAGTAAAAGAGTACGTAACCGAAAACAACTTTGACCAGGAAGTTTTGGAACAAGCCGAAATACAGGTAAAATATTCTGGATATATCGAAAAGGAACGCAATCAGGCAGATAAAATTAATAGATTAGAAGATATAAAAATCCCTGAAACATTTGATTATGATAAAGTAAAATCATTGTCTTATGAAGCTCGTGAAAAATTTAAAAAAATACGACCAATTACGATTTCGCAAGCTTCAAGAATCAGCGGAATTTCCCCTGCAGATATTTCGGTGCTTTTGATTTATATGGGGAGGTAAGAGGAAAGAAGAAAGAGCAAAGAAAAAAGACTTCTATAACGTCACTTCGAGTGATTTTTCGTAGTGAAACGAAGAAAAATTGTATCGAGAAGTTTTTTCATTAACTTTGATAAAAAATACGGGTTATGACAGTCGTGATTAAAAAGAGAACAACCAAAAAGGAAATAGAAACGTTATTACAACGCTTTAAAAAGAAGCCTGTAAAGAAGTCTTTACGTTCTGTTTATGGTATTTATAAGGTTGAGGAAGATGCAGTAGAATTACAGAAAAAAATGAGAAATGAATGGGATTGATTTTTTAGCAGATACTAAAAATTTTATATTTTTTGTTTTTATTAAGATAAAATTTTATATTACAGTCGTATAACATAAAATAAATATATTATGAAATCAAAATTTTTAAAAATGATGGTGCTATTTTCAATAGTATTATTTATGGGTTCTTGTAGTGATGAATCTACAAGTAATGATGGTAATGAAATGTCAAATAGTGTTGCCCGATTAGCCGAGCAGTCTCTTGATGATGTTTTAGAGAGAATGCAGAGATTAGCTGATATAGAAAGGAAAATGGTTTCTTTTGATTTAGAGTATAATGAGGGAGTATATAGTGAAAGTAACGTAAGAGTTATAGATGATTTTGAAAGTGAATTTGACATAGCTTTTACAAGCGGGGAACAAACTCAATCGGGTACTGTTGTCGTTACTTGTACAATAGGCTCTACAAGCACAACTACAAGTTGTCCTCCAGGACAAGGACAAGGTGGGTGTGTAGGTGCAGCAACAATTAGTTGTCTAGATAAAGGAGGGTGTGCAACCTCTTGTAGAGTTAAAGCAGTCATTGCTCCTTCAGCTTAATAGGTAAAAAATAATATTCTGAAACCATCTCTAAAGAGATGGTTTTTTTTATATTTGTTTCACGTGAAACAAACAAAAAATGAATCTAAAAAAACTCTTTTTTCTTTGCTCTTTCTTCTTTCTTCTGAATTGTGGAGTTCAGCAGGGAGGCTATATCATCGATGACTATCTGATTGTTCCGACAGAGGCAACGAATACTATCGGGAAAAAAAACCTGAATGTTTTTGTGTTTGAAAATGATTTGACCACTCCTCCGATTGAGTTTTTTTTAGCTGAAAAATATATGTTACCAACTTATCAGACAAGAGAATTTTGGATTACGACCGATACCAAAGAAAGGCTTTATATTAAGGTTTTAGAACGTCCTGAAATCGAAAAGTTTTTGGATTTATCGCAATACGGAGCAAGAGTGCAGGAAACCAAGGGAAACAGGGATATTACCCAAAGCAAGTTTCTGGCCCTTTCGGTAACGGACCAAAACGGGGATGATTGCCTATCAAACAATTCTTTGTTTTATAATGTAGCAACCAAATATCTGAAAAACTTAAAAGACGAATACTTACGCAAACGATGAAAATAAAAGATTATTCGGTTTCAAAAGAAAGTTTTGAGTTGGTTTATGATTCTGAATATGACTTATTTAAGACTGTTCCGATTCCTCAAAATTTAGAGAAATATTATCAATCGGAAGATTATATTTCGCATACAGACGGAAAGCGTTCTTTATTTGAAAAAGTATATCATTGGGTAAAGCAATATACGTTATCTCAAAAGGAAAGATTGATTTCGTCTTATATACGAACGAAAGGAAATCTTTTGGATATCGGAGCAGGAACAGGGGATTTTTTGGCTTATGCTATATCCAAAAAATGGAAAGTTACAGGAATTGAGCCCAGTTCTACTGCAAAAGAATTAGCACAAAAGAAAGGAGTTCCGTTTGTAGAAGGCACAGAAGAATTATCAGATAATTCGTTTGATGTAATTACGATGTGGCACGTTTTAGAACATGTAGAGAATTTAGACAATCAATTATCAGAACTCCATCGAATTTGTAAACCAGGTGGATATATCATAATTGCTGTTCCGAATTTTAAATCGTATGACGCAAATTACTACAATGAGTTTTGGGCAGCTTATGACGTGCCCAGACATTTGTGGCATTTTTCTAAAACAGCTATCGAAAAACTTTTCTCTGAAAAAGGAATGAAATTAAAAAAAGTACATCCGATGTATTTTGATAGTTTTTATGTTTCTCTTTTATCTGAAAAATATAAAACAGGCAAAATGAATTATATCCGAGCTTTTATAATAGGATTACTCTCTAACCTGAAAGGAATCTTCTCAAAAGAGTTTTCTTCGCATATTTATGTGCTTAAAAACATCAAAAACTGATTTATATTCGTTTTAAGAGACTTTCTCTTAGTTAAGCGACTTCTTATCAAAAGCAAAATAATCTTTAAACACAGCGAAAATACAGAGGCAATATTTAATAGATATACTTTATAGTAATTGTTTTTAAAATCATTTCTTGTGATAGTAATAAAATTAGCTTGAAAATAATTTACGCACCAACCAACAATCTTTTATACCTTTGCCTTTAATTTTTTGTCTTTCTTAGAGTAATGAAAAAACACATTATTATATTTTTTGCTTTTGTCTTGCTTTTGTCTTGTCAGGATAAAGATGCTATTCGTAGAGAAGAAGCTCGAAAGGCAGAGATAAAGCAAGATGAGCTTTTTCAGGAGATTAACAATAATTGGAACTTCAAAACGGCAGATTTCACAGAAGAAACCTATAACATTGTACAGCAATGGCCTGAGTGGAATAATTTTTATAACGAATTACTGCGAAAACCTCAAACTGATATAGGGGCTTTTCAGCGAAAAACCAATACGTTAGTGAATCAGTCGGAAGCGATGCAAAGCACTATTCCCGAATTTTTTAACGTAACCCAAATTCAAAGCCGATTTTTGGTATTAGATACCAAACTTAAAATGCTTAAAACCTATATCAGTCTTGATGAAATCTCAAGTGAAGATGTAATCAATACGGTCGAAGAAATCAATACCGAAGTGGCCTCTATAGTCAATAGGATGAAAACAATTTTAGAGCGTAGCCATTTCGAAAAAGAAGAAGGCGAAGAAGAAATGTTGCATTCGCTTGTAATAGATAGCCTTAGACAAGGGTTAGAGCAGTTGAGAAAAGACGCTAAAAAACAATAAGATTGATATTGCTCGAAGGCATTCCGAACCAATCACCTACTTTCTTGTTGGTCAAAATTCCGTGATAAGCATAAACACCATTTTTTAGTCCGTTATTACATCTGATAGCAGTTTCTATGCCTCCACACTCACCAATCTCTAATAAATACGGAATTAGAATATTACTGATAGTCAATGAAGCGGTTTTAGAATAGCGAGAAGCAATATTCGGAACACAATAATGCACCACTCCGTGCTTTATAAAAGTGGGTTTTTTGTGTGTGGTTACTTCAGAAGTCTCAAAACAGCCACCAGTATCGATACTTACATCGACAATTACAGCACCATTTTTCATATTCTCGATCATAGTCTCACTGACCACTATAGGGCTTCTGTTGTTTCCTTTTACCGCACCGATGACAACATCACACCGTCTAAGTGCTTTAAAGAGTAGCTTGTCTTGTATAATGGATGTAAAAACAGGTTGGCCTAATTGGTTTTGCAGTCTGCGAAGCTTACTTATAGAATTGTCAAATACTTTTACGCTGGCTCCTAGCCCTAAGGCTGTTTTTGCGGCATGTTCGGCCACAGTACCGGCTCCTAAAATCACAACTTCGGTAGGTGCAACTCCAGTAATGTTTCCCAATAAAAGTCCTTTCCCAGATTGATGGTCTCCGATAATTTCTGAAGCAATCATTATGGCTGCTTTACCAGCAATTTCGCTAAGTGATTTTACCAGCGGATAAGAGCCGTCTAAGTCTTTGATGTATTCGAAAGCTAAGGCTGTAATTCTTTTTTTCTGTAGCGCTTCCAGATAATTTTTTTCTCGAGTTTTGAGTTGTATGGCAGAAATAAGCAAGGTTCCATCATTCATCATAGATATTTCTTCCAGGGTGGGTGGCTCTATTTTGAGAATTATCGGGCACGAAAAAACTTTTTTAGTATCACGGGTTATTTCTGCTCCGGCTTCGCTATATTCTTTGTCTTGATAATTAGCTCCTGTTCCGGCTCCTGCCTCCATAAGTACTCGATGTCCGTTATTGGTTAGCGTGTTTACGGCTTCGGGCGTAAGGCAAACTCGCTTTTCTTGAAAAATAACCTCTTTTGGAATTCCGATATACAGGTCACTTTTTTTGAGTTGCACTTCAAGCATTTCTTCTTGAGTAAACAATTCTTGTTTGCTAAAAGGAGTAGTAATGGCCATAATAATTAATAAATCTAACTACAAAAATATTAAATTTCTTATTCTTATCCTAAATACTTGACTAATTATAGAATGAATGGTTTAATAGATAGTTTTGAATTTTTCATTTTCATTAAAAAAAACTATTTTTGCACCTCAATTTAGAAAAACTAAACATGACAACAAACAGAACTTTCACAATGATTAAGCCTGATGCTGTAGAAAAAGGACACATCGGAGGAATTTTGAATATGATTACTGAATCGGGTTTCAGAATCGTTTCTATGAAGCTTACACAACTTACCCTGGCAGATGCACAAGCTTTTTATGCTGTTCATAAAGAACGTCCTTTTTATGGAGAATTAGTTGAGTTTATGTCAAGAGGACCTATTGTAGCGGCAATTTTAGAAAAAGAAAATGCTGTTGAAGATTTCCGTAAACTTATCGGGGCTACCAATCCAGCTGATGCTGCCGAGGGAACCATCCGTAAAAAATATGCTACTTCGGTAGGAGAAAACGCAGTTCACGGGTCTGATAGCGACGAAAACGCAGCCATCGAATCGGCTTTTCACTTCGCAGGAAGAGAAATTTTTTAATACGACCTACTGAAATAAAAGATATAATAAAGGTTCAAAGATTACTTTGAGCCTTTTTTTATGGTAGAACTGCAATATTTTTGAAGTTCTTTAGTTTTAGTAATTTTGACCGTTTTCTTTTTTTGAATAGATTTTTATGAACAAATATTGTTGGTTTTTATTCTTGTTGATTTCCTCTTATGGTTATTCACAACATCAGGCGTCTTGGGGAAGTTATTTTTCGTACAATAATATTGTTGGGCTCACTCAGTCAGACAGCCGGATTATTGCCGCAACCGAAAATACAGTCTTTTCCAAACACCTGGCAAATCATGAGATAGAAACCTTTAATTCTATCGACGGATTAAAAACAGACAGAATCACAGCCATACACCATAGTGTTGAGTTCAACTGGACCCTTGTCGGAAATCAAAACGGATTACTTATTTTAATCAACCAGAATACCAAACAGGTAATAAACAAAGTAGATATCCTCAATGATATTCCGGTGGTGTCTTCGATAAAAAAAATAAACCACTTTACAGAACATAACGGAAAAGTATATATAGCAACCGATTATGGTATTTCGGTTTTTGATTTGACCACTTTAGAGTTTGGCGATACGTTTTTTATAGGTGAATTTGGTCAAGAAACCAAGGTGCTACAAACCACTATTTATAATAACGAAATTTATGCGGTTACAGAGCTTTTCGGAATAAGAAGAGCAACCCTTTCGAATCCTTTTTTGATTAATTATCAGGCCTGGGAAACCTCTCATACAGGCAATTGGCTTAAGATTGCCGCTATCGGAAATCATCTGATGGCCTCTTCGAATAACGGAATTCTCTATAGACTCCTCAATACAGGAGGAACTACACCAACATTGACGACCTCTCAAAATATTCTAGAATTAAAATCTACTAACGGATATTTGACTGCCGTAACACAATCAACGGTTTTTGTGTTAAACGAAAATATAGCAGTAGTAGCTCAAGTAGGACAAATATTCGAAGAAACTTTGCAATTCACAAGCGCGAGTGTTGTTTATGAAACGCTGTATATAGGCACGACAACCAAAGGTGTTTATGCCTTAGTGTTAAACAATTTGAACTCCTATCAAAACTATATTCCTGCCGGGCCTTTACACAACAAAGTTTATTCAGTAACAGCCACAGCTGATAATTTATGGTGTGTGTTCGGAGATAATTCGTTCAACTATAATCCGTATTATCCAAACTTAGGGCGTTATGGAATATCAAAACTAACCGAAGAAGGTTGGTTGCATATTCCTTATGAAGAGGTTTTAGGAGCCACCAACCTTTCAAACGTAACCCTACACCCGACTAACGAAAACATAGCCTATATAGCCTCTAATCATACGGGAGTGCTAAAAGTAGAAAATAATATACCGACAGTTTTATACAACCAAACCAATACCGGACAAAATGGTTTGGAAGGATTCTCCGGAGGGAACACGCCAGATGTAAGGGTTTTAAACATAGCTTTTGACCGAACCAATAATCTTTGGGTTACTAATTCAGGAAATACTAAAAAAATAAAGATGATGGATGCTTCTTCAAATTGGTATTCCTATTCGTTGCCGGTGATTGATGATATCACGAACTATTCTGATTTAGTAATTGACAAAAATCAAACCAAATGGATAGCCACTTCTAACAAAGGGCTTGTTGGTTTTAACGAAAAACATCAAAACAGAACCATACTCATCAGCGACTACGAAAACGGACTTCCGTATAATCACGTCTTTACCATAGCAGTCGATAACAACAACCGTCTTTGGATCGGCACAACTTGGGGAGTTAGAGTGTTGCCGAGTGTAGATCGTTTCTTAACAGAAGATCAACCAAGAGTCAACCCCATAATTATTATGGAAGAAGGACTGGCTCAAGAACTTTTATACCGCCAAACCGTTTCAAAGATAAGGGTTGACGGGGCAGATCAAAAATGGTTAGGAACATTAGGAGCGGGTGTGTTTTTGGTTTCTTCGAATGGTCAGGAAACCATTCATCATTTTACTAAAGACAATTCGCCTTTGCCTAGTAATAACATTCTGGATATTGATATCAACCCTAAAACAGGAGAAGTGTTTTTTGCTACCGACAAAGGAATGGTTTCTTACAAAGGAGCTGCTACCTTAGCCTCAGATGATTTGAGCGGGGTGTATGTGTACCCTAACCCTGTACGGCCGGAATATTTCGGAACCGTAAAGATTGCCGGTCTCACGGATAAAGCCAACATCAAAATAACCGATATCGAAGGCAATTTGGTACACGAAGCAAAAAGCGAAGGCGGAACCATCGAATGGGATACTACTGCTTTCGGAAAATATCGAGTGGCTTCAGGAGTATATATGATTTTTCTTACGACAGAAGATGCTACTGAAACAAAGGTCAAAAAAGTAATGATTATCCGATAAAAATGCTTGTAAAAACCAAAGCTGTTGTTATCAATTCGGTGCGATATCAAGAAAAATCCTTGATTGTAAAATGCTTTACCCTCTCAGATGGACTAAAGTCCTATTTTGTAAGAGATGCCTTTTCGAATACTAAAAAATCCGTTAAAAAATCAGCCTATTTCCAGCCGTTTACTTTATTAGAAATCGAAGCTAATCACAAAAATAAAAACAAACTCGAATATTTTATAAGCACAAAACCACTAGTTTATCAAACCATCAACAACGATATATTCAAAAGCTCGTTTGTTCTTTTTTTGTCAGAAGTAGTTAATGCTTCGCTCAAAGACGAGAGTAAAAACGAAGACTTGTTTTTGTTTCTCGAAACCACACTGCTTTGGCTTGACGAAAATCCTGCTAATGTAAATTTTCATCTTATTTTTCTTGTAGAAATGAGCAAGTTCTTGGGTTTTTATCCTAATGTTTCCGGAGCTTTGTTTTTCGAAATGATTGATGGGGTTTTTACTGATTTCGAATCAAAATCTTGTCTTTCAAAAGAAGAATCTCAGCTCTTAAAACTACTTCTTCAACAGAAAATAAACTCTAATCAAAATCCGTTTTCAAATATTCAACGAAAACAATTGTTAGAAATTATGCTAGATTATTACAGCCTTCATATCGAAAATTTCAAAAAACCTAAATCTATAGAAGTGCTTCAAGATATTTTTATTTGATGCATTACCATCAATCACTAAAATATAACCAAATCTATAGCTGGTTTTTACAACTACCAGACGCTATTTAGAACCAATACAAATTACTGACAGCTCGTGGGTTAACTCGGGGTTATTTTTTGCCACATTGCTAAATCGTACGTATATTTGTGGAATTAGAATTTATTGAAATGGAGTCTACTCAAATTGATTTTATACCGATACTGATGCAGTTCGGATTAGCTGCCGGTTTTGTAGGAGCTACTATACTTATTTCTAGTTTTTTAGGACCAAAAAGATCCTCAAAAAACAAAGACAAAAACTTCGAAAGCGGAATCGAATCTATCGGTAATGCTCGAACACCTTTTAGTGTGAAATACTTCTTGGTGGCTATTTTGTTTGTGCTTTTTGATATTGAGGTTATTTTTATGTATCCTTGGGCGGTTAATTTTAGAGAAATGGGCACAGACGGACTATGGAAAATGGGAGTTTTCTTGTTGATAGTCGTTGTAGGACTGTTGTATGAAATGAAAAGGAAAGCATTAGATTGGGAAGACTAATTTTAATCTTTAAAACAAAACAAAAGTGGATAACTCTTCAGAAATAAAAAAAGCAAACGCTCCTCAAGGCTATGAAGGTCCTGGGTTTTTTGCTACAAAATTAAGTGATGTGGTTGGGCTGGCTCGTGCCAATTCGCTTTGGCCTTTGCCTTTTGCAACCTCTTGTTGCGGAATCGAATATATGGCAACTATGGGCTCTACCTACGATTTAGGTCGTTTCGGTTCAGAGCGTATGAGTTTTTCGCCTCGTCAGGCAGATATGTTGATGGTGATGGGAACGATTTCAAAGAAAATTGCCCCGATTCTTCGTCAAGTTTACGAACAAATGGCAGAGCCTCGCTGGGTAATTGCAGTTGGAGCCTGTGCTTCGTCAGGAGGAATATTTGATACTTATTCTGTGTTGCAAGGAATCGACAAAGTAATTCCGGTTGATGTTTACGTTCCGGGATGCCCGCCAAGACCAGAGCAAATATTAGATGGTGTTTTGAAATTACAAGAAATTGTGAAAAACGAAGATGTGAGAAGACGTAGCTCTGAAGAATACCAAAAATTATTAGAATCTTATAAGATTGAGTAATGGCACTAACAGCTGAACAAATAAAAGAAAGATTAGAGGGTCAATTTGAAGGAAGTGTGGTTAATTTCAGATTCGAAATAGACGGCATTCTCTCGTTTGAGGTGATTTCTTCTAAGAATGTTGAAGTTATGAAGTTTTTAAAAGAAGACCCAGAGCTTCGATTTAATTTTTTGACCGATGTGTGCGGAATCCATTATCCGGACTTCCCCGAAGGAGAAAAATTTGCAGTAGCCTATCATATGCATAACTGGATTGACAACGTGAGAATTCGCTTTAAATGCTTTTTAAACGGAACAAATCCTGAAATCGATTCAGTGGTAAATTTGTTTGCAGGAGCCAATTGGCAAGAGAGAGAAACCTATGATTTTTACGGAATCAAATTCAAAGGACATCCACAACTCAAACGAATTCTGAATATGGACGAAATGGCGGTTTTCCCGATGAGAAAAGAGTATCCGATGGAAGACATGAACAGAACCGACAAAGACGACCGTTTCTTCGGAAGAGTTAAATAATTAATCAAAAATCTCTCTCCTTTGGAGGGATAAAGGGAGGACAATGAGTAATAAAATAGAAACATCAGAAGACTTACTGGTAAATCCAGAGTTACGATATAACGAAAAAATTAAAAAATTTCACAAAGAAGAAGGAGACGATAGAGAGTTTTCAGTATTAAACCTCGGCCCGTCGCATCCTGCTACTCACGGAATTTTTCAGAACGTACTCTTGATGGACGGAGAGCGAATAATCGAAGGCGAGTCAACCGTAGGTTATATCCACCGAGCTTTCGAAAAGATTTCCGAAAACAGACCTTTCTATCAAATCAACACGCTTACCGACCGAATGAACTATTGTTCTGCACCGATCAACAATATGGGTTGGTGGTTGACTGTTGAAAAAACCTTGGGAATCGAAATTCCGAAGCGGGTTCAGTATATGAGAGTTATCATTATGGAACTGGCTCGAATTGCTGACCATATCATCTGTAACTCGGTTTTGGGAGTAGATACAGGAGCCTTAACAGGATTTTTATATGTATTCCAATACAGAGAAAAAATTTATGAAATATTCGAAGAAATTTGCGGAGCACGCCTAACCACTAATATGGGTCGCATCGGAGGTTTTGAAAGAGATTGGAGCGAGGCGGCTTGGAAAAAATTAGATGACTTTTTGATAGAATTCCCTAAAGCTTGGGAAGAATTCGAAACCATGCTTTCGCGCAACCGTATTTTTATGGATAGAACCGTAGGTGTCGGAGGAATTTCTGCTCAAAGAGCTATGGAATACGGATTTACAGGGCCTAACCTTAGAGCTGCCGGAATCGATTATGATGTGAGAATTGCAACGCCTTATTCGTCTTACGAAGATTTTGATTTTAAAATTCCGGTAGGTAAAACAGGTGATTGTTATGACAGATATTGCGTGAGAAACAAAGAGGTTTGGGAGAGCTTGAGTATCATCCGACAAGCATTAGAAAAAATGCCTGCAGAAGGCGGATTCCATGCCGATGTTCCTGAATATTATTTGCCTCCGAAAGAAGAAGTATATAACAATATGGAAGCGTTAATCTATCACTTTAAAATCGTAATGGGAGAAGTTCCTGTTCCGGTTGGTGAAGTATATCACGCTGTAGAAGGAGGAAACGGAGAACTCGGTTTCTATTTGATTACCGACGGAAGCAGAACGCCTTATAGATTGCACTTCAGAAGACCTTGCTTTATTTATTATCAGGCATATACAGAGATTGTCAAAGGTTCGCTGTTCTCAGATGCACTGATCACCATGGCAAGTATGAATATTATTGCAGGAGAATTAGACGCTTAAAAGAATTATAAATGTTGAGTTTTGAGTTTTGAATGGAAACATTTAAAATTTAAAATTTAAAATTCGAAATAGTAAATGGAACGTTTGACTATAAAACAAGAAATAAATATAAGCGAAGAGTTGATGGCTCGCATCAACGAATTGCTTTCACATTATCCGGCTGATAAAAGGAAATCGGCTTTGCTGCCTGTGTTGCACGAGGTACAAGATGCACACGACCATTGGCTCAGTGTAGAGCTGATGGATAAAGTAGCCGAAATTTTAGAAATTCAGCCTGTTGAAGTATACGAGGTGGTGACGTTCTATTCGATGTATCGCCAAAAACCAAAAGGGAAATATTCTTTTGAGTTTTGTAGAACTTCGTGTTGTATGCTAAGAGGAGCAGAAGATATGATGGAATATGCCTGTCAAAAATTAGGTGTAAAACTTGACGAAGTTACTCCAGACGGATTATTCTCTGTGCACGGAGTGGAATGTCTGGGGGCTTGTGGATACGCTCCGATGTTGCAGTTGGGCGATTTCAACCACGAGCATCTAACAAAAGAAAAAATCGACCAATTGATTGAAGATTGCAGAGCCGGAAAAATTGATTTAGTTTAAGTTCAGCGTTATGGGAAGAAAGATATTATTTGAAAAAATAGGAATTGAAGGCATTCGTTCGTACGAGGTGTATCGTAAAAACGGAGGTTATGCCTCTGTAGAAAAAGCTCTGAAAATGACTCCGGACGAAATTGTCGAAGAAGTTAAAAAATCAGGAATGAGAGGTCGTGGAGGAGCCGGTTTCCCGATGGGACTCAAATGGAGCTTTATCGATAAAAAATCGGGAAAACCAAGACACCTAGTTTGTAATGCAGACGAATCAGAGCCGGGAACTTTCAAAGACCGCTATTTGATGGAGCACATTCCGCACCTACTTATTGAGGGAATGATTGCTTCGAGTTATGCCTTAGAAGCCAACCTATCTTACATCTATATTCGTGGAGAATATATGTGGATTTATAGAATATTAGAAAATGCCATCAAAGAAGCCTATGCTGCTGGATGGTTAGGTAAAAACATTCAAGGTTCAGGATTTGATTTAGACTTGTATGTTCACTGCGGAGCAGGAGCTTACATCTGTGGAGAAGAAACCGCTCTTATCGAATCGTTAGAAGGAAAACGTGGGAACCCGAGAATGAAACCGCCTTTCCCTGCTGTGAGCGGATTGTGGGCAGAGCCAACGGTAGTAAACAACGTGGAGTCAATTTCTAACGTACCTTGGATTATTTTGAATACAGGTGATGAATACGCTAAAATCGGAATCGGACGTTCTACAGGAACCAAACTAATTTCTGCTTCAGGACATTGTAGAAAACCAGGAGTTTACGAAATCGAGATGGGAATAACTGTTGATGAATTTATGAATTCCGATGAATATCTTGGTGGAATGATGAACGATAGACCGCTCAAAGGATTGATACCCGGAGGTTCATCAGTACCTATCTTGCCTGAGCATTTAATTTTCAAAACAGCCAACGGAGAAGACCGTTTGATGACCTATGAATCATTGGCAGACGGAGGTTTTGCAACAGGTTCGTCAATGGGATCAGGAGGATTTATCGTATATAATGACACGGCTTGTATCGTGAGAAATACATGGAATTTCTCTCGTTTTTATGCTCACGAAAGCTGCGGACAATGTTCGCCTTGTCGCGAAGGTACCGGATGGATGGAGAAAGTATTGTACAGAATCGAAACAGGACACGGAACAGAAGCTGATATTGACTTGCTTTGGAGTATTCAATCAAAAATTGAAGGGAACACGATTTGTCCGTTAGGAGATGCTGCTGCTTGGCCAGTTGCTGCTGCTATCAGACATTTCAGAGAAGAATTTGAATACCATATTCGTTTCCCAGAAAAAATAAAAGACAGAAATCACTTTGTGAATGAACCGATGTCGAAAGTAAGACATTTGATTCAAGGACAAATGGTGTAATTCCGTCTCAGTCTCTCCGAAAGAGAAGAGTGAGGAGTTTGAAAATTTATAATAGATATTAAAATTTCCTTCAGAAAGCCCCTCCTTTGGAGGGGTTGGGGAGGATTAGAATTGAAATATGAAAGTAACAATAGACGGACAAACAATAGAAGTAGCACCAGGAACAACCATCCTGCAAGCTGCTCGTATGATGGGAGGCGAATCGGTTCCTCCTGCCATGTGCTATTATTCAAAACTTGAAGAAACAGGAGGAAATTGCCGTGCTTGTTTGGTTGAAGTAGCCAAAGGAAGTGAGGCAGACCCACGTCCTATGCCTAAGATGATGCCTTCGTGCAAAACAAACGTGATGGACGGAATGGAAGTGAAAGTAAAATCTTCTGAAAGGGCTATGGATGCCCGTAAGGCTGTAACAGAGTTTTTACTAATCAATCATCCGCTTGACTGTCCGGTTTGTGACCAAGCAGGAGAATGTGATTTGCAAAATTTGGCTTTCGAACACGGATTACAAAAAACCCGTTTCAAAGAACCTAAAAGAACCTTTGAACCCGAAGACATCGGAGATAAGATTCAACTGCACATGAACCGTTGTATTTTGTGTTATCGTTGCGTAAGAGTAGCTGAACAATTGACAGACGGACGTGTGCACGGAGTTTTGAACCGAGGCGAGCACGCTCAGATTTCAACTTATATTTCTCAAGTAATCGATAACGATTTTTCAGGGAATATGATTGATGTATGTCCGGTAGGCGCTTTGACTGATAAAACCTTCCGTTTCAAGTCGAGAGTTTGGTTCAACAAGCCATTTAATGCACACCGCGATTGTGATAAATGTTGCGGAAAAACGACACTTTGGATGTTCGGAAACGAAATCCAGAGAGTAACAGGCAGAAAAGACGAATACCACGAAGTAGATGAATTTATCTGTAACGAATGCCGTTTTGACCATAAAGAGGTAGAAGATTGGGTGATTGAAGGACCACGCAAGTTTGAAAAATGGAGCGTAATCAATCAAAACAACTACACACGCAGTAATATGAAATCGGTAGTGATTAATACCGAAGAACATGTGCTTAAAGGAAGAATAGAAGATCGCAAAAAAATAAGTATGGTAGAAGTACCTTATAACGATAATAAACAACCAAGGAAATGAGCGAAACATTTATCATAGACAAAATGGTTATTATCGTGATAGTTTTTGCTATTACGATGCTTATGGCGATGTATGCAACCTTGGCAGAACGTAAAATTGCCGCTTGGATTCAGGATCGTGTAGGACCCAACCGTGCTGGAAAAGGTGGGATTTTGCAACCCTTAGCCGATGGGTTAAAATTATTCTCAAAAGAAGAATTCATCCCCAATACGCCCAATAAATTCTTGTTTATTTTAGGGCCTGGAATTTCGATGACCATTGCTTTGGCAACCAGCGCTGTGATTCCGTGGGGTGATAAACTAATTATCGGAGGCAGAGAAGTTATTTTACAAGCAACCGATATCGATGTTTCTCTCTTGTTTATTTTAGGAATATTATCAGTAGGAGTTTACGGAATAATCATTGGGGGCTGGGCTTCTAACAACAAATACTCTTTGATGGGAGCCATGCGTGCAGGCTCGCAAATGATTTCTTATGAGCTGGCTATGGGGCTTTCAATCATTTCGATTGTGATGATGTCCGGTACGTTGAGCCTTAAAGAAATTGCGATTCAACAAGCAGGAATGAATTGGAATATTTTTTATCAGCCGCTAGCGTTTTTGATTTTCCTTATCTGTTCGTTTGCCGAGACCAATCGTGCTCCGTTTGATATGGCAGAAGGAGAACATGAGCTTGTTGGGGGATATAACCTCGAGTATTCGTCTATGAAAATGGGCTTTTATTTGTTTTCAGAATATGCTGCGATGTTTATTTCGTCGGCTATTCTGGCCGTAATGTTCTTCGGAGCCTATAACTATCCGGGAATGGAATGGGCAATAGAGAATTGGGGCGTAAACACAGCAAACATTATCGGAATAGCAGTATTATTCCTTAAAATATTCTTTTTCATATTCTTGTATATGTGGGTGCGTTGGACAATCCCGCGCTTCCGTTATGACCAGATTATGGATTTAGGATGGAAAGTACTGATTCCGTTATCAATTTTAAATATCATACTTACAGCAGTTGTAATTCTGTTGTTTGATTAAGAGATAAGATACAAAAAATAGAAGAATAGACAGGTTTAAGAGTTATATCAAACCTAAAACTAAAGAGTTATGTCAATACAAAATATTTCATTATCCGGAAAAAAGGTAGATGTTTCTGAAAGCAAAATGACATTTTGGGAAAGAACCTACTTGGTTAATATAGCCATCGGGATGTGGGTTACGCTAAAGCACTTGTTTATGCGCAAGGCAACCGTTAAATATCCTGAGCAAACCAGAGCATTTAGTCCGGTGTATAGAGGTCGTCATACGCTGATGCGTGACCAGGAAGGACGAGAGCGCTGTACAGCTTGTGGTTTGTGTGCTTTGTCGTGCCCTGCAGAGGCTATTACGATGGTGGCGTCAGAACGTAAGCCAGATGAAATGCATCTTTATAGAGAAGAAAAATATGCTTCGATCTATGAGATTAATATGCTTCGTTGTATTTTCTGCGGATTGTGTGAAGAAGCCTGCCCTAAAGAAGCTATTTATCTTACCAAATCAAAAATGATGGTTTTCTCAGATTCAGACAGAACAGATTTTATCTACGGAAAAGATAAATTGGTTATGCCTTTAGATCAAGCTATAAGAAACACTCAAGTACTTAACTAATTATGCTAACAACAATATTTTACATTTTATCAGCTATTACTCTGGCCAGTGCCTTTATGACGGTTTTGAGTAGAAATCCCATACATAGTGCTATCTATTTGGTGGTTTGCTTTTTTTCGATTGCAGGTCATTATGCGATGTTCAATGCACAGTTTCTGGCAATGGTACACCTTATCGTGTATTCGGGAGCCATTATGATTCTGATGCTCTTTACGGTGATGATGATGAACTTTAACAAAGAACGTCAAATCCAGAAAAAGAGAATCGTGGTTTTTGCAGGTGTTATTTCGCTCTGCTTAGTAGCCTATGTGCTCTTGGCAACCTTCCTTAAAGCGCAACCGGTAATTCAAGAATACTACGTTTCTGGAGAGGATTATCAATCTATCAAAGTATTGGGTCAAGTATTATTAGAAGATTATGTAGTGCCCTTCGAAATGGCAGCTGTACTGCTGTTGGTCTCGATGATTGGAGCCGTATTATTGTCTAAAAAAGACAAGAAAATTAGTATTTGAATTTAGAACGGGAGGGGAAAAATAAATATGGAAAATTTTATAAAAAAAATCTTTCTGTTAATAATAGTTATTGTTGTGAGCAATACTGTTTTTTCGCAAGAGAGAAAGTTAGAAATAGTCCATATTGAATCGGGAGAAGTAAAGCATATTTATGAAAATAAAAGAGTAGTATTAAAAACGATTGCAGGAGAAAAATACAAAGGAAGGTTATTTTTCACGGATGATAATTTAATACATAAAAGAAAACACTATAATGCTTGAGGATATTTTTTCTATAAATAAAAACCCTCTTGCAAAAAGCATCATACAAACAACTATAATTACAATAGGATCAATCTTGTTTGTAGGGAGGAATAGCTGTTTTAGCAACAGCTAAAGGAGGTTTTGACTCATTGGCAGGAGCAATGCTTTTAGGAGGTTCTATAATAACTCTTCCACCTTATTTTATCTTAAAAATCACCCATATAAAATATACAAATAATGATTGGACATATAGAGTTATTTCAATGAATCAATAGAAGACTATATAACAATTGCAAATTTTATAAAAGCCCGATCTTATCTTTTATCTAACATTCTCTTTATCTCATTGAGCTTCATCAGGGCTTCCACAGGAGTCAGAGTATTGATGTCTAAACTTGTGATTTGTGATTTTATTTCTTCGAGAATGGGGTCATCAAGATTAAAAAACGAAAGTTGCATATCGTCTTCTTTTAAAGAAGTATTCAATCGTTCTGCCGAATGATCTTTTTCTAATTTTTTGAGTAATCTTTGGGCTTTCTGAACTACTGTTTGAGGCATTCCCGCCATTTTAGCCACGTGAACCCCAAAGCTGTGAGCCGACCCACCTTGCTGTAGTTTTCGTAAGAATAATACCGAGTCTTTGGTCTCTTTTACTGATACATTAAAGTTTTTGATGCGCTCATAAATTTCGGTCATTTCGTTGAGTTCGTGATAATGCGTAGCAAAAAGCGTTTTAGGTTTAGCAGGATGTTCGTGTAGATATTCAGCGATTGCCCAAGCGATAGAAACCCCGTCATACGTGCTGGTTCCTCTGCCGATTTCGTCTAATAACACCAAACTTCTGTCAGAGATGTTATTCAAAATCGAAGCCGTCTCATTCATTTCTACCATAAAAGTAGATTCTCCCATCGAGATATTATCTGAGGCTCCTACGCGGGTGAATATCTTATCTACTAAACCTATTTTGGCTTGATTTGCTGGCACAAAACACCCAATCTGAGCCAAGAGCACAATAAGAGCAGTTTGCCTCAAAATAGCCGATTTCCCAGACATATTAGGTCCCGTAATCATAATAATTTGTTGCTTGTCTCTATCCAGATACAAATCGTTGGCAATATATGGTGTGTCTATAGGCAAGCGTTTTTCGATAACCGGATGTCGTCCGTTTTTAATTTCAAGCGAAAAACTATCTAACATTTCGGGTTTCGAATAATTATTATCTAGAGCCAATTGAGCAAATCCGCACAAGCAATCCAGTTGAGCAATCAGATTAGCATTGGTTTGTATGGGTCTGATATAGTCAGAAACCCAAACAATAAGCTGTTCGAAAATCTCTACTTCTAATTGGTGAATTTTTTCTTCTGCACCCAGAATTTTAGACTCATATTCTTTAAGCTCTTCGGTAATGTATCGTTCGGCATTCACTAAGGTCTGCTTGCGAATCCATTGGCTTGGCACCTTGTCTTTGTGTGTATTTCTAACTTCGATATAGTAGCCAAAAACATTATTAAAAGCTACTTTTAAGGTCGAAATTCCCGTATTTTCAGATTCTCTTTTCTCTAAATCAGCCAGGTATTCCTTTCCTGAAACAGCGATATTTCGAAGTTCATCAAGTTCTTTATTTACTCCTTTAGCAATAGCGTTGCCTTTGTTAATAGCCACCGGAGCATCTTGGTTAAGGGTATTTTTTATTTTTTCTCTAACCAGTTCACATTCGTCTAATGCTTTTCCGAGTTTTTGCAGCGACACATTTGAGCTTTCTACTGCTAATTTTTTTATAGGAACAATGGCATCTAATGAAGCTTTCATCACTACCAATTCTTTTGGAGAAACCTTCCCGGTAGCAGTCTTAGAGAGCAGTCGTTCTAAATCTGAAATATGTTTGATTTGTTGTTGAATTTTAGCAAGAATATCTGAGTTGTTTTTCAGATAATCAACTACTTGATGCCGCTCTTCTATTTGGTTTTTGTTTTTTAAAGGCAAAGCCAACCATCGTCTGAGAAGTCTTCCTCCCATCGGCGAAATGGTTTTGTCGATAACATCTAAAAGCGTAACCGCGTTATAATTCGGACTCGAATAGAGCTCTAAGTTCCTGATGGTGAATCGATCCATCCAGACATAAGCATCTTCGATAATTCGGTTGATAGAAGAGATGTGTGAAATTTTGTTGTGTTGGGTTTCTGACAAATAATACAGAATAGCCCCCGAGGCAATAATTCCGTTAGCTAAATCTTCGATACCGAACCCTTTAAGCGAATTGGTTTTAAAATGATTGGTCAAACTTTCGTAAGCATAGTCAACTTTATATACCCAATCATCCAGATAAAACGTGTTATAAGCTACCCCGAAAGTTTCTTTGAATTGGTTTTTAAAGTGTTTGGCTATTAATACTTCGCTTGGGCTAAAGTTTTGAAGTAATTTATCGATATATTCTGTATTTCCTTCGGAAGTTAAAAATTCTCCGGTCGAAACATCCAAAAAAGTAATCCCGATGTGACTCTTTCCGAAATATACCGATGCCAAAAAGTTATTTGTATTTGACTGAAGCACTTCGTCATTCATAGCTACTCCCGGAGTAACCAATTCGGTAACACCACGTTTGACAATGGTTTTAGTCATCTTAGGATCTTCGAGCTGGTCGCAAATAGCTACTCGAAGCCCGGCTTTGACCAGTTTAGGCAAATAAGTATTAAGTGAATGATGCGGAAATCCAGCCAAGGCGGTTTCTCTTTCGCTTCCGTTACCTCTTTTAGTAAGAGTAATACCTAATATTTTTGCTGCTCTAACAGCATCTTCTCCAAACGTCTCATAAAAATCCCCGACCCTGAAAAGCAAACAAGCGTCAGGATATTTTGCCTTGATGCCGTTATATTGTTTCATAAGAGGAGTTTCCTTGTTCATCTTACCAGACTTTAAATTCCAAATTCATCTATACTTACCTCATCCATTCGCAACGAATCATTCACTACGGCCCTGCATTCTACCCACGGAGCCAAATCTTTTGGTTTTTCAAATTCGCCTTTCGATACATCGAGAGTCGTATCTTCATAGCATTTTTTCATGTAAATTCCCCAAATAGGCAGTGCCATCGAGGCACCTTGCCCGTATAAAAGAGATCTAAAGTGTGCTGCTCTGTCTTCGTTTCCGACCCAAACTCCTGTGACTAAATCGGGTACCATTCCCATAAACCATCCATCAGATTGGTTTTGAGTAGTACCTGTTTTTCCGGCAATCGGGTTGGTCAAAGCATACGGATAACCAGTCATTCTTTTGTAAGCAGGACCTCCGCCTCCTGTAGTTCTTAATCTTTGTCCGCTACCTGAGCGAGTAACTCCTTCTAAAAGCTTAACCGCAGCATACGAAACATCTTTGCTCAGTACGTCTTTGGGTTGAGGCACGTGTTCGTAGAGTACTCTCCCGTTTTTATCTTCGATCCTAACAATAGCTTGCGGTTTGATATAGACTCCCATATTAGCAAAGGTGCTATAGGCAGCTACCATATCATGAACCGAAATGTCCACTGCACCTAACGAAACAGCAACTTGTTCAGGAATTTGGCTACTTACTCCTAATCTTTTTGTCATATCAGCCACAGCACGTGGACCGACCATATCCATAAGTTTAGCAGAGACTGTATTGATAGAGTTGGCCAAGGCTCTTTCTAAGGTTACAGTTCCGACAAAATCTCTACTTGCGTTCTGAGGCGTCCAATCGTGAGAAACTCCCCACTTTCCTTCGGGTATAGTAAACGGAGCATCAACAATACTGTCACAAGGTGATTTATGCAGTTGTTCCATAGCGGTAACATATACGAAAGGTTTGAACGTCGAACCTACTTGTCTGGCACCTTGTTTGGCGTGGTCATACTTAAAATATTTATGGTTGATTCCACCCACCCATGCTTTGATATAACCTGTTTGTGGCTCTACAGATATCATTCCAGTACGTAAAAAATGCTTGTAATATCGAATAGAATCTATCGGAGTCATAAGGGTGTCTCTTTCTCCTTTCCAAGTAAATACAGTCATTTCGGTCGGGATTTCGAACGATTTTTTAATTTCTTTCTCTGATTTGCCTTGCTCTTTCATCAATCGCCAACGCTCAGAATCTTTCATCGCACGAAGCATAATTCTATCGGTTTGCTCCGGATTGATCTCTACAAAAGGAGCGTTTTTTCGATTTTTAAAATGAATGAAAAATTCTTCCTGAAGATTGGCTAAGTGAGCTGTTACCGCTTCTTCTGCATAAGTCTGCATGCGCGAATCAATAGAGGTATAAATCTTGAGTCCGTCTCTATAAATATTATAATTAGAACCGTCTTCTTTAGGGTTTTCTCTCACCCAGCTTCGCATATATTCTCGTAAATACTCTCTGAAATACGTAGCAATTCCTTCGTTGTGTGATTCGGGTGAATATTTGAGTTCCAAAGGGAGTTGTTGTAGCGAGTCTTTTTGTTGCTTTGTGATGAAATTATTTTTCAACATTTGACCTAACACTGTATTTCGGCGGTCTGTGGTCAGCTCTACTCTTCTTCGAGGGTTAAATAAAGAAGGGTTTTTAAGCATCCCTACAATTACGGCAGCTTCTTCTTTATTAAGGTCAATCGGTTCTTTCGAAAAATATATTCTCGAGGCAGAACGAATCCCGACAGCGTTGTTTACGAAATCAACCTGGTTGAGGTACATGGTCAGGATTTCTTGTTTGGTATATTGTTTTTCCAGACGAACAGCAATAATCCATTCTTTGATTTTTTGAGCCATTCGTTCGGTAAAGTTTTTTGAACCTTCTTCGTGGAACAATTGTTTGGCTAACTGTTGTGTGATGGTGCTTGCGCCGCCTCTTTTTCCCAGAAATACGGCAGCTCTTATGGTTCCTCTGGCGTCAATTCCGGAGTGGTCATAAAACCGCTCGTCTTCGGTAGCTATCAAAGCGTTAGTCAAGTCTGACGACAAGTCTTCATAATTTATAGGCGTTCGGTTTTCGTTCAAATAGAGTTTTCCGATGGTTTTTCCGTCAGCAGAAATTATTTCTGAAGCTAAATTAGAAGAGGGATTTTCCAGTTCTTCAAAGGTGGGCATTTCGCCAAAAGCTCCGCCAGACGCCAATAAAAAAAGTAGCATTACAAAAGCCAGCGCTCCTGCAAAAAGCATCCAGAACCACTTGATATATCTCGAGAAATTGTTTGTTTTCTTTTTTTTAGTCATAACCTACCTAAAGTTTTTCAACCCATTATACACCAAAAAAACTTTTGATATGATTGGGCTAATCTAATCAATTTATATTTTCTATCCTAAATCCAACATCAGAGACTCCTTCTAAGGCTTCTATTCCTTCGACTTCGTTTCTTTTTCTCATGGCATGTTCGATTCTCAGGGTATGTTTACCTGTTTCAGAAAAGCGGTAATTTTGTTTATACCAGAGCTTACTTTCTTTGAGGTCAGAAAACCCATTTCCTAATAGACGTCCGTCTGGGGCAGCCATTAAGTACTCCAAGGTATCTACTTTAATTTGTTGGTTAGGACTTTCTAACGAAGTAATCAAAAAGATATTGCTGAATGGATAATTGTTGTTGGCTCGTATGTTTAGAAACAAGTTATAAGGCGTAAGGGTGTCCTGAACCTCAAATTCAAAACTCACTATGCTGTCTCTATGCCAAGAGTTACTTATGGGTTGGTAGGAATCAAAAACCTGTTTTTTGTCACAAGAAACAATCAGTAAAAACGATATCAATACAAACAAAACCTTAAGATTTACCTTCATTTTTTTTGCGAATTGGTTTACGATTTCTATTTTTGTTTCTTTTCTTTTTGGGTGTGTCAAAGCGGGTTAAGCTTTCTTGACCTATAGAGTCTTTATATTCAGCTTCTGTAGATGATTTGGTTTCGACCGTATAATCTTCTACAGTAGTTATTTTTTCGCCTTTTTTATTCAGAGCGATAATTTCTTTGACTTTATTAGCTGATAACACATACCAATTGGCCATGTTTTCTTTATAGGTAAACCACATTAATTCTTTAAAAATATCTATTTTTTGACATTGAGCGGTTCCTTTTTCGGTATGCAAAACAGTATCGGCACTCGGGAAGTCTTTTAGAGCATCCATATAACTGTCGAGTTCATAATTCAGGCAGCATTTTAATTTTCCGCATTGCCCGGCTAATTTTTGAGGGTTGAGGCTAAGCTGTTGATAACGTGCCGCAGAAGTGTTTACGCTTCTAAAATCGGTAAGCCAAGTCGAGCAACAAAGTTCTCTTCCGCAAGAGCCAATACCACCTAAACGAGAAGCTTCTTGACGAAAACCGATTTGCTTCATCTCGATACGCACTCTAAATTCTTGAGCGAATTCTTTAATAAGCTGGCGAAAATCTACTCGTTCGCTTGCTGTATAATAAAAAATTGCTTTTGAGCCATCACCTTGAAACTCTATATCGGAAATTTTCATTTCCAAATTCAAACGAATAGCAATTTCGCGAGCACGCATCTGTACTTTGCTCTCTTTGAGGCGAAATTCTGTCCAGACATCAATGTCTTTTTGATTGGCTTTTCTGTATATTTTGGGTAGTTCGTCCGTCAGGTTAACTCCCTTTTTCTTCATCTGAATCTTTACCAACTCTCCGCTAAGACTCACTATACCGATATCATGCCCCGGAGAAGCTTCGGTTGCTACTACATCACCGATGTTAAGAGGAAGTTTATCAGGGTTTCTAAAAAACTCTTTGCGAGAGTTCTTAAAGCGTACTTCAACGATGTCAAATTGTGATTCGACCGAAGACGTCATATTTGACAACCAGTCAAATACGGTTAATTTATTACAGGAATCTGTTCCGCAACTTCCGTTGTTATTACATCCTTTCGGAGCAGATCCATCTTTTGTGGAACAACTTGCACAAGCCATATCTTACCTTTCTTTTATATGAAATCCCAAAAAATGGGATAGAAATTCATTGTTTTATAACAAGCAAAGATAGTATTTTTTGGTTTAGAATTTTATCGAAAAAACAAAAAGTAAAAGACCGGAGATTCAACTATTAAATGCAATACTATGCTGAATTAGCATAAAATAGACGTATAATATTTCAAAAACTTCTAAATGTGGAGGTTGTTTTGGGTTTGGTTCACCATAAAATTACTTTTGATAACTTTAATTATCCATTAAACCAGTTGCTTCCCAAAAAGCATAACAACTTTCTTAAGATACAATAAAAAGTATAAAAATGAGCTCCAATGTCTCAAAAATCAAGTGTTTAAATTTTGTTTTTACAAAAAAACAGGTACTTTTACGGGCTGTAAACTCTAAAATACTAACTTAATTTATATCCTATGAATCAAAACGAGATAAAACTTGAACCCCATTTAAACAAGTTAGGTGCAAGTACTAAAACTGTTTTCGGACATCCAGCGGCTCTTTTCGTATTGTTTTTTACCGAAATGTGGGAGCGTTTCAGTTATTACGGGATGCGAGCATTATTAACCGTATTCTTAATTTCTGAAATTTCAAAAGGAGGCTGGGGTTGGACCAACGCAGATGCTATGAGCCTTTATGCTTGGTACACCAGTTTAGTATATGCCACGCCACTTATCGGTGGTATGATAGCAGATAAACTAACCGGGTTTAAAAAAGCAATTCTTATCGGAGCCTTGATGATGACCTTAGGTCACGCTTCGATGGCTTTAGAAGGGTTTGATGCTAACTTCTTTTATGTCGGTTTAGGATTGATGATTTTAGGAAACGGAATGTTTAAACCGAATATTTCTTCGATGGTAGGGCAACTTTATCCGGACACGAGCTCCAAAAAAGATGCAGGATATACCATCTTCTATATGGGAATCAATGCAGGAGCCTTTTTAGGATCGTTATTGTGTGGTTATCTTGGAGAAAAAATAGGCTGGCATTATGGATTCGGACTAGCAGGAGTATTTATGTTCTTCGGAATGTTGCAGTTCTATTTCGGACAAAAAATATTCGGAGTTATCGGGAATAAACCTTTAAACAAAGCAGATCAACTAAAAGCAGATGCAGAAAGAGCTAAAGAAGAGGAAGAAATTCCGGCGAATGTGGTTAAAGACAGATTATTTGTAGTAGGTGTATTGATGGTTGCAAGTATTTTCTTCTTTTTGGCTTTTGAACAAGCCGGAGGATCGCTCAGTATCTTTGCAAAAGATTTTACGCAACGAGTCTTAGAGGGCAATGCAGCAACGACCTTTAAGTGGGTGGATGCCATCTTAACTATTTTTCCTATTGTTGTGGTAACGGTTGTATTGTTCTCATTAGCTAAAAAAATATTTAAAGAATATCCGCTAACGATTATCTTTACTTTGATATCGTTTACTTCTATTGCTATTTTAGGGCTTTGGAAGGTACAAAGAGAATTTACTGCTTTAGAAACAGAAGTTACCGTTTCGTGGTTTCAAATCCTTAACGCGTTCTTTATCGTAATGTTTGCTTCGGCTTTCAGCAGGCTGTGGGAAAAACACTGGAACCCTTCAGGGCCGATAAAATTTGCTATGGGACTATTCTTAGTAGGATTTAGCTTTATAGTAGTGGCTTATGGAGCCTCGGATATTCCGCAAGGAGCCGTGGCTGGAGCCGTTAGAGTGAGTATGTTGTGGCTGGTCTTGGCTTATTTCTTCCAAACAATGGGAGAGTTGTGCTTATCACCAGTAGGGCTTTCTTATGTAAGTAAACTTTCGCCTAAAAAATTATTAGGAGTAATCTTCGGATTGTGGTTCTTGGCTTCTGCCATCTCTAACTTTATTGCCGGAAAAATGGGCGGAATGATTGATCAAATCTCTGCAACCTATTCGATGTCAGTATTTTTCTTGATTATTGCCGTACTTCCTATCACAGTGGCCGTAATTTTGGTTATTATGAACCCGATGCTGAAGAAAAAAATGCACGGAATCAACTAAAGAAAGTATCGTTCTATAAAAAAGCACCTAAATATCGGGTGCTTTTTTTATTTACAATCTAAATTTATGCTTGGCAAATATCCGAATTAGAAAAATAATTGCTTTATTTGCAAGTAAATTTAAAAAAACACACCTATTAATATTAACTTATTTTACTATGAGTCAAGTAACAGAATCGGCAAACTCTGAGTTTTTTAAATCAAGAGTATTAGGACATCCGGCAGGACTATTTGTTTTATTTTTTACCGAAATGTGGGAGCGTTTCTCGTTCTACGGAATGAGGGTTCTTTTGATAAACTTTCTTACCATCGCAGCAGTCGGAAGCAATCCAGGATGGGAATGGTCAGCAGAGAATGCAGGAGCACTTTTCGGAACCTATGCAGGATTACTTTATCTGACACCAATTGTCGGAGGACTTATAGCCGATAAGCTTGTTGGTTATCGGTGGGCCGTAGTGATTGGTTGTGTTATTATGACCTTAGGGCACGCCTCAATGGCTTTCGAAACCGAACTTTCGCTCTATATGGGGCTTGGGCTTTTGGTTATCGGAACCGGTTTTTTTAAGCCGAATATTACCTCAGTAATTTCTGAAATGTACAAAGACTTACCTGAAAAGAAAGACGGAGCTTATACCATTTTTTATATGGGTGTAAATGCCGGAGCTTTCTTCGGGATGATGCTTTGTGGTTATGTGGCAGAACGTGTAGGATGGAGTTACGGATTCGGGCTGGCAGGAGTTTTTATGCTATTAGGAACCTTACAGTTCTGGTTGGCAAAACCTCTTTTCGGAAACATTGGAGAGGCTCCAAAGAGATTGTCTAAAGAAGAAAAAGCAAGTCAGGTAAAAGATTATAAAGAAAATAAATTTACGCTTATAGACAAAGTTCTTATTGTTCTAACAGCCGCTATAGGATTATTGTATTTGATAAACGATCCTTCATCAAAAATAGGTGATATTAACCTATTGCCTAAAAAATTCATCCTCCCTGAGGATACACTTTCGGGACCTTCGGTTATTGTAATTATCGGAATTATTTTGTTTGGTGTGCTGATTACTTCCAGAATCAGAAGATACGAAGCCATCGTTAGAGACCGAATGATTGCCTTAATCATTTTTGCGTTCTTTACGGTATTGTTCTTTATTCCGTTTGAGCAAGCAGCCACTT
>CAYPCZ010000019.1:0-32815 GCA_964409345.1 uncultured Flavobacterium sp. | reverse complement strand
TCGGGCCAAGAGTAGAAGTATCTACAGTAGCAGGAGACCAAACACCAGAAAGATTGTTGTCAGAAATCAAAGGTAAAGGAGCAACAACCTCATCTGTACAATAAGTAACAGGAAAAGAAAATTCAGGAGTAGTTACTTCATCAACATTGATGGTAACACTTGTAGTAGAAATATGGGTGCATATTGCTGAATCGTATAATAAAGTGGTTTCTAATGTAAACTCATAAGTCCCTTCAGATAAATCTGTTGCATTTGTTTCTAGTTCTATAGCATTAGTGATAGAAGCTGCAGGACTTGCAGACCAAAAGTTAACTACAGTAGCCTCGATAGTTATCGCTCCTCCTGAAGAGGCATAAGGAACTTCAAAAATAGAAGCAGTCGCAGGCGTACACGACATATCATTTATTGCAGAATTAATATTCCCTGAATTATAAGAGACATTAGTAGAGCCTTCGTTACAGGTAGTAGATAAATTAGAAAAAGAAATAGAAGCATAAGTAAGAGCCCCTACATCTATTCCGATACAGTCATAAATCTGAACAGCCCACCCTCCTTGTGCCGCATCAATACCGTATAAAGGACTCCAATTAATAGGTGTTGAAGTAGGACCATAACTATTGTAAAACCCCGTATAATTAGATGTACAGGCCGTTGTATTCCCACAATCGGTATTGGGAAGGCAAGGATCAAAATTAGCTGTGGAATTGGTAGTAAAGCACAATCCAATTACGTCATTATTACTATTACAAACCGACCCTTGGCCATTTACACCAGGGTTTGGTGATAATAGAATAGTAGGACTCCCTCCAGGCCCTACAAGATAGAATGCTAAATCAGAAACATAAGTATGTACTGCCCAAAAACAAACCGTAATTTGTGTGTCTGCAGTAATAAAAGCCTCTGATAACGGTGGGTTATAATAAGTAAAAGAACTCGTTGCATCAACAGAACCCAAAAGATTGACAGTATTATCGCAAGAGTCTACAGTTGCCTCTGCAGTTACCTCTGCATTCATATTCCACACCCAAGCAGTATAACACCCTACATCATTGCCATTACTATCCTGGATCTGCACTCTATATCCATCACTTGGTAAGTTTGATATAGTCGAAGAAGTTCCTGTTTCATAAAGATAGAACCCCCATGAATTAGTAACTTCATTATGGTAATACCATGTGAAAGTAAAAGGACCCGTACCAGCAGAAGAATTAGCCGTCAAGTTACCTGCGCTACTGTTTAATTCGTCTCCACACCATATATAAATAGGGTCAGAAGGGGAGCCATCTGTATAATTAGTTGTTGACATCCCTGAGTAGTCGTTTGCTGTTATTTGAGCATTAATATCTATTGTAAACAACAAAAGAAAACCTATAAATAAAATAGTTTTTATATTCATTATTGACTTTCTTTAGCTTTCAACTTATCTTCAATTAATTGCCTTTGCTCTTCGTAATAAAGCATATCTTCTTCAGCCCCTCCGTCATCTTTTACTTTTTCTAATTTTAAATTCGCATAAAACAACATGTTTTCTAACTCTTTTACAGAAAAGTCGTCAATCGTCCGGATTGGATTTTTTTGAATAGAAACAGATGTAGCGTCTACCGAATTTTCTACACCAACTGGCTTATGAACTACTACCCCACTAGGCTCTACGCGGAGTATAGCGCTTGCTTCTTTTTCTTGGGAATAAGACACCCATACCCCCATAAAAGAAATAATAACAATAATATGTTTTTTCATAATTTTATTATAATGTGCTTCAATATAGCAATGTAAAAAAATCAATCTATATAACGAAAAACCACTATTAGTGGGTTTCTTATAACAAACGCTAAAAGTAATGTTTTTTACATTTTACAACAAAACTTTAACATAAATTGCAACTGTTTTTATTCACTTACGATTTTGCTTTAAAACTATAGCCGTTTTAAAACAATTAAAAACAGAGTTAAATGTCTTTAGTAAAAAAATTACAAAACTTTCTTAATTATGCGGAGTTTATGTGTATGTCGCTTGGTGTCAACATTCATAATCCCTAAATGATCTAAGCGATCGATGCGTACTTTTCCGTGAGCGTGGATGATATAGTTGTCGCTCATAATAATCCCTACGTGGGTGATTCGCCCTTCTTCGTTATCGAAAAATGCTAAATCTCCTGCTTCTGCTTCTTCGATAAAACTCAACACCTCGCCTTGGGTGGCTTGTTGACTTGCATCTCTTAAAATAGAATACCCACAGATTTTATATACCATTTGCACAAATCCCGAACAATCAATGCCGAAGGGCGTTTTTCCGCCCCATAAGTAAGGAGTGTTAAGGTACATAAAAGCTATTTTTAGAATTTCAGTTTTAGATTTTTTAACGAATGTTTTTAGTCCTTCAAAATTAAATTCTGAAGTATTAATTTGAGGGACATCCAAAAACGAAAGCGATGCCCCAAGGGGAATTGAAAAAAGTAAATTATCCTTTCCTGATATATATTCGATTAAATCTGCATTAAGAATAATTTTTTTCGAAGAAAGCAATTGGAAATTACTTCCGGAAATGGGTTGGAATTGCTTTTCGTCTATCCAGCCCTCATAACCGTCAAATTGAATTTTTATTTTAATCCAGCCTTTTGTTTTTTCTGTGATTTCGAAGTGTTCTCCAAACAAAAGCTCAGAAACCATCTCACTTCTGTGATTGGGTTCTAAACGAACAGGGACAATGGCTAAATTACAGATTCCGAACATTTTTATTTAGAAAATAGAGAATTGACTTCAGGCTCTCTCAACTACTTTAAAAACAAATAATACAAAATTACCCAAACACCTATAAAGAATAGCCCAGGCCATACGACTGTTTGCAGCTTACTTTTTAGGTTTTTCTGTACAAAAGCCAGATATAATATATAAATTATAAATATGGCTATTAGTCCTATGGTGATAAAAGGGTAAATCATATTTTGTTTTTAGAAAATATAAAACAGAGAACAGAACATAGATAATGTTGTCTATTCTCTATGTTATGCTCTCTATTCTCTGGTTTATCTCTCAATCACAATAGCAGAAGCTCCACCCCCACCATTACAGATAGCTGCAGCTCCGCGTTTTGCATTGTTTTGTTCTAATACGTTAATTAACGTAACAATAATTCTTGCTCCCGAACAGCCCAGAGGATGCCCCAAAGATACTGCTCCACCGTTTACGTTTACTTTTGAAGCATCAAGACCTAAAATCTTTGAGTTAGCTAAACCTACAACCGAAAAAGCTTCGTTGAATTCAAAGAAATCTACATCAGAAAGTTCCAGATTTGCTTTTTTCAAAGCTTTCGGAAGAGCTTTTGCTGGAGCTGTAGTAAACCATTTTGGTTCTTGTGCAGCATCGGCATAACTTGTAATAAAAGCAAGAGGAGCAAGTCCTAAGTCTTTTGCTTTTTCTTCGCTCATAAGCACTAATGCAGCAGCTCCGTCATTGATAGTGGAAGCATTAGCCGCTGTTACCGTGCCTTCTTTGGTAAAAACAGCAGAAAGTGTCGGGATTCTGTCTAACTTTACATTGGTATATTCTTCGTCAGCGTTAATTATGACCGGTTCTCCTCTACGTTGCGGAATTTCAACCGGTACTATTTCGTTGTTGAATTTTCCTGCTTCCCAAGCTTTGGCTGAACGGTTGTAAGATTCGATGGCAAAAGCATCTTGCTCTTCTCTTGTGATTTCATATTCTGAAGCGCACAAATCAGCAGAAACCCCCATAGCTGTTTGGTCATACGCATCCACTAGTCCGTCTTTTTGAAGTCCGTCAACAAGTGTAGCAGGCCCGAATTTTACTCCGTTGCGCATATGCACGTAATGCGGAATCATACTCATATTTTCCATTCCTCCTGCAACCACGATTTCAGCATCTCCGAGCTGAATGGCTTGAGCTGCTTGCATCACGGCTTTCATCCCTGAAGCACAAACTTTGTTTACTGTCGTAGAAATAACCGAATCCGGAAGACCGGCAAATTTTGATGCCTGACGAGCCGGTGCTTGACCCACTCCTGCCTGAACTACGTTACCCATAATCACTTCATCAACCAAGTTATAATCCAGTCCGATTTTATCTAATGCTCCTTTTATAGCGACAGCCCCCAATTTCGGTGCAGGAACAGAAGATAATCCTCCTAAAAACTTTCCGATTGGAGTTCTTGCAGCCGAAACGATTACGATTTTTTTATTCATGATATTTGTAATTTGTTGGTTTTATTTTGAGCCACGAAGGTATGAATTTTTGTTTAAATAATTATACAGGGAGTGACTTTTACAAGTTTAGGCTCGCTCAAAGCCACCAAAACATCAAAATACCCTTCATAGGGTATTTCTTAGTAGTTGGCAATCGTTTATGTTTGCAAATGTAAAACTATATTAAAGTTTGGTTTAGGATAGTTTGGTTTTAGTAGATAAGCGGTTCTATTTTTTATGAATCGCTTATTTTTTTGTCTCTCTTCATTTTTGGACAAACTATGTCTCTAAAACATATATCTTTGCAGCTTAATTTTTTATCCTTAAGATATGGACTTTTCTTTAGGTTTTAGTTGGAAAGAAACTATTACAGTCACGATGATTTTATTTGCCGTAATCGATATTTTAGGAAGCATCCCTATCATTGTTGACCTACGCACTCGAGTGGGACATATTCAGTCAGAGAAGGCTTCGGTTGTTGCTTTTGTCATAATGGTTTCTTTTTTGTTTGTAGGAGACAGCATTCTCAAGTTAATAGGTTTGGACGTTAATTCGTTTGCTGTAGCAGGCGCATTTGTACTTTTCTTTTTGGCCTTAGAGATGATTCTCGGGATTCGCTTGTATAAAGATGAAGCCCCAAACACAGCTTCTATTGTACCGATTGCTTTTCCGTTAATTGCCGGAGCCGGAACCATGACAACCATTTTGGCACTCAGAGCAGAATACCAAAGCATCAATATTATTGTGGCTATATTACTTAACACCATCTTAGTATACATCGTGTTAAAGTCATCAGGTAAGATTGAGCGACTTTTAGGCAAAGGAGGACTTGGTGTTATCCGTAAAGTGTTCGGAGTAATACTTCTAGCGATTGCTGTTAAATTATTTGCCTCGAATGTTAAAGGGCTTTTTATGTAAAAAAGTCTTTGTACCTTTGATAGAACAATACAATCTGCTTCTTTAATCATGAGAACATTTACTTATATACTTATATTTTTAGCCTTAGCACTTGTTATTTTTAATATTACACTTCTCGATTTTGATAATCTTTTTCAAGGAGATAGCCTTATTGCACTTATTGGTGTAGTAGCTTCATTTTGTGCTATTCTAATCCTTCTAATTTTCAGAACATCAAAGGTCATCGAAGAAAAACATAAAAACAGAGAATAACTATGTTTGATGTGCTTATCATCGGAGGCGGCGTTGCAGGCATTTCGTGTGCTTTGGTTTTAGGTTCTGCACACAAAAAACCGTTTGTTCAAGACAAAAAAATAGCCATTTTGACCCATCAAAAAGGAGGGAATCTTCAAGATGCACTACTCAATAATGTTTTTGGAATTCCTTTCGGAAAATTAGGTGCAGAAGTTTTGGAAGAAAGCACAGAACATCTCGCCCAAATGTATTCGCATCTTGAGCAAATTCCAAATGAAAAAGTGACCAAAATCATCAAAGACAACAATTACTTTCAGGTATATACCAACCAGAATATTTATGAAGCCGAAGTAGTAGTAGTGGCAATAGGCGCTTCGAATTTGTTTGATATCGAAGGCTTAAACCAATATATTATTCCACACCAAAAAACAATGCCTGAAAAAAACCGCATCCAGCTTACCAATCAGGATCACAAAGTGATTGACGGAATTTATGTAGCCGGAGTTTTGGCCGGACACCGAAGCCAAGTAGCCATTGCCGCAGGTAGCGGAGCTGCCGTAGCCACCGACATCTTAACTCTTTGGAATAACGGCATACAATCTCACGCACACGACAGTATAAGAAAAAAATAGCTTGATTTAATTTCAAATAAAACGCCTCACAATTTTCTAAAACTGCAAGGCGTATAAAATACTTATTTTCCTCTATTTTTTACATATTTTTCTAACCACTGGTCTTGTTCCCAAATCACATGCAGAATACTTTCTTTAGCTGCATATCCGTGTGATTCTTTCGGAAGTAAAACAAGTCTTGTCGGAGCTCCGAAACCTTTTAAGGCATTGAAATATCTTTCGCTTTGCATGGTATAGGTTCCCGAGTTGTTATCGTCATTTCCGTGAATTAAAAGTAGCGGAGTTTTCATTTTATCAGCAGTCATAAAAGGCGACATGGTGTTGTAAACCTCTGGTGATTCCCAATAATTTCGCTCTTCACTCTGGAAACCAAATGGAGTGAGCGTACGGTTATAAGCTCCGCTTCGGGCAATTCCTGCTGCAAATAAATCACAATGCGAAAGCAAATTAGCCGTCATAAATGCTCCGTACGAATGTCCTCCTACAGCTACTCTGTTTCTGTCAATATATCCTAATTTATCTACTGCGTCAATAGCTGCTTTTGCATTAGCGACCAATTGCTCAACAAACGTATCATTTGGCTGTTCGTCACCTTCTCCTACAATCGGGAAGGCCGCATCATCAAGCACTACATAACCACGAGTTACCCAATAAATCGGAGAACCATAAAACGGAAAAGTAAACTCATTCGGGTTGGTTGTAGTTTGCCCTGCACTACTTTTATCTTTGTATTCCGCAGGATAAGCCCACATAATCATCGGTAGTTTTTCTTTTTTCTTCTTGTCATAACCCACAGGAAGATATAACGTTCCGGAGAGTTCTAACCCGTCTTCTCTTTTGTATTTGATGACTTCTTTGTGTACGTTTTCTATTTTCTTAAACGGATTCTCGAAATGCGTAATCTGAATAGGTGCTTTTCTGGTTTTGATGTTTCTTACGTAGTAATTCGGATATTGGTTTTTAGATTCCATTCTTACTAACACCTCTCCTTTTTTACTATCCAAAATAGAATTGATGTCTTCTTTTTGATTGGTAAGATTCGACTGATATAATCTCTTTGTTTTTAGGGTTTTCAGGTTGAATTCATCAATAAACGGAAATTGTCCTTTTTCGGTAAATCCGTCTCCTAACAAGAAAATATTATCATTTTGAATGTCTAACACATAACGTCCGTATTCATTTCTTTTGGTTTCAGGGCTTCCCGGGTCACTATAATTATCTTGGTAATTTCTATCCCAAACAACTTGAGGTTTTTGCGAAAAATCAGATGGGTTGATAATGTATGTTTTGGTATTTCTAGTATTCCACCAATAATCTGAAAGCAGTGCATAGTTCTCATTTCCCCAAGTAATCCCAGAATATCTCCCAATAGTTTTCGCAACAGATTGTGCTTTTCCGGTAAACGGAGCTTCAACTTGGAATACTTCATCTCTAAACTCCACTTCATTCGCAGGATCTCCACCATCCAAAGCTTCCGCATAAACCAAAGTTGCTGGTTTGTCTGCTCTCCAGTTTATAGAGCGTTTCCCGGTCTGAGTTGCCATAAATCCTTTTGGCATATCTTCGATAAGTGGTTTTTTATCAAATTCAGAAACTAATTTTCCGTCTTTGTCATAAATCGTAGTAGTTAACGAAAAACGACCAAGTGGAACGATGTACGAATATGGTCTTTCGATGGTCGTAATCATCACATAATTTCCGTCAGGCGAAAAAGTTTCGTTTCTGTAAATGGCTTTCTCTTTCCAAAGCGTTGCATTAGAGTTTAAATCAACTTTGTATAATTCTGAAGTGGTTAGTATATCAAAGTTTTCTTCATCTGTTTTATTTTTCAATAAATCTTGATAGGTTCTGTTTTGAGCCAAACTTCCGTCACTAACGGTTACGATTGGCCCTGTCGGAAGTGCTATTTTGGTATCAATAAGTTCCGGTTTATCTTTAGGAAGCATTCTCACTAAAAGCGAATTTCCATCTTTAAACCATGTAATCGGATTGCCTAAATTTGCATTAGCTCTAGCTTCTGTTAGTTTTTTGGCCGAAAGCGTTTTAAAATCAGCAATCCAAACTTCTACACCTGTTTGCGTAGTATGCGTAAAAGCCATTTTGGTTTCGTCCGGACTCCAAGCGAAATTGGTTAACCGTGGATTTTCTGGTAATCCTTTGATTTGAACAAGGTTTTTACCTTTAAATTTTCGGTATTGGATGTTATTCACGTAAGTAATAGTACTCGAAATATTAGTTTTCGGATTGATGCGAAGTCCTGCCAAACGCATTTCTTCTTCCGAAATTTCGGCTAAAGTCTTGTACGTATTTCGGTACATAAACACGATTTGCTCTTTTTTGCTATCCATCGAAATTGAAGGAGCTCTTTGGAAATCTACCAAGTCAAGAATTTCTTGAGGAGGTTTTTGATAGGTAATGTCTTCTTGAGCAAAACCGAAACTTGCTGCTAAAATAAAAAGTAAAGAAGTGAGTTTTTTCATTTGTTAATGTTTTTTGATAAATGGTAAAGACAAAAGTTATACAATTAGACCAACTTGAGGTTTCATAACTTTTTGTTTCTCATACCTTCCTGGCTTTAAAAACCTCAAAGGTATTGACAATAAAAAATGTTTAGACTGAAAAGCAGATGATCATATTTAATTGTAATGTATTACTTTTTATTCTGATAAAGCACCGGGTTTAGCTCATCATCGTTATACATTTTCATCTGTTTATATACTTTCATATATTTGTTTCCGTTTTCGATATCTGTCAGCAAATCATCAATAGCGGTTGATAAATCTTTCTTTTGCTCTAAAAGCACGTTTAGTTTTTCTTGAGATTTTGCTCTGTGTTCGGCTGAAGCATCTTCACGAGTGGCTTCGACATTCATGTGATAAACTTTAAGAGCCAAAATCGAAAAACGGTCTATAGCCCACGCCGGACTCTCTGAATTGATTTTGGCGTTTGGTTTTATCTGAACGTCTTTATATTTGGTCAAAAAATAACTATCGATATATTCTACCATATCGGTACGTTCTTGGTTGGAGGCATCAATTTTACGTTTTAACTTTAAGGCTTCAACAGGGTCAATATTTGGATCACGAATAATATCTTCATAATGCCATTGCACCGTATCTACCCAATTTTTAAGATATAATAAATGCTCGATTTTATCTTTCGGATACGGGTTGCTAATCGGCTGATTTACACTGTCGTGAATGTGATAATCATGGATACTTTCTTCGAATATAGCGAAGGCAAATTTTGAAAACATAGCTTTTTGTTTTATTTACAAATATAGTTTTTATACTTTTATCAAACTAATTTAATTATGATGCAAATACACTATTTATCTGAGCAAAACAGTATTCTCACTCACTTTTTGTCCCAATTGCGTAACGTAGAAGTGCAAAAAGACAGTATGCGCTTCAGACGAAATATTGAGAGAATTGGAGAAATAATGTCTTACGAAATCAGTAAAACTCTCGATTTCAAACCCATAGAAGTTCAAACTCCGCTGGCTACCAAATCAACCTTTGAGCTGAAAGACAAAGTAGTTATCTGTTCGATTCTCAGAGCAGGATTGGCTTTGCATTACGGATTCTTGAATTATTTTGATGATTCTGAAAACGGATTTATTTCTGCCTACAGACATCATCCGAACAATGATGATGCCTTTGAGATAAAAGTAGAATATCAAGCTGTGCCCAATATAAATAACAAAATTTTGCTTTTGGTTGACCCAATGCTCGCTACAGGACAGTCATTGGTTGCAGTTTTTAATCAACTTTTATCGGCTCAAAAACCCAAAGAAATCCATATTGCTGCCGTGATTGCTGCTCCCGAAGGAATAGACTACCTCAAAGCCAACCTACCCGCCACCTGCCACTTATGGATTGCTACCCTTGATGATAGTCTGAATGACAAAAAATATATAGTTCCCGGATTGGGCGATGCCGGCGATTTGGCTTATGGAAGTAAGTTGTAAACTAAAGCCTTTTAGCTCCTACTAATACTTCACATGTTCGGTAATTTCGAGTCCGTAACCGACCATTCCTACTCGTTTTGTCTGCTCAGAATTTGACAATAATCTTATTTTTGAAATATTCAGATCATGGATAATCTGAGCTCCAATCCCGAAATCTTTGGTATCCATCGGAACCTTCGGAGCCTTTACTTCTCCTTGCTCTTGCAATTCTTTAAACTCTATGAGTCGCGTAAGTAGATTCATCGACTGCAATTCCTGATTGATAAAGATAATTGCTCCTTTGCCTTCTGCATTTACTGCATCAAACATCCGTTTTAGTTTCTCATCCGGATTATTGGTGAGCGTACCCAAAATATCATTGTTTACTAAGGTAGAGTTGATTCTGGTCAATACAGGCTCATCTTTACCCCAAGTTCCTTTTGTGAGTGCAATATGCACTTGTTTGTTGGTTTTTTGTAAATAGGCCCTCAACCTGAATTCCCCGAAACGGGTGGTTATATCAAAATCTTCTTGTTTAGAGATTAGGCTGTCATGTTGCATTCGATAAGCCACTAAATCTTCGATAGATATAATTTTCAAATCAAACTTTTTGGCTACTTCGAATAGTTGCGGAAGTCTAGCCATTGAGCCGTCTTCGTTAAGAATCTCAACTAAAATCCCCATCGGTTTGAATCCTGCTAATCGGGCTAAATCAATAGCGGCTTCGGTATGCCCTGTGCGTCGAAGCACGCCACCTTTTTTAGCTACAAGCGGAAAAATATGTCCGGGTCGTCCGAGTTCTTCGGGTTTGATGTTTTCGTCTGTGATTGCCATAATGGTTTTGGCTCTGTCGTGCACCGAAATTCCTGTGGTACAACCATAACCTATCAGATCAACCGATACGGTAAAGGCAGTTTGGTGTAAAACCGTATTGTTATCTACCATCATTTTCAGGTCAAGTTCTTTAGCACGAGTATCTGTAATAGGCACACAAACAAGTCCTCTACCATGAGTTACCATAAAGTTAACCATTTCTGGAGTTACGGTTTCTGCAGCGGCAATAAAATCCCCTTCGTTTTCTCTGTCTTCGTCATCTACTACAATGATTACTTTTCCTTGACGAATATCTTCGATAGCCTCGGCTATAGTATTAAGTTGTGTTTTAGTTTGAGACATTTTGAATTGTATTTTTGTCTTTTTGTTTAATAAATCTTCTAAAGAATTTTTGAATCGGTTCTACAAACTTATCCATACTCACTCCTTTGTCATTAGTTGCCCTATAGGTCAGTATTATAGCAAGCGGAGTCAATATAATAGACGATCCCCAAGCTCCCAGAAAAGGGTCTAACGTTCCGTCTTGAGCAATTTTTCTACCGAAGGTCGTGGTAAAATGATAGGCAATAAAAACAATAATAGCAAAAACAATAGGCATCCCGAAGCCTCCTTTTCTGATAATTGCTCCGAGCGGTGCTCCTATAAAAAACATCAATAAGCACGAATAAGCCATAACAAACTTTTCGTATAGCGAGTACTGATGTGATTTAATTCCGATGTCTTGATACTTCAGGTTTGATCTGCTTTCGCTTACGCTATATTTAGAGCTCTGTAGGTTGTTATAAGCAGCTACATACACTTGAGCACGTTCTTTTTGAGGCACTGTACTTATAATTTGGTGAGCATCAAACAAAGGTTTTTCTATTTCTTGGCTGTCTGTTTGGCTTAAAAGTCTTGGTCTTTGTAATTGCAAGATTGAGGCTGTACGGTGATGGGTATTATCTACATACGAAATATGTTCGTTTTTATATACTACCCTCAACGAGTCTATGGTATAACGCAGTTCAGAGGCATTAAGTAAACCATCCGCATGGTCTCCGCTATCTGAGTCCAAATCTATATTTACAAGACCTGAGAGATCCATATTAATGACATACCTTTCGAAATCTGCTTTAGCAAAAGGAGCTCTGTTTCTGTCTTCAGGTCGGTTAGAAATAATATCTTCATAATGATGTCCGTCATACAAAATAAGTTGCAAGATATCTGAGCCATCTCTACTTATAAGCTCTCCTCGTTTGGCCTTAGTCACTGTGGAATTTTTGCCAAATCTTGTTTTTTTATGAATAATTACACCTTCGAGAAGTTCGTCATTGCTTCCGGACTTCTTATCTACCTTAATATTATAGGCTCCGATATCGTTAAACTGACCTTCGGCAATCGCCATTGAGGGTTTTTCTTTGAGATTGGTTCGGAAGTTTCGGGATTTATATTTAGAATACGGAATCACATCATTAGCAAAAAAGAAAGTAATTCCGGAGAGCAATACGATAAAAACCACCAATCCTTTTGAGATTCTCCCCAAAGACATCCCGGCAGATTTCATGGCTGCAAATTCATAATTTTCTGCAAATGCTCCGAAGGTCATAATTGAAGCCAACAAAACAGAAAGTGGCAATATCAGTGGCACCAAAGTAGGCATCACATACGAAAGAAACTTGACTACCATCCAAACGCTAAGCCCCTTGCCTGCTAATTCAGGGATATACATCCACAAGGCGTATAGTATGAAAATAAAAAACAAGATTACAAATACCGAAGTAAATGTAACCAAGAAGCTTTTTATTACGTATCTATTAATTATTTTCACCTGAAAATCAATCTAATCTGTTGATGTAATAGTTTGAATATTTATTTGCAACAAAGGTAAAGTGATTTTTTGACAATGCTTGATTTGGTTTAAAAGAAATAATACTCAACTCTGAACGGGTTCCGTCTTTTGAGATTTGAATAAGCTGATAAATATTTTTAGTAATGTTGTCAATTCCTAACAAAATTTCTTTTACTTCGCTTTTTGAGTCTGTTGGTTTTAGCTTGACAAACTGAATCTTCTTACCCGATATCAACAGCAAACTATCCCACGAATAAGTATATCCTTGGGTATAGAAGGTGAGCATTTTTGAAGGTGAAAATGTATTTTGGTCAGAAGGGTCATAACTCTCTATGGTTATTTCTTCGTCTTCGGGAATAATGGTGTATTTCTTTTTGCCATCAAAGATTTCAGTAGTTCCTAAAAAATTAGAGACATATTTATCTTCTTGTATAGTAACATTGCCACGGCTGTCTTGTGAGAGACTCTCCTTTAGATTCCTGACGGTATATCTAAACTCAATAGCAACATTGTCATATGACTTTACTTTGGCAGAAACCTCGTCTAAAAGTTGTTTTGCTTTTTGGGCATCTTGTGCACTTGCAAAAGCCGATACAAAAAATATGGCCAACAGGGTTAAAAAGTGTATTTTAATTATTTTCTTCATTATTAAAAAAATGTTCCAAAGCCATTAAATCAGGAATTAAAACAGATCTGGCTTTACTTCCTTCAAACGGACCTACGACTCCGGCAGCTTCGAGCTGATCGATAATTCTTCCTGCTCTGTTATATCCTAATTTGAGTTTTCTTTGAATAAGCGAAGTAGAACCTTGCTGTGCAGTTACCACAACTTCGGCTGCCTCTCGAAACAAAGTGTCTCTTTCCGAAATGTTTATATCAAGACTTGTGCCACTTTCTTCCCCTACGTATTCCGGCAGCAAATAAGCATCCGGATAGGCTTTCTGACCTCCGATAAAATCACAAATTCTCTCTACCTCTGGAGTATCTACAAAAGCGCACTGCACTCTTATCAAATCATTTCCGTGTGTATAAAGCATATCTCCGCGCCCAATTAGTTGATCGGCTCCTTGGCTATCCAAAATAGTTCTGGAATCAATTTTTGAGGTAACCCTAAAAGCAATTCTGGCCGGGAAGTTGGCTTTTATGATTCCGGTAATTACATTTACCGAAGGTCTCTGTGTGGCAATAATCAGGTGAATTCCGATAGCACGAGCAAGTTGTGCCAAACGAGCAATTGGGGTTTCGACTTCTTTACCGGCGGTCATGATAAGGTCGGCAAACTCGTCAACAACCAATATAATATAAGGCAGAAAACGATGTCCGTTTTCTGGGTTTAACATTCGTTTTTTAAATTTTGCGTTATATTCTTTAATGTTCCTAACCGAAGCATCTTTTAGCAAATCATATCGATTATCCATCTCAATACAGAGCGAATTAAGCGTGTTGATTACTTTGGCATTATCAGTAATAATGGCTTCTTCTGTGTCAGGAAGTTTTGCCAGATAATGTCTTTCGATTTTATTAAAAAGCGTAAGCTCTACTTTTTTAGGATCCACCAAAACGAACTTTACTTCTGCCGGATGTTTTTTGTATAAAAGCGAAGTAAGCACGGCATTCAGCCCTACTGACTTTCCTTGTCCTGTCGCACCTGCCATAAGCAAGTGAGGCATTTTTGCTAAATCAACGATAAAGGTTTCGTTAGAAATCGTTTTTCCTAAAGCCACCGGAAGCTCCATTTCTGCATTTTGAAACTTAGCCGAGCTAATGACATTCTTCATCGGTACAATCGAAGCGTTTTGGTTGGGCACTTCGATACCAATGGTTCCTTTTCCGGGAATCGGAGCAATAATACGAATTCCTAAAGCCGAGAGAGAAAGAGCAATATCGTCTTCGAGGTTCTTGATTTTCGAAATCCGGACACCTGCTTCGGGAACGATTTCATAAAGTGTAACAGTCGGCCCTACCGTGGCTTTGATTTGAGCAATATCGATTTTGTAATTTTTTAAGGTATCTACAATTCGGTTTTTGTTGGCCTCGAGCTCTTCTTGATTGATGGTGATACCAGTAGTTCCGTAATCCTTTAACAGCTCTATAGACGGAAACTGATAATTAGACAGCTCTAAGGTAGGGTCAAACTCTCCAAAATCTTCCACTATCTTAGAGGCTAAATTCTCGCCCAACACATCTTCTTCTTCGGTTTTTTCGACAATAAATTCTTGTTCTTTTTTTGTTTCTGGCTCAGCCGGCTTGGCTTGAGTCGAGAGGGTTATTTCTGAAAAATTAGAAATAGTCGGTTTATCATCGTCAATGTTTTTTTCTAAATCAGGTAATTCTGATGCGTGCTCAGGAATAGTTTTTAGTGTGATTTCTGCCGGTTCTTCTACTTTTTCGTCATCCCACAACGGGTCGTCTATGCGTGTACTTATCTGTTTGTCGGGCTGAACAGGTGAAGGGGAGTTATCTTTAATTTTATTCAATTCTTCCTTGAGCTGATTTTGTCTGTTTTTTATAAAACTTCTTATCTTATCAGGAGAAATTTTAATCTTAAAAACCAAATAAATAAATACCCCCAACACTAACACGAGCATTGTGCCTGCTTTACCTAAATAATCTTGAAGAAAGATATTCATTTCGAAACCAAAAACACCACCTAATTCGGGTAATCTTTGATGGAAAAATCCGAATAAAACAGAAATAATAATCAGGGCAAACAAGTCCCAAAACCATGTCTTTTTAAGTCTGCCCCAAGGCAAATCAAGAAAGAGATATATCCCGGTAAGAAACAGCAACCGTACAAGTAAAAACGAAGCTACTCCAAAACCTTTATACAAAAACACATCCGCCAGAAAAGCACCGAATTTTCCCAGCCAATTTCTTGCTTTCTCAGTTCTGTCTGAAAAGTCAGCCAACACACTTTGGTCGGCGACTCCGTATATATAAAAAGAAATAAAGCTCAGCAATAAAGCCACAGAAAATAAAATCATAACAAGCCCGAAAAACATTTTATTTCTCGGGCTAAAAAAAGGCTTTTTTTCTTTGGGAGTTTTAGACTTCTCTGATTGTTTTTTTGAAGTTTTCGCCATTTGGGATTTTAAATTTTCACAAAAATAGGGATTTTTTGCAAGTGTATAGATTTAAAATAGTTCTAAAAAATAGGGAACATAAATTATAAGCCCTACAATAATGGCTGCAAGTGCAGCAAAAAACACGGCTCCTGCGGCAATATCTTTAATGAATCCGATTTTGCTATTAAAATCTGGATGAATGAAGTCTGCTATTTTTTCGACAGCCGTATTCATCCCTTCAAGGCTAATTACCAGCCCGATGGCCATAACTTGCAAAAGCCATTCTGTTTTAGAAATACTAAACACAACCCCTAAGATGGTCGCCACCACACCAATTAAAAACTGCACCATAATACTGTGCTCTGTAGTAATTAGTTTGTAAGCTCCCAAAAAAGCATATTTTATGCTTTTGATTCTTCCTATAATAAAAGAATTCATAATTTTAAAAAAATTAAACCAACAAAAGCTCCATAAGTTGCCTAAAAAACCCATGAAGTCTAATTTATTTGTACAAAGCGTGGTTTTATAAAGCAGCCAGGGCTTTGTCGTAATCTGGCTCTTGAGTAATTTCGCCTACCTGCTCAGTATAAACAACTTTTCCGTTCTGATCAATCACAATAATAGCTCTGGAATGTAATCCGCTGAGTGGGCCATCTGTAATCTCCAGACCATAATCTTTTCCGAATGCTCCGGTATTGAAATCAGAAAGCGTCATGACATTTTCAATTCCTTCTGCCGCACAAAAACGAGCTTGTGCAAACGGCAAGTCTCTGGATATGCACAACACTTTGGTGTTTTCTGCTTGAGCAGCTTTTTGGTTGAAGGCTCTCACCGATGCTGCACAAGTAGCTGTATCGATACTCGGGAAAACATTCATAATCAATTTTTGTCCTTTGAAATCCGATAACGAAACGGTTGATAAATCTGTTTGAGTCAACTTAAAATCTGCTGCCGAAGCGCCAATAGCAGGAAGACTTCCTAAGGTTTGAATTTTATTTCCTTTTAATGTTATTGTAGCCATATCTTATTTTTTATTACTAAAGTTAAACTATTCTTTTTCTTTTTTTCAAAATAAAGCGAAACGCTCACCTATCTTGTTCAGAATATAAAATTACATATTATTTTTGTTATGTAGAGTTAAAAACTATTTAAAGATTATTTTTAACTCGGGTAAATCTTTACCTTTACCCTTTAAAAAGAAATTAAGAATGTTACACGCTTTGAATATGGTTTGGAATCCGTCTGAAGGAATTGATTTAGGTTTTTTTGTGATTAGATATTATAGCCTGATGTGGATTGTAGCTTTTGGTCTAGGGTTTTATACGATGAAAAAGATTTTCATTCGCGAAGGCGAACCCTTAGAAAAACTGGATTCCCTATTCTTTTATACCATTATTGCTACCATGCTCGGAGCTCGATTAGGTCACGTTATTTTTTATCAGCCTGAACTTTTTAAAGAAGACTTTTTGAGCGTTTTTTTGCCCATACGCACCAATCCAACCTTTGAATTTACAGGTTTTGCGGGTCTTGCCAGCCACGGAGCTGCCATTGCAATTATTATTGCTGTGTTTTATTTTAGTAAAAAAGTAATGAAGCGCCCTGTGTTATGGATTTTGGATCGCATCGTAATTCCGGTTTCTTTAGGAGCTGTTTTCATCCGATTCGGCAACTTTATGAATTCTGAAATATTAGGCAAAACAACCGATTCTGGAGTTGGCGTTAAGTTCGTACAAGATACTTATAACAGTTATGAAGCCACACAAATCACCAACATTCCTAACTATAAACAAGCCTACCAGGCATTGACAAGTCATCCGGAATATTCTACTTATATTGAAGCTATTCCGGCTAAACACCCTGCTCAACTTTATGAAGCTTTCGGTTATATTTTGGTGTTTATCATCCTGTATTTTATGTACTGGAAAACTAATGTTAGACAAAAGCAAGGATTTTTGTTTGGAGTGTTCTTAATCCTGCTCTGGACGGTGCGATTTATAGCGGAATTCGTCAAAGAAAGTCAAGGCGGATTTGAAGGAGAAAACCCACTGCTTTCAACCGGGCAATGGCTAAGCCTTCCGTTTATCCTTATCGGAGCCTATTTGATATACCGAAGTAATAACTCAAGGCAAGCTACTGTTTAAGCATCTTAGACTCACCTAAGAGTATTAGTATTCTAATCTGCCGATATACCCCATTTGCTTGACAATATGATTCTTTCTTCTCTCAATATAATCGGAAGAATTATTGGCTTTGAACCTTCTGGGACTGGGGAGTATGGCTGCAATTCCGGCGGCTTCTCTTGAAGTTAAACTTTTGGCTGACTTCTTATACCAATATTGTGCCGCTGCTTCGGCTCCGTATATACCATTTCCCATTTCGATGCTATTCAGATAAACTTCCATGATTCGTTCTTTACTCCAAACAAGCTCTATCAAAAAAGTGAAATATACTTCCAATCCTTTTCTAACCCAACTTCTGCCCTGCCACAAAAAAACATTTTTGGCTACTTGTTGCGAAATAGTACTGGCTCCTCTGATGTTTTTTCCTTTTTTGTTGTGTTGGATAGCTTTTTCAATAGCATCGAAATCAAAACCGTTGTGTTTTAAGAAATTCTGATCTTCGCTCGCCACGACAGCTAACTGCAAGTTGTGAGAGATATTCTCAATCGGAACCCACTGATGCTTCCAGTCTAACGAATTGTTCTCTATGGCTCTTGAGAGCATCAGAGGCGTTAGCGGTACCGGAACAAAACCAAAGGTAATGACCGAGAATATCGATAAAACAAAAAGCCAAAGTATTAGCTTTTTTATACATCTGATTATTTTTTTGAGCATTAAATGATTTATAGGTTTCAAAAGTAAAAAAGCAACTCAAAATTTATTAGTAAACTCTGAATTGCTTTTATAAAACTAATTTAAACGTTTGTGAGGCTCAAAGTTAACCACACTTCGAAGACCCACAATCTTTACAGGTCAAGCACCCTTCTTGATACATCAAGTTGGTAGAGTCACAGTTTGAGCATTTGCCTTTGGCTTGAGTACCATCGGGGACAAAGCGTTTTAAGGCTCTTGCTACACCATTCTTCCATGTGTTTATAGATTCGTTATCCAATTGCAATCCGTTGATAAGGTCAACTACGTTCTCAATATCCATTCCGTGACGCAGGGTTCCTGAAATTAGTTTGGCATAATTCCAAAACTCAGGGTTAAAGCGATACGAAAGTCCTTCGATAGTGGTTTTATATCCTCTTTGATTGACATATTGGAAATCATATCGAGTATTTCCTTTTTCGTCTTTGTTTTTAATAATAAACCCATCTTCTACCCAGCGAGGCAATAATATTCCGTCATCATCATCAGCTAATCCGGTAAAAATCTCATACGGGCGCCCATCGATGGTTCCGATAAATGCAATCCATTTCTCTTTGTTGTTCTGAAAGCGTACTACGTCTGCTTCCATCGTCTGGGGTCGTTTGGTCGGAAAAACCAACTTATAATCTACATCTATTTCTTTGGCTTCTTTTTTCTCTTCTGCCGAAATTAAAACTCCTGAGCGAGAACCATCGCGATAAACCGTTACGCCTTTGCAGCCTTCTTCCCAAGCCGTCATATATAACCTATCAACCAATTCTTCGGTGGCGTCATTAGGAATGTTAATAGTTACTGAGATGGAATGATCTACCCACTTCTGGATAGCACCTTGCATTTTTACTTTACTCAGCCAATCTACATCGTTAGAAGTAGCTTTGTAATAAGGAGATTTCTCGATTAGCTCGTTGATTTGCTCGTTAGAATAATTAACAGTGGTATCGATATTATTTACTTCCATCCATTGCTTAAATCGGTGGTGGAATACAACATATTCTTCCCAAGAATCGCCTATTTCGTCCACAAAGTCGACGCGGACATCCTTGTCGTTCGGGTTCACCTTTCTTCTGCGTTTATACACAGGCATAAATACAGGTTCAATTCCTGAAGTAGTCTGGCTCATTAGCGAAGTACTTCCTGTGGGAGCAATCGTAAGCAAAGCTATATTTCGTCGCCCATACTCCTGCATATCATTATGCAAAGCCGGATCTGCTTTTTTGATTCTAAGCACAAACGGATTATTGGCTTCTCTTTTGGCGTCATAAATAGCAAATGCTCCTCTTTCTTTAGCCATTTCTACAGACGAACGATAAGCCGCCAAAGCTAAGGTTTTATGAACCTCTACAGAAAAGTCGTTACCTTCTTGACTTCCGTATCGAATGCCTAGAGCCGCAAGCATATCTCCTTCTGCGGTAATACCCACTCCTGTTCTGCGTCCTTCTTCTGCTTTGATTCTGATTTCTGCCCAAAGATTTCTCTCTACTCTTTTTACTTCCTCCTCCTCTGGGTCGGCATCTATTTTTGACAAGATATCATCTATTTTTTCTAGCTCTAAATCAATAATATCATCCATCATTCGCTGGGCATAACCCACGTGTTTTTTGAATAGCTCAAAATCAAAATATGCCTCTTTAGTAAACGGATTTACTACATACGAAAACAAATTGATGGCCAAAAGCCTACACGAATCATACGCACACAACGGAATCTCTCCACACGGATTGGTCGATAGAGTCTTATAACCTAAATCTGCATAGCAATCTGGCAGTGATTCTCTGATTATCGTATCCCAGAAAAGAATCCCGGGTTCTGCTGACTTCCATGCATTATGAACTATTTTTTCCCAAAGTTCTTTTGCGTTGGTTTCTTTGCTGAATTTTGAATTTTGACTAAAAATGGGATAGGTTTGGATATAGGATTGGTTATCTTTTACGGCTCTCATAAACGAATCGTCAATTCTGACTGATACGTTGGCTCCGGTAATTTTACCTTGCACGAGTTTAGCATCAATAAAATCTTCGGCATCCGGATGATTTATAGATACTGAGAGCATAAGTGCACCCCTACGCCCGTCTTGAGCTACTTCGCGAGTAGAATTAGAAAAGCGTTCCATAAACGGAACTAATCCTGTTGAGGTTAAAGCAGAGTTTTTTACCGCTGAACCTTTGGGGCGAATGTGTGACAAATCATGCCCTACGCCTCCTCTACGTTTCATGAGTTGCACTTGCTCTTGATCTATTTTCATGATTCCTCCATAGGAATCACTTTCTCCTTTATTGCCAATCACAAAACAATTGGAAAGCGAAGCTACCTGAAAGGGATTTCCGATACCGGTCATAGGGCTTCCTTGCGGGATGATGTACTTAAATTCCTTAATCAAATCAAAGATTTCTGTCTCTGACATCGGGTTAGGATATTTCGCTTCTATTCGTGCTATTTCGCTGGCAATTCTTTTGTGCATATCTTCAGGAGATCGCTCATAAATATTGCCTTGAGAATCTTTCAGAGCATATTTATTAACCCATACGCGAGCTGCCAAATCGTCTCCTTTAAAGTATTCTACCGCTTGTTGAAACACTTCTTCACCAGAAAAAGTCTTTTTATTTTTTGTAAGTACATCTGCTTCCATCTAATAATTATTTTTAAGTTAATTACTCCAACAAATGTACGCAAAATAAAAATACATAAAATAACAAATTAAAAAAGTTTGCAAATATAAATACTTAAATAGCTGAATTAAAGACATATATAAATTTATCAACATTAGAAAGTTGACAAATATTTTAAAAACCAATCAATTACACTAAAGTTGGTATAAGCCTATAAAAAGCGATAAAAACACCTACAAACACTCTGATAAAGAGTGAATCAGAATGAATTATATCATAAACTCCAATCATTGGGAGTTACATGGAGTGCTTTATTTATGAAATTAAAAAAACCTCATTTTAGGTGTAAAAACGAGGTTGGTGAATCTTCCTTTTTTGAAAAAACTATATTATAGATTGGAGTTTATTTGTTGCGTCAACTGCTCAAGCTCTTCTTTGGTGAGTGTTACCTTATGCTGAAAACTCATTTCTTGCATTTGGTTCAGCGGAATCAGGTGCACATGCACGTGAGGCACTTCGAGCCCTACTACAGCCACACCTACTCTTTTGCAAGGAACAGTTTTTTCTAAAGCTTTAGCGATTTTATAAGAAAACTTCATCAGTTGCAGATAATGCTCGGCATCCATATCAAATATTTTGTCAATCTCTTGCTTAGGAACACAAAGCGTATGTCCTTTAGCATTAGGATTAACATCCAAAAAGGCAATAAAGCTATCATCTTCTGCCACAATATGAGCAGAAATTTCGCGGTTGATGATTTTAGTAAATATAGAACCCATAATTTATTCTCTTGTAATTTCTAATATCTCAAACTGTAGGGTTCCGTTAGGCACGGTAATTTCAGCGGTTTCACCCACTGATTTTCCTAAAAGACCTTTTCCGATAGGTGAAGTTACAGAAATCTTCCCCGCTTTAAGGTCTGCCTCACTCTCGGCTACTAAGGTATAGGTAAGCTCCATCTTATTAGTAAGGTTTTTGATTCGCACCTTTGACAAAACCAGCACTTTTGATATATCCAGCTGTGATTCGTCAATAAGTCTGGCGCTTGCATATAGCTCTTCCATCTTGGAGATTTTCATCTCCAGAAGACCTTGTGCTTCTTTGGCTGCGTCATATTCTGCGTTTTCTGACAAATCTCCTTTGTCACGAGCTTCTGCAATCGCTTGAGACGCTTTAGGACGCTCTACTGACTTTAGATGTTCTAACTCGTCTTTCAACTTTTTTAATCCTTCTGAGGTGTAATATGATACTTTTGTCATGATTTCATTGTTTTATAAATAGAAAGAATCCCAAATAACAGCTTGGGATTCTTAACTTTGGTAATATTTTTATACTTTAGTCGTTTATTATAGACATTGATATTTATTGTGATAATCAAAGGTACGATTATTATTTTTAATTCACAATATTTAAATTTTTATTTTATGAGTCGTATATTTTTTGGAATGATTTTAATGTTATGCATAACCAGCTGTGAGAGTGATTCGATAAGGGAAAACAATCCGTATGTACCAAATTATCCATTTTCGGTTACTATAAATATGGAACTGCCGATGTACAGCTCATTAATGTACCCGAGTAATGCTGTGCTTGTAACCATAGGCGGAGTTGGAGCTAACGGAATCATCATATTCAATGCCGGAGGAACTTACAGAGCCTATGAGGCTAATTGCCCTAATCAATATATCAGTAATTGTTCTCGATTGGAAATCGAAGGAATTAAAGTGGTTTGTCCTTGTGACGAATTAGAATACAGCCTTTTTACCGGAGTACCTTCTGGAGAAGGTCAATATACGCTGATTCCGTATCGCGTGGAACAACACGGAAATACGCTAAGGGTATCTAATTAGCTTTTCTTGGCTTTGATAACCCTATAGACCGCATAACCCATAATCCCTACCAAAATATACGGCATAGCCATCAAATAGACGATTCCGTCATTAATAGCCTCGGCCTTCACCCCTCCTTCTTCGCTCTCTAAAACAGCTCTACACATCGCGCATTGAGCCTTTGTTTCTATAGAGAATAGAAAAAAGAGAAGAGAGAATATAAAAAAGAAGAAAGATTTTTTAATGTACATAATAAGGTGAAATCATTAGGTAAACAATAACTCCGCTAACAGCCACATAAAGCCAAAGCGGAAAAGTGATTTTGGCGATTTTTCTGTGTTTGACAAAATTACCAGAAAGTCCTCTCACATATGTTATCAACACAAACGGAATAACCACTATCGAAAGGAGAATGTGACTCAACAGAATAAAAAAGTAAACATAGCGCATCGTCCCTTCTCCTCCATATGGAGTAGAATCTGATGTCATATGATAAGCTACATACATAAGCAGAAACAAAACTGAGCAAGTAAGAGCTATTTTGACCCATCGCTCGTGCAGAACTCGGTTCCCGTTTTTTATGGCTCTTACAGCCAGCACAAGGAATACGGCTGTCATTCCGTTAATCGTAGCATAAATCGGTGGCAAGAATGTGAGCGGCTCTACTTCTATCCCAAAATCAGATAGCTTTACGGTAAACAACATCGCTACAACAACCGGAATTAATATAGAAAGAACAACAATCCATTTGTTATACTTTTTTTCTACTGATTTTATTTTATCAGACATACTTTATTCGAAAGTTAGGTGAAACTGAACTACTCGTTCAGCAGTTTTGCTATATCTTCTATAATACTGTCAATCCCGGGTCTGAACTCACCGTGAGGGTTTTCTTCGAACCCATCCGGGTCATCATAATTAAGTGCGGTATAATATAAAATAGGGTTACCAAACTTATCGGTTCTACAGCGAATATTTCCTTCTTTATCAATCAAAGCAAAGAAACCGGAATGCTCGAATCCTCCTGGAGCATCCATATTTTCGCCTACATACATATTGAATTTCTTGGCCAGTTGATGAATATACTCTTTACTATCTGTGGTCAGAAAGTGCCAATTCTCAGAGTTTACGCCTAAACCTTGTGCATGAGCTTTTAAAACTTCGGGGATATCATATTTTGGATTGATCGTAATCGAGGCAATAGCAAAGTCGTCATGATTGATGTACTTTTGCTCGATATCAAGCATATTTTTGTTCATAATCGGGCAAATGGTCGGGCAGGTCGAAAAGAAAAACTCTAACACATATACTTTTCCGAGTAAGTCTTTATCGCTTAGGAGTTGGTTATTTTGATTGGTTAGCTCAAACGAAGGTGCCTGAGCAATTTTAGTTAACCCACTTTTTGTAGGCGGTTTCTCTACTTTATTAAGCCGATCTGCCTCGATAACTTCATTACTTTTTATGCGTTTTACGATTTCGGGAATAAAGATGATCCCAAAAACCAGTATGACAAGACTGATACCTATATACGATTTGTTTTTCATCATATTTCTCTTTTAGGGAGGTCGTTCTTTTTGTATGCAGCTCTATATTCGTATAAAATGATTTTAAAATCATCTTCCATTTCGTTTTTAAGTTCGGCAGGAGATATGGTCGAATAACCTTCTTTATACTCCTCTGTTCCTTTTTTATCTTTGCCTTTTCTCCCTCTTAGGTTGCGTTCTTTGTCAAGAATATAAACATTGGGGGTTCCGGCTTTATGGTCGAGAGTAGCCACAAGACCTAAAGTTTGATAATAATCAAAAATTTCTTCTTTTGAGGCAAAAACAAATTTCCACTCAGAAAACGAAACCAATTTTGCCCATTCAAATTCTTGAATAAGCTCTTCTGCTTGTTGTCTTGACTCGCTCGGCACTACCATTACGACCTGAAAGTCTTGAAAACCCCTATTCTTGTTATAAATGAGTTGGTTCAAGTTAAAAGCATTGGCTTTGTTTTCTAAAAGGTCTGTTCCGGTAAAGCCTAAAACGGTGATTTTATCTTGAAGTTTTACTGACTCTCCGCTTAAGGACTCCCAATCAGGAAGCTCATTGACTGTTGACGAAATGGTCGGCAATGTCGTAAACGCATTGACTCCCGAGGCAAAAAACAAGTAGGTTGCTATAGGAAATACAAACAAGAAAATAACGATAAGACTCTTTTTCATAGGTCTCAAAATAACTTAAAAATCTGATTGTGTTATAAAATAACAGCGACAAAGATACAAAAAAAGGCAGTATTTCTACTGCCTTTAACCTTTAATTACATAGGGTTAAAATATCCATTTGCTAATCGAATTCGGACTGTTTAAGACATCATATATATAAACAGCCTCTAATAGAAACAAGACGATTATATACACGATAAGGAATATCCCAGTACCTACTATCGACCAACGTAAAGATGCTTTTTCACCTTCCATATGCATAAACGCCCATACGATATAATAGGCCTTAACGATGGTAAGGATGATAAATATCCAGTTCAGAGGTGATGTACCTAAAAAAGATGTATAATGTAATGAAGCTGGCTTGAAAATTCCTAAGACAACCTCAACAATTGTAAGGAGTGATAAAATCCAGAATACGTTCCAGATTCTTTTTGTGTTAGATGCGTGACCTTGTGCCATAATTTTATACTAAAAAAATAATTATACCAAATAGAAGAATGTAAATACAAATACCCAAACCAAATCTACGAAGTGCCAATAAAGACCTACTTTTTCGACCATTTCATAGCTCCCTCTTTTCTCATAAGTTCCCATAAGAACATTGATAAAGATGATTATATTCAACAATATACCAATCGAAACGTGAAAACCGTGAAAACCGGTAATAAAGAAAAATAAGTTAGCAAACACTTTATTACCATACTCGTTTCTGATATGACTTGCTCCTTTTACGACATAGACTGCATCTTGAATTCTTTCGACAGAAGCCTCACGATTAAGAACTACTTTGTGCTTGTCTTTATTGAGTGTAGGGTGCAGCGATACATCTGATTTTTGTTGATCTGTACCTCTATAAATAAACTCAGTTCTGATCAAAACATTCGGGTTGGCTTTTACTCCCTCGATAACTTCTTGTGGAGTATAAGCCGGTCTTTTTGCTTCTTCTGTAAACCAAAGTCCTCTACTTTTGGTGTTGGCTACTCGGTCAGTCGGTATAGATTGAGCCACTTCATCTAAAGACAATCTATTGCCTTCTAAATCTACAAACTGAAGGATAGAACCTCCTCTGGTTTCTACAGCTCCATATGTTCCGACGATAAAGTTTTTCCACTCATAAGCTTGCGAACCGATAAAGAACAATCCTCCTGCAATAGTCAGCGCCATATAGGTAACTACTTTATTCTTTTTCATTTGATGGCCTGCATCTACGGCAAGCACCATAGTTACTGACGAAAAAATCAGAATAAATGTCATCAAAGCAACGAAGTACATCGGGTTATCGCCAGGGATAAACGGAAAGTGATTAAAGACTTCGTCTGCGATAGGCCAAATCTCTAGAAATTTGTATCGCATAAATCCGTAAGAAATCAAAAAACCAGTAAAAGTCAAAGAGTCAGAAAGGATGAAAATCCACATCATTAGTTTTCCGTAACTTGCCCCTAACGGCTCGTTACCACCTTCCCAAACTTTTTCTTTAGCTGCTGAAGTAGCTGTTGTTCCCATAATTTTTTGTTAAAATAAAAAATTTTTCAAATGTACGTTTTTTTCTTATTCAATAAAATATAAAGACAAAAACAAAATTAACCATAAAATCCCTAGAAAATGCCAAAACATCGCACTTAACTCTATACCAAGCGGTTGAGATGAAGTATATTTTTGTTTATAATGATTATAAATTACAATTAAAAGCGAAAGTGTTCCTGCAAACAAGTGTGCCAAGTGCATAATTACGATAATATACAAAAACGAAGTAGTCACATTACTTTGTGGCCCGGTGAAATAAAACCCGTTTTGAATAACCTGATCGAAGCCTACAAATTGTAAAATCACAAAGATAAGCCCTAAAGCAAGTGTAAGCCAAAGGAACATTGCGGTATTACTTCTTTGATCTTTTTTGATGTTTTTTAGACCCATATGAAAAGTAATACTACTAATGATAATTATTATTGTGCTAATCAAAAAGGCTGAAGGAAGCTCAAAATCACTGAGCCAATCGGGTCTTGACTTACTCACAATAACAGCACTTACCAATCCTGCAAACATCATCGACATACTAATAATAGCTACTAAAAGCATTGTTTTGTAGGTCTTGGCTTTGCTTTGATAATTATCAAAAACTTGTTTGTCTTGCATAATTTTATCTTATAAACTTATCTAACACATAGACGATTTGCAACAACGTGATATACGAAACACTTACTAACATAAGCACACGGGCTGTTTTGGAATCACGTTTTTTATATAACTTAAAAGCCTGAACCAACATCCAAATACCCAGTCCTAATACTATTATAGCAGAAATCGGAGTAATATAAAGCTTTCCTAAAGCCCCTTCTTTAAAATACCCCAACACTGGAACGATCGAAATAAGAACTGTCCAGAACGTGTACATAATAATTTGGATAGCCGTTCCTTTGTCTCGTTTGCCGTTAGGCAGCATAAAAATATCTGCTCTTTTATAATCTTCATACAAAAACCAACCGATAGCCCAAAAGTGTGGAAACTGCCAGAAAAACTGAATCATAAACAGCATACCGGCTTCAATTCCGAAATTATCTGTAGCAGCCACCCAACCCAACATAAACGGGATAGCCCCCGGAAAAGCCCCTACAAAAACAGAAAGAGGCGTTAATGTTTTGAGCGGCGTATAAACACTTACGTACAAAAATATTGAAATAGCCCCAAACATTGCTGATTTTGGGTTGATGTTATAAAGGATTATAATCCCTAAAATAGTAAGCGTGGCTGCCAGCACAAAAGCCGAGGTGGGTGTCATTCGTTTGGAAGGAACCGGACGGTTTTTAGTACGCTCCATTAGTGCATCGGAGTCTTTTTCGATAATCTGATTGAAAGCATTCGAAGCTCCGACCATACAGTATCCTCCGATAGCCAACATCAAAAGTGTTATCCAACTACCCGAAGTGAACACATCTACTCCCAACAGATATCCTGCAATAGAAGAAAATACCACACTTGCTGCCAAGCGGAATTTGGTAATTTCTTTAAATTCTGAAACCACGGTTTTAATAGAAAAGGTCTTTTCGGTAGTGCTCAAAGTTGCTTTCATTGTATTCTAAAAACGCTGCAAAGATACTTCTTTAAGTCGAAAGGCAAAAGTTAAAACGATTTTTTGATAACCATCAATCTTCAAAACTCTTGGGTCATCTGTTCAACAACTTCATACGCAGCCGGACAAATGAGTGTGTTCTTGAGAGTCAGGTGATTGATTTGATAAAATTTCCGCCTGTCCGTGTGCGGATATTCTCGACACGCCTTAGGACGCTCCTCATAAACCGAACAATAATTATCGCTGCCCAAAAACGGACAAGGCACAGACTGCAACACATAATCGTTGTCTTCGTCAATTCGTAAATATTTTTCTATGAACTGTTGCGACTTCAGTCTGAAAACTCCAGCCAATCGGTCAATGTCTTTTTGAGTAAACAAAGGACCAGTAGTTTTACAACAATTAGCGCAAGAAAGACAATCGACTCTATCAAAAACATCGTCATGAATATCCTGCATCTTTAAATCAAAATGCTTAGGAGGCTTATTTTTAATTTTAGCCAAAAACTTTTTATGATCGGTTTGCTTAGCTTTGGCTTTAGCGTGATAATCTTCGAGGTTCATGCGGATAGTTTGTGCAAAAGTAAGGAAAAAGTCTTGTTTCTTATAAAATGAGCTCTTCATAAATTTATGAGCACGAAATCTGATAAAATAAATTTATTGCAGTATATTTACGTTGCATTACTAAATTGGTCATTCAAATGATGTAATTCAAAAAACCAGTGTTATGAATCAACCCATCAAAAGACATCCATCACTACAACCTGTTAGCAGAGAGCATCACTTCGGATTATTGCTTTGTTGGAAGATAAGGCAAGGATTTCGATTAAACGTAAACCCTGAGCGAATTAAAAAATATACCGATTGGTTTTGGCACAATCACTTGATGGCTCATTTTGAAGTAGAAGAAAAATATATATTTTCGGTTTTACCGAGTGATGATGCGTTAATTATTCAGGCTTTTGCCGAACATCAAAGACTAAAAGCTTTGTTTGAATCAGAAGATATTCCGCTCTCGCTCGAACTCATCGAGCAAGAACTTGACCAACACATCCGTTTTGAAGAACGGGTTCTGTTCAATAAGGTACAACAAGTAGCTACTCCGGAACAACTTCGGTTGATAGAGGAAAATCACAACACCCCTTTTGACGATAAGTGGGAAGATGAATTTTGGAAATAAACCAGATTATTCATTTTTGACAATCAAAATCCAATCATCTTCGAGAAATTTATATCCGATATCGTACACAAACCGATATTCGGCTCCGTTTTTATAGACTTTGAAATGGGTGAAATAAGTAAAGTCAAATCCGATTATCGAAAGATTTTGCTTGGTAGTTTTTGCTTTTCCGTCAACGAATTTTTGTTCAGAAAGTATTCTGAAGTTCTTTCGAAGTTTGTTGTTGATGTTTCGCATTAGGTTCGAAACATCTTTGTTATGTTTATTATTATAAGCATTTCTACACCCGTCATTACAGAACTTTTTGTCTGAACGACCGATGATTTTTTCTCCGCACTCTAAACAAATACTCATTTTTTTAGAAATTTAATTTTACGTAAATCATTCAAATATAAACATTTATCCGTTTACAAACAATTACAATCGAAAGTAATTGTATAACTACCGACTATATTTTTGATTCCGTTGAATCTTTGCACCAGAGATTTGAGAAAACAACGAACGCCTCTTATCTAATGTTTAATTTAAATTTTTAGTATTATGTCTTTAAGAAACAAAGTTACCCTAATCGGTAGAACAGGAAAAGAAGTTGAAATCGTAAACTTCGAAAACGGGAAAATTGCAAAAGTAAGTCTGGCAACATCTGACTACTACACTAACACTCAAGGCGAAAAAATTGAGGAAACACAATGGCACAACCTTGTAGCAAGCGGAAAACTCGCTGATATAATGGAAAAGTACGTAGAAAAAGGAAAAGAAATTGCTGTCGAAGGCAAAATCACCTACAGAAGTTACGACACACAAGACGGACAAAAACGGTACATTACCGAAATCCGTGTAGAAGAATTAGTGCTTCTAGGAAGTAAGTAAGAATTTAAGATTGATGAAGCTTGTATTGATTTAAACGACAAGCATTCATCAAGTAAAAACGAAAAACGGCTCGAATTCGAGCCGTTTTTTTATTTCTTTTTATGAGAAGTTGTTGGTGGTGTTGTTTCTGCTTTCTTGTCTCGAGGGCGTAATTTACCGTAACTACTACGAAAAATTTTCCCTCTTCTGGTTTTTACATCGCCTTTTCCCATAGTTAATATTTTGAAGTTATCAGACAAATATAAGGAATTTTAAGCCGGGGGCAAAATGAGGTTTTTAAAGCTGATTTACATTCCCACTCAAAGCCAAAATATATTTATCAATATACAGCTGCTTTTCTTTAGATTTATATTGTTGGATATATCTCGGATGTTCTAAAACCGTCATCTTGTCAAACAACTTTTTCTCTTTATTGAGTTTTTGGAGAAATTCCGCATTTTTCTTTCCGAGTACAAAAACCTCCGAAGTATCCAAACCTAAACTGATGTGCTTTTCGAGCGATTCTATCATAAAATCTTTGACAGCTTCAAAAAGCTTTTTATCATCATAATAATTGGCATTGAGAAAGTTTCCTTCTTTCGACCTTTTTACAATAGCCAGCGGAAAAGGCGAATTGATATAAAATTGGCTGTAAAAATCTACTACACCTCCGAAAGCCTGAATCATGTCATACACAAAAACTGAAGAAATTTCGTGGGTATGTGCTGATGTCATTTTTATTCCGCAAACCGATTCCAATCGTTTGGTATCTGTAAACGGAACTCCCGTTACTCCTGCTCCGTTTCTACTCGGGTTGATTCCGATGATGAATTTTCGCTGCTTTTTATCGTTGTAATATTTGTGATAGAACTTTTGCATCACTTCCATCGTCTCCGGATTATCCAAATACGGATTCAGCACCTGAAATCCAACAGGCAAATCACCTGAATAATGTAGATTTCGATTGAAATCAATGACTTTTTCTGCGAAAGACTGTTCTTTTTGTATCTTCATCATTAGAATTAAAGTATTACAAAAATACTGATGATTTTTTGAACTTGTAATTTTTAATTCTTCCATACAAATTACCATCTAAAAAGTTTTACATACATAAACCATAATTGCTTAAATTTGAATGTTATTAAACACTTCACTATGAACCCAGACGAAATCGACAAAATTGAACTTGAGTATTTAAAATTCGAAGACTACTTAGCTCTAAAAGAAGCAATGGTGGAGGCTTATCCGAGTATGCCCGAAAATTATTGGAAAGAATCTCAGATTAAAAAGCTGTTGAAAAAATTCCCCGAAGGGCAAGCCGTCCTTAAAATCAACGGAGAATTAGCTGGATGTACGCTTTCGATTATTGTCAATTTCAACGACCTTGACAACAACCATACTTACAAAGAAGCAACAGGAAACTACACTTTTAGTACGCATACCGATGAGGGAGATGTGCTTTATGGAATAGAAATTTTTGTCAAGCCTGAATTTCGCGGATTGCGTTTAGGCAGAAGATTATACGATTACCGTAAAGAACTTTGCGAAAAACTCAACCTCAAAGGAATTGTATTTGGCGGTCGGATTCCTAATTATCACAAATATGCCGACAAACTTTCGCCAAAAGAATATATTGACAAAGTAAAGCAAATGGAGATTCACGATCCGGTGCTTAATTTTCAGATTTCGAATGATTTCAGGCCTACAAGAATCCTAAAAAATTATTTAGAAGGTGATAAGCTCTCAGGTGAATTTGCCGTACTCTTGCGATGGGATAATATTTATTTCGAAAAGCCAAATAACAAAGCTGCCACAACCAAAAAAGTCATCCGTTTAGGGCTTATTCAGTGGCAAATGAGAGCCTACAACGATGTAAACAGCCTGATGCAACAAGCCGAATATTTTATTGATGCAGTTTCTGGATATCGATCTGATTTTGCATTATTTCCTGAATTTTTCAATGCTCCGCTTATGGCAAAAGACAATCATTTGTCTGAGCCGGAAGCCATCAGAGAATTAGCCAAATATACCGAAGAAATTGTCACGCGATTTTCGGGTTTTGCCATTTCGTACAACATCAATATCATAACCGGAAGTATGCCCGAGATGATAGGCGAAAAGCTTTATAACGTGGGATATTTATGCAAAAGAGACGGCACAGTCGAACGATACGAAAAACTCCACGTAACACCAGACGAAGCCAAGATTTGGGGTATGCAAGGCGGAGAAGAATTACAAGTTTTTGATACCGATTGCGGAAAAATTGGTGTGCTGATTTGTTATGATGTAGAGTTCCCGGAATTGAGCCGACTTTTAGCAGACAAAGGAATGGCTATATTGTTTGTTCCGTTTTTGACCGATACGCAAAACGGTTATTCCAGAGTAAGGCATTGTGCTCAGGCCAGAGCTATCGAAAACGAATGTTATGTGGCTATTGCCGGAAGTGTAGGCAATTTGCCAAACGTACATAATATGGATATTCAGTTTGCACAATCGATGGTGTTTACGCCTTGTGATTTTGCCTTCCCGACCAACGGAATCAAAG
>CAYPCZ010000018.1:0-33385 GCA_964409345.1 uncultured Flavobacterium sp. | reverse complement strand
TTGCAAGTAAAGTTTTCGTATGCAGTTACCTGTCATAAAGCTCAAGGTGGGCAATGGAATACGGTTTTTATCGAACAGCCTTATTTGCCCAACGGACAAGACAGAGATTATTTGAGATGGCTTTATACAGCTATAACAAGGGCAAAAGAAAAAGTGTATTTGATTGGGTTTAAAGATGAGTGTTTTTTGGAGTAAATTTTGTGTTGAACGAAATGTTGTTTTAAGTGTTTCTTTAATTTCAAAGACATAAAATCTGTATCTTTGTAACTTCAATTTTATAGCATTGCGATACTTTATACACTTATCATATTTCGGCAAAAACTACCACGGATGGCAAATGCAACCAAATGCAATTTCTGTACAAGAAGAGCTTACTAAAGCTTTAACTACTTTGCTCGCTACACCCACTCAAATTGTAGGAGCAGGACGTACTGATAGCGGAGTGCACGCCAAAGCAATGTATGCTCATTTTGATGTTGAACACCAAATAAACACCACCGATTTAGTCAAAAGATTGAATTCTTTTCTTGCTAAAGACATTGCTATATTCTCGATTTTTCAGGTCAACGATGACGCCCATGCTAGATTTGATGCCACCAGGCGAACCTATGAATATCACATTCATCAACACAAAGATGCTTTTAAACACGATTTTAGTTGTTATTTTAACCATGATTTAGATGTTGCTTTGATGAATGAGGCTTGCCAGATATTATTTAAGCATACTGATTTTCAGTGTTTTTCGAAATCTAATACGGATGTGTTTACTTACAATTGTACTATTTTTGAAGCCTCTTGGAAAAAACAAGATAATGCATTAGTTTTTACCGTTTCGGCAGACCGATTTTTACGCAATATGGTCAGGGCTATTGTGGGCACACTCGTCGGAGTTGGGCAACACAAGATTTCGCTGCAAGATTTCGAAGAAGTTATAAAGAGTAAAAACAGAGGTAAGGCAGGTTTCTCGGTGCCTGCACACGGATTGTACCTGACAAAAGTAGAATATCCGTATCTTAAAAATTAAAATATCGCTTAAAGCAATGAACAAAAAAAGAGCAAATAAAGAAATATTCAGTAAAATTATGGTCTTTACCAAACCTTATAAGTGGAGGTTTAATGCCATTATTATCTGGTCGATTTTACTGTCTGTATTTGCTGCTTTACGCCCATACTTACTTAAACAAACAGTAAACGAATACATTCAACCGCAAGACGAAAATGGGTTTTTACTCTTTGTAGGCTTGATGCTCGTAGTGTTGATAATGGAGGTGATTTCGCAATTCTTTTTTGTGTATTGGGCCAATTGGCTCGGTCAGGATATCGTCAAAGATTTGAGAGATAAGCTATTTAGTCACATCACTAATTTCAGGATGAAATATTTTGATCATACGGCAGTAGGACAACTGGTTACCCGTTCGGTTTTTGATATAGAATCGATAGCAAGAATTTTTAGTCAAGGACTTTTTATGATTATAAGTGACTTGATGAAAATGATAGTGGTGATTGTTTTCATGTTATATATGAACTGGAAACTGACCATAATCGTGCTGATTGCTATGCCAATTCTAGTAGTAGCTACTCGAATCTTTCAAATCAAGATGAAGTCTGCCTTTGAGCAAGTGCGTACGCAGATTTCGAATCTGAATACTTTTATTCAAGAACGTTTAACCGGAATGAAAATCGTACAGCTCTTTTCGAGAGAAGAAATAGAATACGAAAAATTTAAAAGTATAAATGACAAACACAGAAAAGCTTGGTTAAAAAACGTAAAGTATAACTCTATTTTTTTCCCGGTAGCAGATATTGTATCGTCTATAACCTTAGGTGTTGTGATTTGGTACGGAGCTGCAGATATTGTTCAGCAAGGAAGCACAACTATGGGAGATTTAGTAACCTACACGATGCTTGTTACTATGCTCTTTAATCCGCTAAGGCAGATCGCAGATAAATTTAACGAGATGCAAATGGGTATGATTGCTGCCAATCGGGTGTTTGATATACTTGAAACAGACCTTTCGCAAGAAGACGGGTCGCTAGAAATAGAAACACTACAAGGAAACATTCGCTTTAAAGACGTGCGTTTCGGATATAAAGAAAATGAGGAAGTTCTTAAAGGAATAAATCTTACTATTCAACAAGGGGAAACCATTGCTATTGTTGGGAGTACGGGAGCCGGAAAAACCACAATTATTAATTTGCTCAATCGTTTTTACGAAATTAATAGTGGAGAAATACTCATTGACGGGAAAAACATTTCAGATTATAAGCTTGGCGACCTACGTCAACAAATTGCTGTAGTATTACAAGACGTGTTTTTGTTTGCCGATACTATCTATAACAACATAACGCTTTATAATCCTGAAATTCAGAGAGAAGACGTGATTAAAGCTTCTAAGCAAATTGGACTAGACCAATTTATCAAAAGCCTTCCCGGAGGTTATGATTATAATGTCAAAGAAAGGGGAGTCATGCTATCCTCAGGGCAGCGTCAGCTGATCGCTTTTTTGAGAGCTTATGTGAGTAACCCGAGTATTTTGATTTTGGATGAAGCTACTTCGTCTATTGATAGTTATTCTGAAGAACTTATTCAAAATGCCATTACAACCTTAACTCAAGGCAGGACTTCTATCATTATTGCCCACAGGCTAACCACTATTATGAATGCCGACCAAATCATTGTGATGGATAAAGGACAAATTGTCGAAAAAGGCACTCATAAAGAGCTTCTTAAAAACAAAGGTGGATTTTATAAAAATCTTTATGACTCGCAATTCTCGGTTAAAGAAGATAATAAAATCTAACTTTTGGATTTTATAAACCAAAATTAGGACCACTCAAGATTAAATGATTATTTTTGTTAGGTAGTGTTAAAACCAAGATGATGAGAAAAGCTATTTTCCCGGGTTCTTTTGACCCAATTACGTTAGGGCATTATGACATTATCACAAGAGGTGTCTCTCTTTTTGACGAAATTGTTGTAGCCATCGGAGTAAACGCTGACAAAAAATATATGTTTTCGCTTGAAGAACGAAAACACTTTATAGAAGAAGCCTTTAAAGACCAACCAAAGATCTCTGTTATAACCTATAAAGGGCTAACCATTGATCTTTGCAAAAAACTAAATGCTGATTTTATTCTCAGAGGCCTTCGTAACCCTGCTGATTTTGAATTTGAAAAGGCCATTGCTCATACCAACAGGAAACTGTCCAAAATAGAAACTGTTTTTTTGCTTACCGCAGCAAGCACTTCGTTTATCAGCTCAAGTATAGTAAGAGATGTACTTAGAAACGGAGGAGATTATAAACAGCTTGTTCCAGACTCTGTTATGTTAAAGTAGTTTATAAACAATCTAAATTGTTCTTTTTTTACTTATATTGCCCTCCTTTATTATAAATTCAAACAAGAAATGAAGAGAAATGTCCTTAACTTACTTCTGACCGGAGTAACAATCATGATTTCATTCTTTTCTCAAGCACAAGAAAGACTTGTCGCTTTTGGGAAAGAAATTGGTAGCGAATATATCAACCCTTATACCGGAAAGATTCAATGTCTTTCCTATCAATATAGTGAATATTTAAGAGAACTTAATCCTGAAAATGCCGTTTTTAAAGATGGGGCAAAGCTTGCTGGTACAGAAGGTGCTGACACTGACCAAGTTTTAGTTATTCCAGTAGTTGTTCACGTTATTCACAGTGGTCAGGCAGTAGGAGTGGGGAGAAATATTTCTGACGCTCGCGTTTTATCTCAATTAAAGTATTAAACGAAGATTTTAGAAGAAAAATAGGAACACCTGGCTACGGGTCAAACCCTTTAGGAACGGATACAAATATCGAATTCTGTTTAGCAAAAACAGACCCTAACGGAAATCCGACAAATGGGATTAACCGAGTAAATATGGGAGACATAATGTGGAGCATGGCTTCTGCAGAATCTACTCTAAAACCTCAAACCCAATGGGATCCGACACAATACTTTAATATTTGGGTATGTGAATTTGACCCTTCTTTAGATTTATTAGGTTATGCTCAATTTCCGACAAATTCTGGATTAGGAGGAATTCCTTATACTGGCAATCACAATACAGATGGAGTTATTATTGATTGGAGAGCTTTTGGTCGTGTAATCGAAGCTCCAGGAACATATTTTTCTGGTTACAATAGAGGTAGAACCACCACACATGAAGTAGGTCACTGGCTAGGATTAAGGCATATTTGGGGAGATAATTCTTCGTGTATTGTAAACCCTACCGACTCACAACAAGATTTTTGTCCTGATACACCTGCTGCTGCGCAACCAAATTATTCTTGTCCTGATTGGGGTCTTGATTCTTGTGCTAGCAATCCTGGTAATGATATGACTGAAAACTATATGGACTACTCCAATGACACCTGTTTAAATACCTTTACTCCTAATCAAAAAACAAGAATGAGGACAGCCTTACAAAACGGATTAAGAAGAGCTTCTTTACTCACCTCTAATGTTTGTCAGGAGTCTTCAAGCACAGATAGGTTTGGCTTAGGAATGATTTCTTTGTATCCGAATCCGGCTAATGATGTAGTAAACATCGTTATTCCAGATAATTATGAACTTTCTGGAGTGATTACTATTTATAACACCATAGGTCAAACGGTTTATACTTCAACGATTGCTCATACCAATACTCATAGCATTAACGTTTCTAACTTTGAGTCGGGGATTTACTTTGTGAAATTCACTAAAGAAAATCAAAGCAAAACAGTGCAGTTTATAAAGAAATAAACATAAACGAAATAATTATAACAAAAGCCGAACCCTCAGGATTCGGCTTTTTTTATTTAATAATGTGTTTTAAAGATGTTATGACAAATTTAAAAGCTCTGCCCTAACAAGACCATCTTGTTCGATGCTGATGAGCTTTATGGGTTGAAGCGTATTTGCTAAATACGGGTTCCAAGGCGTTTTTACTTTGACATAATTTTCTGTAAATCCGTGAATATATCCCTGATGATTTTCGTTTTCGAAAAGTACTGTTTTGATTTTCCCTAGCTGACTTTCATAAAAAGCTCGGCGTTTTTTTATCGAAAGCCCGCGAAGCATTTTACTTCGTTTATGACGGATGTGTTTAGCTACCACACCTTCCATTTCGATTGCTACGGTATTGTCTCTTTCCGAATAGGTAAATACGTGCAGATAAGAAATATCTAGTTCGGCCAAGAAATTATACGTTTCTAAAAAATGTTCATCGGTCTCTCCGGGGAAACCCACAATTACATCGACTCCGACACAAGCATCAGGCATTGTTTTTTTGATACGAGCAATACGTTCTACATAAAGTTCTCTCAAATAACGTCGTCGCATTTTTTTGAGAATGTCATTACTCCCCGATTGCAACGGAATGTGGAAATGAGGCACAAAAGTTTTGCTTTGTGCAACAAAATCGATGGTTTGGTCTTTAAGTAAATTAGGTTCTATAGAAGAAATTCTTAAGCGTTCAATCCCTTCTACTTGGTCTAAAGCCTGAACCAGATCATAAAAAGTATGCTCATGCTTTTTATTGCCAAATTCTCCTTTTCCGTAATCTCCTATATTTACACCGGTAAGGACAATTTCTTTGATGTTTTGTTCTGAAATTTCTTTTGCGTTCTTTAGAACATTTTCGAGCGTATCACTTCGAGAAATTCCTCGAGCAAGCGGAATAGTACAATAGGTACATTTATAGTCGCAACCATCTTGGACTTTAAGAAAAGCACGGGTTCTGTCGCCTATCGAATAGCTACCTACATAAAAATTTGCTTCTTCAATTTCACACGAATGTATTTCGCCAAAATCATTCTTTGATAAATCGTTAAGGTAATCTGTGATTTTAAATTTCTCGGTAGCTCCTAAAACCAAATCTACTCCGTCAACAGTGGCGAGCTCTTCGGGTTTTAGTTGCGCATAACAGCCTATCGCCGCTACAAAAGCTTTTTCGTTTGCTTTCAAGGCTTTTTTTACAACTTGTTTGAATTGTTTGTCTGCATTTTCTGTAACCGAGCAGGTATTAATCACATAAATATCGGCTTGTTCTTCAAAATCAACCCGCTCGAATCCTTCTTGTTGGAAACTTCGGGCAATGGTCGATGTTTCGGAATAGTTTAACTTACAGCCGAGGGTATAAAAAGCAACTTTTTTTTGCGAATCTTTTATCATGATAACCAAACAAATGGGGTGCAAATTTACACACAAAATTCCACAAATCGTTTAAAATTTCTTTAAAAAGCAATCCTTAAAAACCCCTGAGAGATTTACTCTGCAGGGGTTTATATTTTTTGTATACAAAAAGCATTAGATAACTCCAAGCTCTTTCATACAGCTTTTCATCATTTGATAGGTTCTTTCGATATCATTATCTAGCCCTATCGAAAAACGGATAAGCCCATCTGTGAGGCCCATTTCGTATTGTTCTTCTATCGGAATCTCAGACGAAGTTGAAGTTCCCGGAGCAGAGAAAAGTGTTTTATAAAAACCCAGACTCACTGCCAGATACCCAAGGTTTTTATCCTGCATAAGTTCCATAAGTGCGTTTGCTTTATCGAGCGAACCTGCATCGATGGTCAGCATACCTCCGAATCCGTATTCTTTGTTAATCATCGAAGCATACAGTTTGTGCGAAGGATGCGAAGCCAATCCTGGATAGACTACTTTTAATCCGTCTTGTTCAAATTTTTCTGCCAAATATTGAGCATTATAACTGTGTTGTTTCATCCGAATATGAAGCGTACGAAGATTCTTAAGAATACTTGCCGCACGCAGGCTATCCATAGTTGAGCCCAAAAGCATACACGCCCCGGTATTTACGTCTTTTAGCTCGTTTATGAATTCACTCGAAGCACAAATCACACCTCCAACCGTATCACTGCTTCCGTTGATAAATTTAGTAAGCGAATGAATCACCACATCTGCCCCTATAAGTGCTGGAGCTACTGATAAAGGCGAGAACGTATTATCAATCACCAATTTGAGATTATGCTTTTTAGCAATTTTTGACAAGGCTTCAATATCTGCCACTTCTAAAAGCGGGTTGCTCACCGTTTCGCAATACAACACTTTGGTTTTGCTGGTAATTGCTGCTTCAACCCTATCAAGCTTAGTGATATCTACGAAATGGGTTTTGATGTTTAATTTCGGAAGAAACTTTTTCATAAAGGCATAGGTTCCTCCATAAATAGTTCTGCTGGAGACAATTTCTTCTCCTGCTGCGCAAAGTTGCAACAAAACCGGAGTAATTGCTCCCATTCCTGAAGCGGTTACGGCTGCACTCTCTGTACCTTCCATGGCGGCAAGAGCTTGACCTAAATACAATCCGCTTGGGTGCGAATGACGGGAATAAAGGTAACAACCGTCGGTGTTGCCTTCGAAAGTATCAAACATTGTTTTTGCGGACAAAAACGTGTAGGTTGATGAATCAGAGATAGACGGGTTTACGCCTCCGAACTCTCCGAAATACTGTAAATCTTGAATTTTATCTGCCGGATTGAACATAATTTAATTTTAGTTATGAGTTAATACTATTGCAAATTGAAGTATTTACATTATAAAAACCAATACAAGCGAGTATCTTTAGATTATTTTTCTAATAAAAATAAATATAATAATTTATTTTTCTATTTTTGATCATTAAATCAACTTCAGACAAAAAATGTTATTTGACCCGATAGACAAAAAATTACTGCACTATCTGCAACAAAATAGTAAGCAAACCACTAAGGAGCTTTCGATAAAATTAAACCTATCTGTAACGGCTGTTTATGAACGCATCAAAAAACTAGAAAAACAGAAGGTTATCAAAAAACATACGGTATTGCTAGACAAAACTAAAATAGGCAAAGCCTTTATGGTTTTTTGTCATGTCAAGCTTATTCAACACACCAAAGAAAATATCATTGAATTTGAAAAAGAAATCACCAAGCTCAACGAAGTACTTGAGTGTTTTCACCTGAGTGGCGATTATGATTACATTCTAAAGGTTTGTGTATCTGATATGAACGAATTTAGGGAATTTATGGTTACCAAACTTACGGTAATCAAAAACATCGGCAGTACCCAAAGTAGTTTTGCAATCTCGGAAGTTAAAAATACAACAGAATTTGTGTTGTGATATTCGACAAGTAAATCTTTAGCATCTTCTTATCTCCAATTTACGATTTTTAGACTAATTTTGCAGCTATGAAAAATTGGTACACCAAGTGGTTTGATACAACATACTACCACATTTTATATAAAGACAGAGATTATACAGAAGCTGGACTTTTTATTGACAACATTACTTCGTATCTGAACCTTCCCGAAAATGCCAAAGTATTGGATTTGGCTTGTGGCAAAGGTCGTCATTCGGTTTATTTGAGTAAATTAGGCTATGATGTTACCGGAGCCGATCTATCTGTAAACAGCATCAACGAGGCTAAAAAACAAGAGAAAAACAACTTACGTTTTGTCGTTCACGATATGCGAGAGCCTTTTGACGAAAAGTTTGATGCCGTTTTTAATCTTTTTACGAGCTTCGGATATTTTGATGAAGATCAGGATAATATACTCACTCTTAAAGCCATCAAAGAAAGTTTATCTGAATATGGTTTTGCGGTTTTGGATTTTATGAATGTAGAGAAAATAATTCCGAATCTTGTAGCAGAAGAAATCAAACACGTTGAGGGAATTGATTTTTATATTACCAGAAAATTCGAAAACGGATATATTTTTAAAGAAATTTCGTTTGAAGATAATTCAGAAAAATATAATTTTACCGAGCGAGTGAAAGCATTTAGGCTGGCGGATTTCGAAAAGATGATGAACGAGTGTGACATCTATTTGCTTGATGTTTTCGGAGATTATAAACTCGGTAAATTCAATCCCGACACCTCCGATAGGCTAATTATGATTTTTAAATAATTTATGCAATACACACTACCTCTTCTCTCGGTAATACTAGGTTATATGATTGCTATACTAATCAAGCCAAGTAACAAAAAAAACATCAAATTGCTTTTGGCTTTTAGCGGGGCTTTTTTGCTTTCTATCACCGTTATGCACTTGCTTCCGGAAGTATATGATGCAGTGCTACATGCCAATCACCACCCCCAAGACCACCATGACCATTCGGCTGGTTATAAGGTCGGAATTTTTATTATGATCGGAATTTTGTTTCAGATTATATTAGAATTCTTCTCAAAAGGAGCCGAACACGGGCACGTGCATTCGCATGATAAAATAACCTCTATGCCTTGGACATTATTCATAAGTCTTTGTTTGCACGCACTTCTCGAAGGAATGCCTGTGAGCCATCATCACGATTTGGCTATCGGGATTGCCATTCACCACCTGCCCATTGCTATTATTTTAACGTCGTTTTTCATCAATGCAGGTCTGAGTAGAAAAATCATTTTTTTCTTTATGATTGTTTTTGCGCTAATGACTCCATTAGGAACCTTGGCGTCAGAAAAACTCGACTTCTTGGCAAATTATTACGTAGAAATATCTTCTGTTGTAATCGGGATACTCTTCCATATTTCTTCTACCATAATTTTTGAAAGTAACGAAAATCACAAATTTAATATCGCAAAGGTTTCGGTTATAGTTTTAGGAATTATTTTGGCTTACTTTGTATGATGTTCATCACAAAGTCAATTATTTTGTTATATTTGACCAAGCCAGTAAACCTTCAACATCCTAAGTAATGAATTTCATCAAAACCACAGAGCAATCTTCGAAATATAATCATTTAGAAAAAATGACTGTTTCTGAATTGCTACAAAACATCAATAACGAAGACAAAACCGTAGCCTATTTGGTCGAAAAGGCAATTCCTGAGATCGAAAAATTAGTTTTTCAAATTATTGAAAAGCTCAAAAATGGAGGCAAACTTTTTTATATCGGAGCAGGTACTTCGGGTAGATTAGGTATTGTGGATGCTTCAGAATGCCCACCGACTTTTGGAGTGCCTCATGAACTAGTTAACGCCATCATCGCAGGTGGAGACTCTGCCATACGCAAAGCAGTTGAGTTTGCAGAAGATGACCCTAACCAAGCCTGGCAAGATTTACAAAAATTTGATATCAACCCAAAAGATGTCGTCATCGGTATTGCTGCCTCGGGAACAACTCCGTATGTAATCGGAGGGCTTGAAAAATGTAACCAAAACAACATCCTCACCGGTTGTATTACTTGTAATTCGGGCAGTCCGCTCGCACAAGCGACTCCATTCCCGATTGTGGTTATAACAGGACCAGAGCTTCTAACCGGAAGTTCTCGCATGAAAGCCGGAACAGCCCAGAAAATGGTGCTGAATATGATTTCAACTTCTGTTATGATAGGTCTGGGTAAAGTAAAAGGTAACAAAATGGTGGATATGCAATTATCTAACCATAAGCTCATCGAAAGAGGCGTTCGGATGATAATAGACGAGCTCAACATTTCGCCCGAACAAGCCCAGCAATTACTTCAGAAATATAAAAGCGTAAGAAAAGTTATTGAAAATTATAAGCTTTGAATGGTGAGTTAAAATAGTCCGGCTCAAAACTTTTTTACTTCTGATACAACCTTTTGGTAACTTGGGTCGTCTATATTGAAAACATACATAAACTATTATTGTGGGCGAAGTCATTGACTTACATAGAGACGAAAAAGAACTGATACGTCAGGCTGTGGCAACAAACAGATTTGCCCAAGAGCGACTATTCAATAAGTTTTCGCCGAAGATGCTCAGTGTTTGTAGGCAATATATCAAAGACCTTCACAAAGCAGAAGATGTGATGATTTCTGCTTTTATGAAAGTGTTTCTGCATCTGGAAAGCTACTCGCATTCCGGAAGTTTCGAAGGGTGGATAAGACGAATTATGGTCAACGAATGCATCTCATTTTTAAGAGTACAAAAAAAATTACACTATACAGAAGAAGAATATTTTTTTGAAGAAAGTTATGATGAGATCCATCAACAATTTTCGATAGAACAGATTCAAACCTTAATTGACAATCTACCTGAGGGTTACCGAATGGTTTTTAATCTTTATGCTATCGAAGGGTATAAGCATCGAGAAATTGCTAAAATGTTAAGGATTTCTGAAGGCACATCAAAATCCCAGCTTTCGCATGCCCGGAAAATATTACAACATCAGATAACTGTTTTAAACCAAAAGCAAAATGACACCAAATAATAACCTCGAAAATCAGTTTCGCAAAAAACTAAATGAGCGAAACATTCGGCCTTCTCACCAATCTTGGGATAGGCTTGATTCTATGCTTGAGGTTGCTCAAAAAAAGAAACCAAAACGAGATTGGCCATGGATAGCCATAGGTTGGGGAGCGTGGGTAGTTTTCGCAATTTTGGTTTTAATAATAAGAGCAAACAACATAACTCCTACAGAAGATTTTGTGAGAGAAGAAAGCCATAAAAAAATGCCTTCTCTTATGCCTGAAATGTGGGATGATGATGAAGAGTTTACTATAAGTAAAAAAGAATTTAATCAAAAAACCATTCCGCAAGATAGTTTTCGCGTTGTACAAAAAACAGAAACATTCAATGACAACAATGATATAAATATTGACATTCACGAAAGTGTAAATCAAGATATTCTTGCAAACACAAAAATTGAAGTCGATACTGAATCAAACATATACATCACAGCCCAAGATTTATTAGACCATATCAAAGACGAAAAACATATAGCAACACAAAACAAAAAAACTACGGTTACCATAGACCATAAATCATTACTCTATCAGGCAGAAATGGAAGTTGAACAGCAATATCGAAAAAATGCTATTGATCGTTTTCTACAAAAAAGCTTTGATAACGTAAAGGTAGCTACTTTGAATAAATTCTAAAAAACCTTTAACTAAAACTGATACTATTATGCACAGAGTTATTTTGTATATAATGAGCTTGCTTTGTCTTTTTTTAACCAAGACATACAGTCAAGAGACCGAGCGTTTTGAAGCTCAAACCAAGATTATTTCGGACAATATCGAAAGAATCATCAATCAAGAAAAACAAAAACTCAACACAGCTACAGACAGCATCAATTTACTGATACAAAACAACGATTTAACTCTCGAAAAAGCTGAAGAGATTAAGGTAGTATTAAAACAAAAAAGTGCTGATAAAATTGATGGCTTGATTGCTACAGAAGAAGAAAAATTAGTCAAACTTGTTCAGAATACGGTAAATGAGCAGATTGCAAATCCTGATGATTCTAACGAAGATGATGACGTTCCCGAATTTTTCAAAAGAACAAATCCTCAAACCCTAATTACTTTTGGTTACAGAGGCGTACAGGGTGACAAAGAAAAGCAGGGACTTGACTTTGGGGTAGGATTTGGTTTAAAAACACGTGTTTTTAAAGATAACAGTTTGTTTTATATAAAATATGGTCTGACTTTTAATGGGCAGTACGAATATTTGAGCGATCCTAACAAACATTATATAGTAAACGGAAGTCAAACCGAATATATTGATTATCAGGGAAATTTAAAAAGAAATTCTGTTTTCTTAAATTCATATTTGCGCATACCGATTGCAATTGAACTTGATTTTTCTAAAAAAACGATGGTTCAAGGAAAAGATGTCTATCGTGTAAATCAAGGACTTAAATTTTCGGTGGGAGGATATATAGGTTATAATATAGATAGTAGACAAATATTAAGCTATAACGAAAACAACAGAACAACCACACGCACCATCAGAGGCGACTGGAATGTAAGCCACTGGGAATATGGGCTTATGGCCACGGTAAGCTATAAAACCATCGGAATTTACACAACCTACGGTTTGAACCCTGTATTTAGAAATAATCCTACCAACGAAAGAATATTTTCAATCGGAATTATACTTGAATAAAAACTACTGTTATGAATAAAAAGATACTATATACAATCACACTCCTACTCGGATGTGCTACTTCATCGTTTGCTCAAAAAACACAAGATGAATTGTTTGAATCAAAAGCAAAACAAATCAAAAACGAAATCTTAAAGATTACTACCGCAGAAAAAAATGCTCTTAAACAATCTATTGATAGTATTAATACTTTGTTGGTTAAAGAAGAAATTACTTACCAGCAGGCAGATGTTTTAAAACAGATAGAAGCTCAAAAAAGAGCCAAGAATATCGAAGAAAAGGCAAACAAGCAAAACCAAAAATTATCTGCCCTTGTTCAAGCAAGAGTAGAAGGAAAAGTAACTCTTTATGAGGATGGAATTTTTATTAGCACAGATGGGGTTTTTATACGGGAAGACGGCAAGGTTAATAACAAAAGAAGAAGCAGAACTCATTTTGACATCTTGTTTGCTTTCGGACATAATAATCTCATTGCTGATGGAAATTTACCGAATTATAACGGGCATTTTGGCAACGGATTTTTTGAGTGGGGAGGAAGCTTCAAAACCAAACTCAAAAAGGACAGTAATTTGTGGAACCTGCGATACGGAATCTCTTTTGTACACAACGGAATTTCTCCGAAAGACAACTATTACTTCGTGCAAAACGGACCACAAACCGATTTAGAAAAAGCACCTATGAATTTAAGAAAATCGAAATTCAATAATACTTATATAGCCATTCCTGTTCATTTGGAGTTTAATTTCGCAAGAAACGACAATTATAAAGCAGCCATCGGAGGGTTTGTCGGTTATAATCTGCTTTCTTCACAAAACCTAAAATACAGAGAAAATGGCCGAAAAATAAAAGATATGAACCGAAAAGATTGGAATGTAAATGATTTTCAATATGGCGTGAGTGCCTATTTTGGATATAAGATTATTTCGCTTTATGCCAAATATGATTTGAATCCGCTTTTCAGAAATAACACTATTAATCAACATAATATTTCGATTGGAATACGGTTAGACATGTAGCCCTTTTTTAGCTCCGAAATATATTTCCGGAAAATAACCAAAAGAAAACAATCCAAATTAAACAAGCCGGTATTAAACATTATTGCGTAAATTTGCAACCCTAAACTAAGATGGTATGAGTTTACAAAATCAGATTAACCAAGAGATTAAAACGGCCATGAAAGCCAAAGATGCTTTGTCGTTAGAGGCCTTAAGAGCTATTAAATCAGCTTTGCTTTTGGCTCAGTCAGAAAGTGGTGCAACAGAAGAATTATCAAAAGACCAAGAGATAAAACTTTTGCAACGACTGGTTAAGCAGCGCAAAGAATCGGCTGAAATTTATACAAACCAAAATAGAGAAGATCTTGCTCAACCTGAGATAGAACAAGCAAAAATTATCGAAAGATTTCTTCCTGAGCAACTTTCGGAAGAACAGATAACAGCAATTGTTTCGCAAATCATAGCTGAAACCGGAGCAAGCGGAATGGCTGCAATGGGGCAAGTTATGGGTGAAGCTGGCAAAAGAATGGCAGGGCAGGCTGACGGAAAATCTATCTCTGCAGTAGTCAAATCATTACTGGTTTAATTTAATATAGAACTAAAAAAACGGACAAAATCTGCTTTTAAGTTCTATTGTTATCATAGGGCCCCATAGTTCAATGGATAGAATATCAGATTCCGGTTCTGACGATTTGGGTTCGAATCCCGATGGGGTCACAACAAAAAATCCGCAACCCCTATTTTACTGCGATTGCGGATTTTTTATTTAATTATTTCCCCTTAGTTTCCCCTTAGTTGTTGTTGTAAAAGTGATTAAAATGTTTATTCAATACCTAATTGAACCATTATTTTTTTTAGTTCGGATTTGTTTTTTATTGTACCTTTAAAAATATTTTCTTTCATTGTTTTGTAAATGAAAGTTGAATATTCTGGGTTAAACTCAAGGTAAAAATCCTTTAATTTAAAAGTATCGTATTCTATTTGTTCCCACCCCAAACTTTCAATATCTTCTCTGTCGAGGTGTTTTACTTTAATTTTCCCTTCGTTTAAAAGATATGTTATTGTCGTAAAATTAGGTGTTGTTTCACCTCTTTGTACCTCAAAATCCCATTCTTGAATAGTGTTTTTTTCTTTTCCTAAGTAACTTAACTCTATATATTCAAACCCCACGTGAAATTCCGAAACATCCGGTGTATAATATTTGTTATTTTCTTCCATAGTTTTACATTTTATTTTCATTCGGCACAAACTCTAAGCTGCAATTAAGAGCGTTTAAAACCTTAACCATCGTTTTGTAAGTTGGTATTCTCGCCCCTCTTTCTAAATCGGCTATTTGGCTTCTATTCCTTTTACCAAAAGCCAAAAGGCTTAACTCCTCCATAGTCAAATCAAGCTCTAATCTTCTACGTCTTAAAAATACGGACTTCAAAAGTCATCCGGAGAGAGCAATGGAATTAGAGAAAAATATTTAGGATTTTTTACCAAAAAAGAGGTTGAAAATATAGAGCGGGCTTTTAGGGTTTTGTTTAATAAATAGTATTTAAAGTAAAAAAACTACTATACATTTTCTTTCTTTTTTTCCTGTATTAGCCAATAATGTATATATTTGCCTACTAAATATTAACAAAAACATATTATTATGAGAAAAATTACTTTATTATTATTTATGGTTGTAGGCTATTTTTCAGTGTCGTGTAGTAGCGACGATGACTCTTCGGATGATCAAGCAAGCATATTAGGGAAGTGGGTTCTAACAGAAATTGACGAAAGTACTTTAGATTACTGGGGTGAGTGTGCTGTCGGGAATGCTACATACGATTTTGATGAAACAACAATTGTTTCTACACATTATTTTGGAAATAACTGCCAGAGTACCGGGGTAAGATATTGGAATTACTCCATTTCAGGAAAAGTTTTAACCAAAACAGAGGTTAACGGAGGGTATGAAGCTGGAACCGACTACGTTATTAAATATAACATTTTGAAGCTTGACAAAACTTCCTTAGAAGTTGAAGAAATCTATGTGGACGAGGGTTATAATGGTGAGGACGGATATAATGTTCCTCCAAATGAAAGAACTACTGAGTACTGGAATAAGATAGAATAAAAGACAATAAAAAAGCCACTTAATCGTGGCTTTTTTTTGGGTTATTGTATTTTAAAGGGTTGGGTTTTTTTGGGTTTCGTTTGGGTTTTATTTTTTAAAAAAAGTTGTTTTTAAATTGTATAAATATACATAATTATAACCTGTTTAGAGAGAGTGAGGGTCTTGAAAAAACACACTTCCCCCTAAGGAAAAGCTGTGTTTTTTTGATAATTCCTTTTATAAACCTTTTCGTTTTCACATTGGAATAACTAACCTGTTTGTCGGTCGGTCGGGCTATCAAAAACATCTACTTACAAAAATCAAACATTAGTAGAATTTGAGATTACTTTCGGATTAATAGATTTTGTCCACCCTGCGAAGGCGTATCTCTTGCACTTGCCTACCTGAACATCGCTTTATTCTTTTCAGGATTTAATTTAGAGTTTTCCGGATAAGTATTTAGCCAAGAACAAAAAACCCCGTAACAATCAGCACATCGTTACAGGGTTTTGTTAGCAGAAGCATTAAGCTACTGTAATGTTTTCTATAAATGAAGTGCTGTTCATTACGAGTACAAAAATACATATTTTAATATCAAATACAAATAAAATACTATTTTATTTACTATTTCAGTTGTATTTTTCTTTTAATCTCCTCTATGTCTTGCTGTAAGAACATAAGTTTTTTATTTATCAGGGTTAGATTTGTGAAGATTTCTTTCTGAAAATCGAGGTCTGGTAAATTAGGTTTGCCTAAAATATTATTTTGATTAATGAGTTCGGCATCTTTTCTTAACGGCTCTCCTTTGCCTTTGGAAATAAAAAGAATGTTTATTTCCGGATATCTGTTTATAAATTTATCTATCAATCTTGGGGATAATTTGTTATTACCTCCGGTAATCGAGTAAATAGTTCCTGTTTTTTCGCCCAAATCTGTAGCTATCATAGTTATAGATTTGTTTAGAGCTTTAGATATCTCCAATATGATATAAGAATCTGATAATGTGTTTCCGGCTCTAACATTTGTTTTTTTATTTACCATTAGTTTAGTTTTTCGTTATATTTTTCTTCCCAGTATTTTTTTAGTTCTTCCGCTCTTTCAAGGTTGGTTAATTTCACATAATCTAACATCTGACGTTCGCTACTCCATCCTGCTACTGACATAATTACTTGGTTTGGCACTTTTCCAATCAGATTTGTACAGAAACTTCTTCTGCAAATATGCGAAGTAATCAGCAGATGTTTGGAATAAACGCCTATTTTTTTACGTTTCACTTTTGTTTTTTCATCAACTTCAATAATGCCGCCAGTCATTTTATCTGTGAATCCGGCTTTTTCGCCTATGGTTTTTATGTGGTCGTTAAATTTTTGCTCTGATATTTTTGGCGGTAAATTTCCGTTGTACTTTTTTAAAACTTCCCTTACTTGCGGATGCAAAGGAATCGCTACCGAAGTATTTGTTTTTTTAGTCTTAATTTCTATAAAATCATCCGAAATATTGCCAATATCCAACCGAGTTAAAAAGTCGCTAATACGTAATCCAGTCCATAAACCGATAATCCAGTTATCTCGAACGCTTTCGAGCGTTTTGTTACTAAGGTTTAGATTGAATAATATTTCAATTTCGGATTCATTTAAATACGGTTCTTTGTATTTCTGTTCTTGCTCCTGCACAAATACACGTGTCTTATAGCCTTTATTTAATTGTATGTTTTCTTCTTCAGCTCTTTTGCAAAAGAATTTCAGCCTGCCGATTTTCCTTTTAGCAGTGATAGTTGAGTATTCTTCGGTGCTGGTTAAGAATGTGGAAAATCTATCAAATAAATCTGAAGTTGTATCTTTTAGTTTAATTTTGTTTTTCCCTTGAAATTTTTCAAAATTATCAATAACCTGTTCATAATGACTAATAGTTCTTTCGTCCATAAAACGAGACGCAGATACTTTATGAGCTGGTGCTTTTGCTTCAACCCACCACCTGGCAAAATCCGACAAATATATTAGATGCTTATTTCCCTTACCCTCGTCCTTTGGACGGGTGTAAAATTGGTTGATTTGCGCATCAAGCCACGTTTTATCAATTATTTCACCAGTAGTGTAGTCTTGGTTGAAATTATTGATTAAGTATAATTTGAGCTTTATAAGTCTTTCGTTTATAACATCCCGATTTGGAACGTCAATTACGTTTCTGATTTTTTGATTTTTATTATCCCAGAATTTCGGACTTATTTTTATCTTTGTAGAACTTGAAAGGTCAAAATTATTTCCGTCTTTAAATCTGACGTAAATAGAATCGGTTTTTCCTTTCATTAAAAAACGAACACTTGCCATAATATATGATTTATTTTCCCCTTATTTTCCCCCAAACCATTGTTGGAATAATGAGTAAAAATAATAAGTATATAAACAAAATACAAACAAAATATGCAATTTGTTTGTATTTCATACAAATAAAGTGTAGAAATGTATTCCCGATGGGCCACTAAGTTTTATTAAACAATTAAAATGAGTTCTTAGCGTGGAGGGTGTTTTAGGTGTTGTTTTTTTAATGGTCATTATCGCGAGGTTATTTAGTCCTTTTTATCCTATTATATTCGAAAAACCTCTTTATACGCATTTATATTTTCCTTTACGAAAGTTATCTAACATAGAGCGGAATGTTCTTCAGGCTGAAGTTGATTTTTATAAAAAATTATCTGATAAACAAAAAAGATATTTTGAACATCGGGTAGCGGTTTTCTTAAAAAGCCACCCAATCATCCCCAGAGAAAACTTGGTGCTTACTCCGGCTATGAAAGTACTTGTTGCTTCCTCTTCTGTAGCGCTCACTTTTGGTTTACAACGCTATATTTATCGGTCTTTTAGGGTGATTTTGCTTTATCCTGATATTTATTATTCTACTCTTACTGAGCAATATCACAAAGGTGAGTTCAACCCAAAAAATAAAGTGTTGGTTTTTTCGTGGAAGCATTTTTTAGAAAGCCACCAATCTGCTGATGATAATCTTAATTTGGGCTTGCATGAGTTTGCCCATGCTTTGCATTTCGAAATGAAACTGAAAGGGAATCCCAACGCACACCATTTTAAAAAGAGCTTTCTGAAAATATTATTAGAGCTCAGGAATCCGGAGAAAAGACAAAAGTTAAGTACTTCTCCTTATTTTAGGAAGTATGCTTTTGAGAATAAGTATGAGTTTTTGGCTGTATTGATAGAAACTTATTTTGAAACCCCAGAAAGATTTCAAGCTGACTTCCCGGTGTTTTATCAACAAATCAGAAAAATGCTCAATCAATAAACTCGTAATTGGTTTACATGTTAAACAGATATTTTTCTTAAAAATAAGCTTTTTTGAGTTTTTAGGAGTTTTTTTGTACTTTGCAAACAAAGTAATTACTTTGATAGCCTGTAAAACGCAAGATTATGGAGAAGAAGATTTTTTTAGTATTCGTAGTATTCATAACTATTTTGGGATGTACTGCTGTAAAAACCGACAAAGCAAAAATTTTCACCATGGAAAACAGGTATATAACCCAGAACGGGATGAACATCCCTATCCTGACCAATCAACAGGATAAAGCCCCTCCATTGGGAGTTATACGACATAAAATAGCTAATGAAGAATTTCAACCAAGAAACGGAAAACAGCCTGAATTAAAGGATGGGGAATATGGTACGTTTTATGAAAAGATCAACGATACCATAGGTCGATATTTTACGGTTAGAGGAAATAGGGTGATCGAGATCCTGGAATCCTTAAGTGAAACCGAGGCCTATGATTTCTCTTATAATACTGATATTTATCCAAAATATAGAACTATTAGGAAGTACTATCCCAATGGTCAGCTTAAATCTTTCGAGGTTTATTCAGAAAGTATTCCTTATCTATTGGCAGTAGGTACCTGGTATCGCTTTGATCAGGATGGAAACCTGGTACTCACCATAGACCATGAAAAGCACTTTAAAAGCAGTTATACGAACATCTTGAAAATTGCTGTTTCGTATGCAAGAAATCTTAAACGCCCTATTGGTGAAATCTATCGTTCTTTTGACGAGAAGATATCTTACTGGAAAATCACACTTCACCGCCATGCAAATGTTGGCAGGCCTCTGTATTACATCATTGTGGATGACGAAACAGGAGAGGTTTTGTATGATTATAGTGGTGATGATCCAGGTAAAGGTTGGCAACGCCCGCCGACTAAAGTTGATGATTACAATGGAGAATACCTTACTGAATTGTATCGCAAGTTCAGGGAATAAATGCCAAACAAAAAATCCTGTTTAATTAAAAACAGGATTTTTTGTAAATTGAACACTACACTAATATTACTTTTTGAACTTAGCGTACTTGCTTTTGAATTTGTCGATACGTCCTGCTGTGTCAACCAATTTAGATTTTCCGGTATAGTACGGATGTGAAGTTCTTGAAATCTCCATTTTAAACACTGGATATTCAACTCCATCAACCTCAATCGTTTCTTTTGTTTCCACAGTAGATTTAGTAAGAAATATATCATCGTTTGACATATCTTTAAAAGCTACCAATCTGTAATTTTCCGGGTGAATTCCACTTTTCATCGCTATATCTTTTATGTTTTTTTTAAAAATCTCCTCTATTTTTGAGTTTGCAAATATACAAGTATTTTCTTAAATACAAAACCTCTGCCAGAAAATAATTATTTTCTTTCGTTACTGAATACAAAAAGCTATGTGATACGCTGAAAGTACCTAAAAGTCCTTTTTCGTACAATAAAGTATTTATATTTTTTTTTGATAAAATAACGTATATTTATACTCCTAATCAACTCATAATATAGCAATGAAACAAAATGTTCCTGTATCGACTATTATGACAGCTAATGTCATCAAGCTCAACATAACGGATAGCTTGTCAAAAGCAGCAAGACTTTTTAAAGAAAATAAAATCAGGCATATTCCTGTGATGGACGGAAACCAAATCATCGGGATGTTGAGCTATACTGATCTTTTAAAAATTAGTATCGCTGAAACCATTAACAAAGATGAGGACATTATTGACATAACGGTTTATGATGTATTTACTATTCAACAAGTAATGGCCAAAAATCTGGTTTGTATCTCTCCTGATACTACTATAAAAGAAGCAGCCGAAATATTATCTGTTAGAGAGTTTCATGCCTTGCCTGTTACTGAAAATGGTAATTTGGCAGGAATTCTAACCACAACTGACTTGATACGTTATTTACTGAAATTATATTAGTCACTCTTTAGGTTAAGTTTATGTGGTTTATCGATTTTTTCAGATTACTTTTGCAGGACTTTTCCCGAATGAAATTTTATGAACTTAGCTATATACTTTAGAGAGTTCTCTAAAAATATAAAACTTGCCTATCCTATTATTTTAGGGATGGTAGGTCACACACTGATTGCCATCGTAGATAATGTTATGGTAGGTAAGCTTGGTGCAACAGAACTGGCTGCCGTATCACTCGGAAATAGTTTTGTTTTTGTGGTAATGGCTTTCGGAATAGGTTTTTCTACAGCAATTACTCCTATAGTAGCTCAAAATGATGCTCGGAAAGACAAAGAAGGAGTCAGAAGTGCTTTTCATCACGGGCTTATTCTGTGTTCTGCCTTGGGTATTTTCCTCTTTGGTTTGGTTTATTTATGCAAACCCCTTATGAACTATATGGGGCAACCCGAAGAAGTGGTTGCTCTGGCAGGACCGTTTGTAGATATTGTGGCTTTCTCACTCATCGGAGTATTGGCTTTTCAGGGGTATAAGCAATTTGCAGACGGGATGTCCAAGACTAAATATTCGATGTATGCTATTATTGTAGCTAATATTGTTCATTTTATAATCAATTTCTGTCTGATTTATGGTTTCTGGATTTTTCCGAAAATGGGAATTGTAGGAGCAGCTGTCGGAACGCTTTCCTCGAGGGTTATTATGATTGTTATGATGCACTATATGCTTCGAAAAGATAAAGATTTAGGGCAATATTTTTTTGGATTTAATATCAAAAATCTTCAAAAATCATTAGTAAATAAAATTGTAGACATCGGGTTTCCTTCTTCGCTTATTATGTTTTTTGAAGTAGTGCTATTTACTTCTGCTGTATGGCTGACCGGTATTATCGGAAAAAATGCCCAAGCGGCCAATCAAATCGCTTTAAGTCTTACTTCGTTGACCTTTATGTTTGCTTCCGGACTCTCAATTACGGCCATGATTAGGGTGGGCAACCAGAAGGGACTTGAGAATTTTACTTACTTAAAAACAGTTGCTCGTTCTATTTTGCTTCTTGCTATACTTTTAGGAGTAGGATTTGCTGTTATTTTTATCGCTCTTCATAAGGTGTTACCTCACTTATTTTTGGAGATGAAAAATCCGGAAAAAATAATCGAAAATACACAAGTAATAGGTATTGCTTCACAGCTACTTATAGTGGCTGCGTTGTTTCAGATTTCTGACGGAATTCAGGCTGTAGTATTAGGAGCTTTAAGAGGTCTGCAAGATGTGAAAATTCCGGCTATCCTAACATTTATTTCTTATTGGCTTATAGGCTTCCCGATTTGTTACTATTTGGGCGTGCATACTGAGTTAAAAGCAGTGGGAGTGTGGATAGGGCTTTTAGTAGGGCTCACAGTTGCCTGTCTTTTATTATATTTGAGGTTTAATAGGCTGACAGGTAATTTAATCAGCAAGAATAATATTACACTCAATTATCCTAAGAACCAAGCTTGATTTCAAAGAATAAACTATATAAAAACATAAATTATGGAATTACCAAAATTCGTACTTGCAGACAACACTGATTTTCCGGATGATATATTTGTTATTCATCTCGAATACCCACGATTTATTATCAACTTTAAAGATGATGAGCTTGAGTTTATAGAAGATTTAGATCCTTCGGAAGAAGAAGAGCTAACTAATGAGATGGAAGTGCTTATCGAAGCCTCAAGAGCTTTTTATGATCGAGAAATAAAAAGATATGAGGAATAAAAATAAGAAGTGTTTGGCAACTTATTAAAAAGAAGTGGTAACAAACAAAAAAAGAGGCTCAAAGCGAGCCTCTTTTGTGTATATGCTAAACGAGTAATTAGAATTTGTATGTCATACCAAATTGAGCAGTTGCAAAGAAATTATTAAACTGTCCGAATCCAAAACTAAAATCATTTACAGCTTCTGCTCCATCAACATCTACTTTAGCAGAAGTATAAGACAAGATATCTGTCAAAGCAAAGTTAATAGCAAAATTTTCGGTAATGAAATAGTTAACTCCTAAACCGGCTCCAATTCCAAAAGCATTGGTTTTTACATCAGCAATTTTGTTATTTGCAGTTTCATAACCTACACCAAACTCTCCGTAAGTTTTGAATCTTGCTCCTAAATCAAGGAAGTAGTAACGAGCAAATGCTCCTATTCCAACAACTGAATTTTCAACAACATTTGTTCCGTTAACCTCAGATTTGTTTGAACCGAAACCTAAGTCTAATCCTACTGCTAAATCATCAGAAATGAAGTATCCGGCTTTAGGATTAAAGTTAAATGAGTTTGTTTTGGTGTCTGAATTCTTGTCATTTGTAGAGTTGAAACCGATGTTTCCTTCAACAAAGAAATTTCCTTCAGAGAATCCGTAAGTAGGAATTTCTTCTTGTGCATTAGCAAAAGTCAGTGTAAATACAGCAACTGCTGATAAAATTAATTTTTTCATGGTATAATTTATTTAAAATTAGTTGGGACAAAATTAAGAAATAAACAATACAATTCAAGATTATAAACATTTTTTTAACTCACTGTTCATAACCTGTTGATAATGTGTTGGTGAGATTATTCCGCAAACAAAAAAGAGGCTCGTTTTTGAGCCTCTTATAAGGTTTAGATGAATTTGTCTTAGAATCTGTATCCTACAGATACTTGGATTACAGAATTATTAATCTTATAATCATCGCCATCTTCTACATCTGCAATATTTGAAAGACCTAAATTATAACGAGCTCCAACCGAAAGGTTTTCAGTAAAGTTATAACCGATTCCGAAGTTTAGCCCGAAATCAATAGATTTTAATTCGTCTTTAATATCTTCATCTCCGGAAAGACTAACTCCTCCTCCGCTTGTTTCCCATTCAGATTTAGCACTCATTAAAAAACCTACTTGAGGCCCGGCTTCTATAAAAAAGCTTTCTGCAGCATAGAACTTAACCATTAAAGGTACATTTATGTAGCTTAATTTAGTTTTAGCTTCCATACTCATTCCTGCTTCAGATTCTTCCATTTTAGCCCCTTGCATTGAATACAATAGTTCGGGTTGAAAAGAGAATCTTTCTGCAAATTGAATTTCTGCAAAAACACCTACGTGAAGACCCATTAAAGATTCTGTGTCTTCTATGTCTCCAGATAGGTTAGCAATGTTTAGACCTGCTTTAGCTCCAAAGCTTACTTCCTGCGCATTCACATAACCGAATGCAAAAACAGCCATAGCTGATAAAATTAATTTTTTCATAATAATTGTTGTTTAAAATTAGTATAAAGCAAATCTATGTTAATTTTATAAGTGAATTAAGAAGGCATTTGGCTATATATTAACAAAGTATTGTTAATAACTGCTCCATTGGAAGGATTCTATTAATAATCTTATGTCTTTTTTGATGTATTCAGAAGCAGGAAGAATGGAGTCGTTGTTGGGTTTTATGTTAAAATACACTGAACCTAAGACAAAGTTATGAATACTGTCTGTAAGATAAAACTGTGTGGCTGAAGCGGCATTTCCCCCTACGTCATAATACATTCCGTAAACCTTTGCATCCGGATTAACAAAAGGCTGCTCGATAATAGTTTCTGCTCTTTTGGTGTGCTGATAAGTAAAACGTTGTGCATCTTTAAGAAGATCCTCGAGGTTGTTGTTAATTTGTTTATAACTAATAAAAACATCGGCCTTCATGTTTGGATAAGCAATGGTAAAGTCACAATTTTTTTTTGATTTAATTTCGGTATAGAGGTTTTTACCGAAACTAAAAGGACAGTCAGGTTGATAAGTTTCATATTTGGCTATAGGATATTCCAGCTTGAGGTAACCTTGTGGTTTGGGAAGGGCATCTTCTGTGCAGCTCAAAAGTATAGAGCTAAGGAGAATAACAAAGAAGTATTTTTTCATGTATAATTATTCTGAGGTGTTTTGACTTCTATCTGTGCTTTCTTTTTTTACGTTTAAAAACGTAAATTCTGTAGCATGAATTTCGATCGCATTTTTAGTGATTCCTTCGTCGGTTTGCCATTGACGTGATTTGATTCTGCCCTCGATATATACTTTATCACCTTTTGAAAGGTATTTTTCGCAGATTTCGGCTGCTTTGTTTTTTACCACAATGTTATGCCATTCGGTAGATATTATTTTTTCGCCGGTTTGTTTGTTGATATACACATCGTTGGTCGCCAAAGGAAATCTCCCAATGCAATTGCCTCCTTCAAAATAATGCATTTTAACATCTTCTCCTAAATGCCCAATCAGCATTACTTTATTTAGTGTTCCGTTACTCATAATAGCTTTAATTTATTTTCAAAGATACAATTTTTCAATAGTCGGGCAAGTTTGATTTTATAAAATTAAAAAGAACAATCGGAAATGGATAGCGATCTAATTCGGCGATGCGGGTGCTGTTTTTTAGCTTGTTTTCGGTTTTGATTCTCCAAAAATAAATACGTAAGTCTTGATGAGATAGTTTGTGAATAATTTCTTTTTCATCAAACAAAACGATATGGTCGATAGGGTGGTTTTCTGTATATAAATCTGCTATTTTTTGAGCGACTATTTCGAGATTTTGTTGATTTTCGAATTCTAAAAAAGGAAATTCATACAGGTTTTTCCATATCCCGTTTTGAGTTCGTTTATTGATGATAGTATTATTATCTTGATCTAAAAACACCAAATAATGAAGGTGTCGTTGAGTGACTTTTGTTTTTTTTAGTTTTATAGGTAGCTGATTGACCTTTCTTTCTTTTAAGGCCAAGCAACTCTCATTTAGTATACAACCTTCACAATTCGGACTTTTCGGAACGCATTGCAAAGCACCGAATTCCATAATGGCTTGATTAAAAAGCGAAGGACGCTCTGGGTCTAAAGCTTCATTAGCAAGTAGTTGGAATTCTTTTTTGGCTTTAGATGAAGAAATATCGGTTTCGACGCCAAAATATCTGGAAAGCACCCGATAGACATTGCCGTCAAGCACTGCCACAGGTTCTTCATACGAAAATGAAGCAATTGCCGCCGCAGTATAACTCCCGACGCCTTTTAGTTTTAATAATTCGCCATAAGTTTTCGGGAAAACTCCTTTGTGTTTTCCTGCAATATATCGAGCAGTATGGTGCAGGTTTCTGGCTCTGGAATAATAACCTAAACCTTGCCAAGCCCTGAGTACTTGTTCTTCGTCGGCATGGGCCAAATCAAAAACGGTAGGAAAAAGTTTGACAAATCTTTCGTAATAGGGCAAGCCCTGAGTAACTCGGGTTTGTTGCAAGATTATTTCTGAAAGCCATATTTTATAAGGGTCGCTGGTTTGCCTCCAAGGTAACTCTCTTTTATTTATCAGGTACCAACTAATGAGCTTTTGACTAAAAGTCATTTTCAAGTTTCGAATTATTTTATTAACTAAATTGCCTTTACGATTGCCAAAAAGTCATCTGCCTGGAGCGCCGCTCCTCCGATAAGTCCTCCGTCAACGTCAGGATTTTTTAAAATTTCTTTTGCGTTATCTGCCTTTACGCTTCCTCCGTATAAGATAGATGTTTCATTGGCTAAGGTACTTCCGTATTCTGAGGCAATAGTCTGGCGTATAAAGGCGTGCATCTCTTGAGCTTGCTCAGGCGTAGCGGTTTCTCCTGTTCCGATGGCCCAAACCGGCTCATAAGCAAGAATAATATTTGTCCAGCTTTCGGTTTTGAGATGAAAAAGTGCCTCTTTAATTTGGCTTTCTACTACGTGAAAATGTTTATCTGCTTGGCGGTCATTCAACTCCTCACCAAAACAGAAAATAATTGTAAAATTATGTTTAAGGGCAGCATTTACCTTTTCGGCCAAAAGCGAGTTGGTTTCTTTAAAGTATGCTCTACGCTCTGAATGTCCTAAAATAACCGTATCTACTCCGATAGATTTTAGCATCGGGAAAGATACTTCTCCGGTAAAAGCCCCGCTGTCATTCTGGTGTGCATTTTGGGCAGCAACTTTAACGCCTGTTCCTTTAAGGTTTTCGACAGCCGAAGCTAAATTTACAAAGCTTGGAGCAACGATAATTTGGGCGTTTGTTGTTGTTTTTTTATCTATAATTTCTTGTAGCAAATTTTGGGTTTGCTGAGCATCGTTATTCATTTTCCAGTTTCCGGCAACAATATTTTTTCTCATTTTATAAGTTCTTTAATAGTGTTAATTAATTCTTGATCATCGGCTTTTATGGCTCTATAATGTGCTATTTCTCCGTTTTGATCAACCAATATATATCGAGGAATCCAATCCAAATCAATAGCTTTTCTGAACTCTCCGGTTTTCCAATCTGATTGTATCAGGAAGTTCTCTCCGAAGGTGTTATACTTTTGAATTCCTGCCTTCCAGTCTTGCTCTGTTTTATCATACGACAAAAACATATAAACCAAATCATATTGTTTTTGTAGCTCGTGTAACTTTGGCATGCCTTTTATACAATCAGGACACCAAGAAGCCCAAATGTCAACTAAAATTGGTTTTCCTTTGTGTTGTGCTAAAGCTTCTCCAAAAGTTATACTATTACCATCTGTGCTTTTTAATTTCTGATTCAAAGCTTCTTTTTTGAAGTTGTTTTCAGAATTTTTATCTTCTACCATAACGGTTTCTTCAGATAAGTTTTCTGTGTTTTTTGCTTGCTCTTGTTTGCAAGCTATAAGGCTTGTAATTATAATCAAACTAAGAATTGTTTTTTTCATTTTTTTGAATGATTTTGAAATTCAAAGATACAAATTTTAGTTAGTAGTCGTAGCCTGTTTTTTTGGGTTAAACCAAACTTATCATTCTCTATAAAAAACTCTTTTTACTCTTTGCGAAATCCCTGCCAATATTTCATAGGGAATTGTGTTGAGTGTTTGAGCGATTTGAATTACACTTGGGTTTTCACCAAAAATAATAACAGAATCCCCTGCGTTACACGCAATATCGGTAACATCAACCATAAGCATATCCATACAAATTACGCCTATAATCGGAGCTTTCTGGTTATCAATAATTACATAACTTTTCCCTTTGCCTAACGCTCTGGGGATTCCGTCGGCATAACCCACCGGAATAGTCGCTGTTCGGGTAGGCTTTTCTGCAATAAACCCTCTTGAATATCCCACGCTTTCACCTTTGTTGATGTCTTTGATTTGTAAGATTACAGATTTTAGGGTACTTACATGTTGAAGATATTTCATTTGATGTGGGTCATTCGAAATACCATAAAGACCAATTCCCAAACGCACCATATCCATCTGAAATTCAGGATAGTTGTTAATTGCCGCTGTATTAGAAATATGTAGCATAGGCTTTATGTCAAGTTCTTTTATAATATAATCAGAAAACTTTTTAAATAACGAAAATTGCTCTCGTGTAAACTCTTCGAATACTTTAGAATCGCTGGCAGAAAGATGCGAAAAAACTGATTTTACCTCAAACCATTCTTTATTTTCAGTTAAATAATCGGTTAATTCTTTTAGGTTCTTCTGGTCGAACCCTAAGCGATGCATACCTGTATCAAGCTTGATATGAATTGGGTATCGGGTTTGTTTTTGCTTCAGAAGGTGATTTTTAAATAGTTGGAGTTCTTTTATCGAATAAATTTCGGGTTCCAGACCATACGAAATAAGTGCCGAGAAACTATTGGGTTCAGGATTCATCACTATAATCGGCAGATTGATCTTGGCATTGCGAAGCTCCACACCTTCGTCAGTAAAGGCCACCCCGAGGTAATCAACTTTGTGGTACTCGAGTAGGTTAGCAATTTCGTGGCTTCCGCTTCCGTAACCAAAAGCCTTAATCATTACCATTATTTTGGTGTGAGCTTTGAGCTTTGATTTAAAAAAATTCAGATTGTGGGTGATGCTGTTGAGGTTAATTTCCAGAACCGTTTGATGAGTTTTTTCTTCGAGAAACGCTACAATTTCTTCCAGATGAAAGCTTCGAGCTCCTTTGACCAAAACACTTTGATTGGCAAATGTAGAGCTGTCGATGTTTTCTAAAAACTGCGCTGTATTCAAATAAGTTTTAATATTATCAAATAAACTATGATGTTTTGAAATTTGGGGACCTATGCCAATAACTTTCGAAATCAAATGTTGTTCAAAAAGCTCGGCAACTTGTTGGTATAACTCACCTTCGTTTTTACCGCTTTGCAGGATATCCGAAAAAATAACCACCTTTTGAGTATGTTGTTTTTGTTGTTCTAGAAAATCCAAAGCTATATTTAATGATTGAAAGTCTGACACATAGCTATCGTCAATCAGCGTAGTATTATTAATGCCGTTTTTTACTTTCAGACGCATCTCTATCGGGTAAAGCATTTTCATTCTGCTTTGGATAACTTCTTTTGAATAATCCAGATACAGGAGCACCACCATAGCGTTTATGGCATTTTCGAGTGAAGCATAATCAGTAAAAGGAATCTCTAAGCTATGTTCTTGATTTTTGTAATTGAATTGTAGCTGCGTTCCTTCTCCGAAAAGTGTTTTTTTTATAATTACATTGCTATATTGGTCTGAGAAACTCCACGTAAATTGTTCGGCTGTATAAGGGTTTATAAGCTCTTCTATATCGTGATTTTTCTTGTAAATGATTACGCTACTATTTTTAAAGAGTTTAAGCTTTTCTGAGGTTTTTTGTTGTTTATTCTTAAAACCCTCGTTATGTGCTTCTCCGATATTGGTCAAAATTCCGATGGTTGGTCGGATAATTTTTTCCAGATTTTGCATCTCGCCAAGCTCTGAAATTCCGGCTTCAAAGATTCCGAAATTGTGATTTTCGTTTATTCCTAAAACCGAAAGTGGCACACCTATTTGAGAATTATAGCTTTTAGGGCTTCGGGCAATATTAAAATCAGGCGAAAGCAAAAAATTAAGCCATTCTTTTACAATTGTTTTTCCGTTACTTCCTGTGATTCCTACCACTGGAAAGCTGAAATTTTGTCTGTAGTGCTGAGCGAAGCTTTGCAAAGCATCAAGGGTATTGTTGACCAATATAAAATTGCTATTCAGTGTGTTTTTTGGTAATTCAGACACTACAAAATTGCGTACGCCTTTGTTTTCTAATTCTTTGATATAGATATGTGCATCACTATTTTTACCTTTCAGCGCAAAAAACAATGTATTTGAATTATTTTTTAATGAGCGACTGTCGATAGAAATCGTGTCAAACGGAGTAGGGTGGTTTTCTATGACTGTGCCCTTTAGGGCTTCTGCCAGAGATGTAAAAGGAGTTTTCAAAATAGCATTCTTTTTAGTAAAACAAAGATAATTATATAAATTCAAATCAATAAAAATGCTTTTAAAATAAAAATTATATATTTACAGTAATTTCAAAATAAGGCATCCTTAGCTGTAAGTCAGAACAAATATCACAGTATGCTAACAAAAATACACCAACTAGTCTTGTTAAGCAGCCTTTTCTTGGTTGTTTTTTCGTCTTATGCTCAACAAGATCCACAATATACGCAGTATATGTACAATACGATTAATGTCAATCCTGCTTATGCGGGCTCGCGAGACGTATTGAGCATATTTGGTTTATACCGCACCCAATGGGTTGGGCTGGATGGAGCACCCGATACCGGAGTGTTTTCGGCTCATTCTCCTGTAGGCGAAAGGGTAGGCTTAGGGTTATCTTTTGTGAATGACCGAATAGGTATTTCAGACCAAAGTACTATTTCAGTTGACTTTTCGTATGCTATTCCTGTATTTAATAATAGTTTTAAATTGGCTTTTGGCCTTAAGGCTACTGGGCATTTGCTTAATATTGATTTCTCTAAACTGAATTGGTATGAGCCGGACGACCCTACTAATCAAAATATCAGTAATCGATTTTCTACTAATATCGGTGCCGGAGCTTATTTGTATTCTGACCGATTTTATGTGGGACTGTCTGTCCCAAATATACTAGAAACCAAGCATTATAATGATAATGATATAGAATCATTAGCAAAACAGCGCTTTCATGGTTATCTGATTACGGGTTATGTTTTTGATATGAACTCCACGATTCAATTCAAACCTGCTCTGCTACTAAAAACTGCAGAAGGCGCTCCTTTGCAGCTCGATATTACGGCTAATTTTTTGTTTTACGAAAAACTTACTCTCGGAGCGGCTTGGCGATGGGATGCTGCAATGAGTGGCTTGGCAGGGTTTCAGATTGACAAAAATTGGTTTGTCGGGTATGCTTATGATGCTGAAACAACCCAATTATCTAATTATAACTCAGGATCTCACGAAATATTTTTAAGATATGAGTTCTTTAATAAAACGAATCGTGTAATTTCGCCAAGGTTTTTTTAGGATAAACAGAAAATTTTTATGAAAAGAGTAATATACATAAGCATTTTGTTTTTAATAGGCTTGTGCGTTTCTAATGCCCAGCAGACTCAAATCAAAAAAGCAGTGCAACAATATAGTGATTTAGAGTATATAGATGCCATTAACACTTATGAAAAAGTGGCTAATAAAGGATATAAAACCGCCGAGATGATGAAGCACTTGGGGAATGCATATTACTTTAATGCTCAATATGTCGATGCTGCCAAATGGTATGCAGAGATGTTCGCTTTACAACCTACTCCAAGCGATCCAGAATATTATCTTAGGTATTCGTTAAGCTTAAAATCTATCGAAAAATATTCTAAAGCAAATGAATATTTAGAAAAATATTATCAAGTAAGGGGAGAGGCTCGACCTAATCTTGATACTTATCTTGATGAAATAGAAAAGAATTCTGTTCGTTATGAAGTGGAGAATATAGAAGAGATAAACTCTGAGTTATCTGATTACGGCACTACTTTTTATAACGGAGAATTTGTTTTTGCATCTACTCGCCATATCCCGGGCAAAATGACAGAACGTTCTATGGCCTGGAATAATCAACCTTTCTCAGCTTTATATTCGGCTAAAATGGATACTACAAATCATATAGGCGAAGTGAGACTTTTTTCGAATCAACTGGATTCAAAATATAACGAAGCAACACCTGTTTTTACTGCCGACGGCAAAATAGTTTATTTTACGCGGAATAATTATCTCACTAAACGAGGGTATAACAAAGATAAAACCACCTTGTTAAAAGTTTACAAAGCTGCTTTAATAAACGGAAAATGGGGTGATATAGTAGAATTACCCTTTAATAGTAATGAATATAGTGTGGCTCATCCGGCATTATCTGTGGATAACAAAACCTTATATTTTACTTCAGATATGCCTGGAACTTTAGGGGATGCAGATATCTGGAAAGTAGAAATAAAAGAAGACGGGACTTATGGTTCTCCAATAAATTTAGGGCCAACAGTAAACACCCAAGGCAGAGAAAGTTTTCCGTTTGTTTCAGCAGATAATAAACTTTATTATGCTTCATCAGGCAAACTAGGTTTAGGTGGCTTAGACATATTTATGGCTCAGATTACCGAACAGGGCAAATACGAAGAAGCTATAAATATAGGTAAACCCATCAATAGCCCTATGGATGATTTTGCTTTTTATATCGATACAGAAAAAGCAGTCGGATATTTTTCTTCTAATAGAGAAGCAGGGGCAGGTGACGATGATATTTATAGGTTTTATAAATTTGAAACTCCAATTTGTGAGCATTTAATTTTTGGGCTAATTACAGATATCAATACCAAAGAGCCCTTGGCAGGTGCTCAAGTGAGTTTATATGACGATAATCAAAATCTCATCGCTACCACGCTATCTGATCAAGAAGGAAAGTATGGTTTTGACGCATTAACCCTATGTGATACTTCGTATAGAATTCGTGCAGAAAAAGAACATTATTCGGTAGAAGAAAAATTCATCAAAACTCCAAAAGAATCCGGAGAATCTCAGGTAGATCTGACTCTGAGAAAAGTAAAAGAAAAGCCCGCCGTAGGAAAAATCCTAAACGAAGTATTAGACATCCCGATTATTTATTTCGATTTAGATAAGTGGAATATTCGTGCAGATGCAGAAATAGAGATTGCTAAAATTCTTCAGGTAATGGAAGATTACCCTCAGATGAGAGTCGAAATAGGCTCGCATACAGATAGCCGGGGCAGTCATGTTTACAACGAGCGGTTGTCAGACCGCAGAGCCAAATCAACTCGTGATTGGCTTATCAAACAAGGTATTTCGCCCGGTAGACTTACTGCCAAAGGTTATGGAGAGATGCAGCTTGTAAATAAATGTGCTGATGGGGTAGAATGTACCGAAGAAGAACATCAACTTAACAGACGTTCGATATTTATGATTA
>CAYPCZ010000017.1:0-35528 GCA_964409345.1 uncultured Flavobacterium sp. | reverse complement strand
CCACGTGGAGAAATTGGTAGACTCGCCATCTTGAGGGGGTGGTGCTGCAAGGCGTATGGGTTCGAATCCCATCGTGGTCACTTCATTTTCGAATCCCATCGTGGTCACTTCATTTTTGTTTTAAATTCTGCTTTTTAAACAGTAAGTTTGTCTTACAAATTTCAATATAGATGCACTCCCTCAAAACCTACAATACTTTCGGGATCGACGTAAAAGCCAAAGAGTTTACTTCTGTTTCTTCAATCGAAGAGTTAAAAATCATTTTAGAAAAACACCAAAACCAAGAGCTTTTTATCTTAGGAGGAGGAAGCAATATGCTCCTTACAAAAGATATTGAGAAGCCAGTTGTTCATATCAATATTAAAGGAAAACAGATTATTAAACAAGATTCTACTCATGTTTGGGTAGAGGCACAAGCCGGAGAAAATTGGCATGAATTTGTACTGTGGACTATAGAAAATGACTTCGGGGGAATTGAAAACTTATCACTTATTCCTGGTAATATTGGTTCCGCTCCTATTCAAAATATCGGAGCTTATGGAGTAGAGCTCAAAGACGTATTTGAATCTTGCCAGGCTATCCATATCAAAACTCAAGAAATCAAAACTTTTTCTCATCAGGAATGCCAATTCGGATATAGAGAAAGTATTTTTAAAGGAAGTCAAAAAGGGAAATACATCATTCTTTCGGTTGTACTTAAACTTACTAAAGTTAATCACACTATTTCAATTTCGTATGGAGTGATCAAAGACGAGCTTCAAAAAAACACCACCACATCTGCTACTATTCAAGACATTAGTAAAGCAGTGATTGCTATTCGTCAGAGCAAACTTCCCGACCCTAAAGAAATCGGCAATAGCGGGAGCTTTTTTAAAAACCCTGTGGTAGATAGAGGTACATTCACCAAAGTGCAACAAGAATACCCAGAAATGCCTCATTATATCGTATCGGAAAACCAAATAAAAATTCCGGCAGGATGGCTCATAGAGCAAGCAGGTTTTAAAGGAAAACGCTTCGGAGATGCAGGAGTTCACACTAAACAGGCTTTAGTTTTGGTCAACTACGGCAAGGCTACCGGAAAAGAAATTTATGAGTTAGCCAAAACTATCCAGAAAACCATTTTTGATGAATTCGGAATCGAAATCGAAATGGAAGTGAATGTTTTTTAACCCTATAAAATTATTGCTGAATCATTTCCATAAACATCTCCATACCTTTGCTGGCAGTTTTTTTTATGGTCACAAAATCTTGCCCATATAGTTCAGGAATGTTTTTGTCAATCACATAAACGGGTGTGTTGGGCTTTATATAAGAAACTAAATTAGCCGCAGGATAAACCTGAAGCGAAGTACCTACAATCAGAAAAACATCTGCGGATTCTGTAATATCTATGGCCGTTTCAAACAAAGAGACAGGCTCACCAAACCATACAATATCAGGTCTAAAAATGCTACCGTCTGGAGCTTTTTCGTTTAGGGTCATATCAGAATTTACATAAGCATTGTGTGATTTATCCCAACTGCTGCACTTAGATAAAAGGCTTCCGTGCAAATGTAGAACATTTGTAGAGCCGGCTCTTTTGTGCAAGTCATCTACGTTCTGAGTTATGATTTGCACATCGAAATGTTTTTCTAATTCCGCCAACCTAAAATGAGCCAGATTGGGCTGTGCTTGCTTGAGTTGTCTGCGTCTTTGATTATAAAACTCGAGTACTATCTCTGGGTTTTTCTGCCAAGCCTCGGGCGTGGCGACATCTTCGATTCGGTAATTTTCCCACAAACCGTCATAATCACGAAAGGTTTTAATGCCGCTTTCGGCACTAATACCGGCTCCTGTCAGAACAACTATTGTTTTTTTGTTCATTATTCTACAAACTCAATCTTTTTGGTTGTATCTATTCGTGCTATCATATAAGGCTGACTTAAAGCCATAGTAGCCATTCCGTCAGGGTATGATTTTCTCACTTTGATAATCACTTTGTTTCCTTCTGTTTTAATCCCTTCGATCCCGATTGAATAGCCACCTGTGTTTTTTTCGCCCATAAAAAGAGCAACGATTCTCGATTGTGCAAAATCTACATTAGGTACTAATTCGTCGTTAATCAGGGCATATAACTTATTTAAATCGTCATGATTATCAATCACTTCAAACGATTCATTCTTTTTGCCTTGATAAGAAGAATCAGTTAAAACCTGATAGGAAACCTCTCTGTTTGAGTTAAAAACTCCACAAGAAGCCAAAATAAATAATGAGAGTATTAATGACAATTTTAACGGAAATAGTTGGTGTTTTTTTTTCATAGTGCTTGTGTTTTAAACTCTTTTATCAAATTTACATAAAGTTTTTCATATAGCGGAAGGATGTTGTGTATATTAAATTTCTGTGCTGTTTGTCTGGCATTTTTCTTAAATTGCTCAAGGGTGTTGTTGTCTGTGAGTATCTTTAGAGCATTTTCTGCCATTTCCTGAGTGTTGCCTACATCAGACAAATAACCTGAGTATCCGTCGATATTTACCTCGGGTAATCCGCCGGAATTACTCGAGATAACTGGAACATCTAAGGCCATGGCTTCGAGTGCAGCCAGACCAAAGCTTTCAGTTTGCGAAGGCAATAAAAACAAATCAGAACTGCACAAAATTCTGTTGATTTCGTGTGTGTTTCCAAAAAATATGACTTTATCGGCAATACCTAATTCTTCACATTGTTTCTCGGCTTTTTCTTTTTCGGGTCCGTCACCTACCATCATCAGTTTGGCGGGTATCTTCTGTTGGATTTTATAAAAAACTTCTACCACATCGGGAATCCGTTTTACCGAACGGAAATTACTGATATGAGTTATAATTCTTTGGTCTTCCTGAGCCATAATATGCCGTTCGCACTTTCTGTCGCCTCTGTGCAAACTATCTGAGAAATCAATAAAATTAGGAACCACATGAATTTCTTCGGTGATATCAAATATTTTGTAGGTTTCATTTTTCAGACTTTCTGATACTGAGGTCACGACATCTGATTTATTAATACTAAAACTCACGGCAGTTTTATAGTTCGGGTGTTTGCCCACTAAGGTGATGTCAGTTCCGTGGAGGGTAGTTACCATCGGAATTTTAATTCCTTCTTCTTCTAACATTTTTTTGGCCATATAGCCGGCATATGCATGAGGAATAGCATAATGCACGTGTAACAACTCAATTTTATAGAGTCTGACCATATCGACGATTTTGCTCGAAAGAGCTAGTTCGTAGGGTTGATAATGAAAAAGCGGATATTCTTGCACGTTAACTTCGTGATAAAAAATATTAGGGCTCAACAGCTCCAAACGCACAGGTTGCTTATAGGTTATAAAATGAATTTCGTGGCCTTTTTTGGCAAGTTCCAAGCCTAATTCTGTAGCAACTACGCCACTCCCACCAAAAGTAGGGTAACAGACAATAGCTATTTTCATAGTAGAATTTATTTCTGATAAAAATAGAATGTTTTTTTCTATTTATGAGTATAAAACAAAATTTTAAAGTTCCTTTAACGTAGACTAACGGGTTAGTTAATAGGTGTTATTTTTTTACATTGATATTGCTCATTGATTGTCATTCATCATTGATATTGTCATCGATGCCTAAATATTGGTTTCTAAATCTCTAATATAATCTTCATATTCGTAAAAAAACCGCTCAAAGGCATCCATTTTTTCGTAAAAAAAATCAAAGATTTCGTCCCAATTATTTTTATTATGATAATTAATGTTGATTTTTTCGACCCAAATTTTCGAAATAGTTTTTCCGTTTTCTAAAACATGAAATTCATCAAAAATTAAATCAGGAAGAAATTCTTCTTTTAAAATTGTACGTAACGATTCTATCTTTTGTAAATAAATTTTTCGCACATCCTGATCTCTTTGCTCAAGAGCCAGTAACACTTCTATTTTTTTATTGTCGGTATAGAATTTAAAAGAAAAATCTTTGATTTTCGTCTGATATAAGAGCCATTTTCGAGGGTGTTTTTCCGCAAAACTGCTCCAAAATTCTCTTTTTAACTCTTGAATTTGTTCTTTACTATACATTTTTGTTATTTTTATCCAATCAAAAATCTTTTTATGAAATTTGACTTATTTCTCGAAAATGTCCCAAAAATACAAAACGTAAGCTTACCGGCGACCGAATCACATCTAAAAATGGCTCCGATGAATAGGGTTGAGATGCTTAAGCTATGGGATTATTCGAAGTTTAACCCAAAAAAAGCCGGAGTTTTATCATTGTTATATCCTAAACATTCCCAAGCATATTTAGTTTTGATTATCCGAACAGCAAGAGGAATTCACTCTTCGCAAGTAGCTTTCCCCGGGGGGCAATATGAAACAGAAGACATGGTTCTTGCTAATACGGCCAAGAGAGAAACTTTTGAAGAAATTGGAGTTTACCAAGAAAAAATAAACATTATTAAAGATCTTAGTGAGATTTATATACCTCCGAGTAACTTTTTAGTCTATCCGTTCTTGGGATACACTAATAGCGAGCCTCAATTTATTCTTGCTCCTGATGAGGTTGCTCAAATTATTGAGGTACCTCTCATTGAGTTTTTACATCTTAAAATCACTAATCATGACATAAAAGCTAATTACAGCCATTTTATGAATGTACCTGCTTATAATATTGGCGGTAATATTGTTTGGGGGGCTACAGCTATGATTTTAAGCGAATTAAAAGACGTGTTAGTAAACGGATTTAAGTCTCAGTTTTAGGGTTTTATTATTATATGACAGCAAAAATTTAAGTATCTTTGTCAAAATTTATTTAATTATGAGTATACAAACTTCGCCTTATGTGGCCTACAAAGTAAAGGATATTTCCCTTGCAGACTGGGGACGAAAAGAAATAGAATTAGCCGAAGCAGAAATGCCTGGATTGATGGCTCTTCGCAAAGAATACGGAGCTTCAAAACCGCTTAAAGGAGCTCGAATTGCAGGCTGTCTGCACATGACCATTCAAACAGCTGTGCTTATCGAAACCCTGATTGAGCTTGGAGCAGAAGTTACTTGGAGTTCTTGTAACATTTTTTCTACTCAAGACCAAGCAGCAGCAGCTATTGCAAAAGCAGGAATTTCTGTTTATGCCTGGAAAGGAATGAACGAAGAGGAATTTGACTGGTGTATCGAGCAAACGCTTTTCTTCGGAGAAGATAGAAAACCTCTAAATATGATTTTGGATGATGGAGGAGATTTGACCAATATGGTTTTCGACAGATATCCGGAGCTTGTTTCTGGAATTAAAGGTCTTTCGGAAGAAACTACTACCGGAGTACATCGTCTTTATGAAAGAATGAAAAATGGAACACTTCCGATGCCTGCTATCAACGTAAATGATAGTGTGACTAAATCTAAATTTGATAACAAATACGGTTGTAAAGAATCTGCAGTTGATGCTGTACGCAGAGCAACAGACTTGATGTTGGCAGGAAAACGTGTGGTTGTTTGCGGATATGGTGACGTGGGTAAAGGTACGGCGGCCTCATTTAGAGGAGCAGGAAGTATCGTAACTGTTACCGAAATTGACCCGATTTGTGCTTTGCAAGCTGCAATGGACGGATTTGAAGTAAAAAAATTAAATACTGTTGTGGGTAATGCTGATATTATTATCACAACTACTGGTAATAAGGACATCGTAGTAGGAAAACATTTTGAGAAAATGAAAGATAAAGCTGTGGTGTGTAATATCGGGCATTTTGATAACGAAATCGACGTAGCTTGGCTAAATAAGAATCACGGTTCGACTAAAATAGAAATCAAACCGCAAGTAGATAAATACACTATCGGCGGTAAAGATATAATTCTATTGGCAGAAGGAAGGCTTGTAAACCTTGGCTGTGCCACCGGACACCCGAGCTTTGTGATGAGTAATTCGTTTACAAACCAAACTCTTGCTCAAATCGAGCTTTGGACAAATTCTCAAAGTTATAAAAACGAAGTGTATATGCTTCCGAAACATCTGGACGAAAAAGTAGCTCAATTACACCTGGAAAAAATAGGCGTAGAACTGGAAACTCTTTCAGAAGACCAAGCAAATTATATCGGAGTGAGTGTCGAAGGGCCATACAAACCAGAATATTACAGATATTAACATTCATTTCAAGTTGAATCAATTGAAATACAAAGAAACTTATAAATAAAAAATTATGGCTAACGTAAGAAATTTAAAGAAAGACATCAACTATGTATTAGGTGATATAATTGAGGCAACCTATATTGCCGAACTCGCCAAAGGCGGGAAGCCCTCAGAACAAACAGATGCTATTGTGCAAGAAACATTAGATACGTTTGACGATTTAATTGCAAAAGTAAATGCAAAAGGGGTAGAAAACAAAAGAGCTCACTTCAGACAAATCAACCAAGAGCTCGAGCAAAAAGCAACTGAACTAATTGAAAAAGTGAACAGTTTGTAATTTTTTAAACTGTATAAAACAAAAAGCCGTTTCATGATAAAAAATGAAACGGCTTTTATTTTAATACTTTATTTTCGTTAGAAGAGGCTAATAGTAAGTGGATATACTAATTTAGCTTACAAAGAGACTTTTAGTAAGATTATTTTTTGGACCATTACACTACACCGTGAGTTTTCAACCCAAGAAAACAATTCTTTGTTAAGTTTTATGCAGTCTCTACACAAAAACTCATCAATACTTTTTTGTTAAAAAGAGAAATTGTCGGAAACACCCAACGTTATAAAATGCTCGAAGAGGAGCAATATACTCGGGCTTATATATTACTTATTTGAAAAAAGAATATCAAAAAAACCAAAGACAAAAGTCTCAAACAACAACTCTTTGAAAAAGAGCAGCAGATCCAAAGAATCAACAAGTAGCCTTATGCTAAGAAAGTATATGATTTGTATCAAAAATCAGCGATAAAAACTGCTTTAAATCAGCTTATATTGCGTAGCTAATTTAATAATCAAAGGCATACTTTTAGCATTAAACTTTTCCATTAAATTTTTACGGTGCGATTCTATGGTATGACTACTTACAAAAAGTTTATCTGCAATTTGAGAAGTGGTATAACCTTGAGCAATAAGAGATAATACTTCTTTTTCTCGCCTGGTAATTACTGGCACAACCTTTAAGCCTGCATCTGAATTACAATAAATTTCTTTGGTCTGGTTACATAAATAAATCTCACCGTTCCTTACTTTATGAATGGCTTCTATAATTTGGTCACCTCCAGAGTTTTTTAATAGATAGCCATTTACCTTGTTTTTAAGAACACTTCCAATCACTGCTCTTTCATTGTGTACGCTAAGTATAATAATTGAGAGGCTTGGATACAGTTCTTTTAGTTCTTTACTAAGCTCAATACCGTTTTTGTCAGGCAAATTAATATCTAACAACAAGACATCTACCAATTCGTTTTTTAGAGCTTGTAGCGTTTCTTGAGCCTGTGTAAACAAACCTTTTAATTCCATGTCATCCTGAGCTTCGATGAGGTTTTTTAACCCGTCTAACACGATAGGATGATCGTCTGTAATATATATATTTATCATGTTTTTAGTTTTAATTTCATAAATCTATATGGGGCAAATGAGCTCTACTGTTGTGCCTGTTCCTTTCAGGCTTTCTATACTAACTTCTCCGTTGAGAAGCACAGTTCTTGTCTTCACGTTATTTAAACCTGCTCCGTGTTGTTTATCGAGTTGTCTGGTATCAAATCCTTTTCCGTCGTCTTCTACCAATAACGAAAGTTCTTTTCCTTCTTGTCTGATTTCTATGAGTATATGATTGGCTTCTGAGTATTTAATAGCGTTATTGATTAATTCTTGTGCGATACGATAAATCACTAACTGTTTGTTTTCTGTTAATTCATTCTTATAATTATAACTTTGAAACGTAATGCTTATCCCTGATCTTTTTAAAGAGTGACAGTAATCTTTTAGTGCTTCTACCAACCCATATTTCAATAGAATTTCCGGCATCATATTTCTGGCAATTCTTCGGAGTTCGTCAACGGCTTGATCAATTCGTTGAATGACATTAGAGGCAAGTAGCTGTTGATTGGTTGTAGAAACTTGTTCTTTGCTTCCGGATAGCATTATTTTTATTCCAGACAAAAGTCCTCCTAATCCGTCGTGTAGATCTCTAGCTATACGTGCTCTTTCATTCTCCTGCCCATCAATCATGGCTGAGAGGAGCGAAATTTTATGTTCTTGACTTATGTGTTCAAGCTCCATTTTGTGTATGTGGCTTTGGTGGTTGTATGCTTTGATTCGTTGTCGATAAGCTAAGCCTAAAAACATAAGAGCGATAAATATCATTATTGCCAGTAGAATATAAATCATACTGAGTTTCTTTCGATGAGCGACCTGTTCTTCTAGCAGCTGAAGTTTTTGCTCTTTCAGTTCCGATTCGTACTTTATTTCTAATTCTTTCCCGATTGCCATTTTCTCATTATTGAAACGTGTTTCGAAAAGCTTGAGATATTCTTTAAAATACTTTAAAGCTAATTTATGATTTCCCTTTTGTTCATAAACAGCAGAAAGAGATTGCATAATCGTTGACAGTGTTTCAATATTAGGCATTTCTTCTTTTTGGATATAAGAAGCAGAAAGTAATAAGTATTTTTCTGCATCATTCCATCTATTTTCTCGCTGTGCATATTCATTCATAATACCATACACACCTGCAACTACTGTATATTGCTTTGTTTTGAGTCCTTCATCTAGAGCAATATCCAAATATATTTGAGCAGAATCTTTATAAGTGATTTCGAAAAATTCTGAATATAAATTAGCCAGACCTATTGCGTTAAAGGGGAGTTGGTTACGCGAGCTAATCTGATCTTGATTTTGAATAAAACTCGAAATGGATTTTTTATAATAATGTTCTGCCGAATCTAATAATTGGCCTTGTTTAGGTGCATTGCGATAATGTTCTTCGAAAGAATAAGCTAAAGCGTATAATGCGCTGCTTATCGCATCTTTATTTTGTGAGAGTTGGGCATTGTCCAAGCTCAAACGCGCATATTTTTTCATCTCTGGGTAATCTCTCCAGCTGCCATAAATACTATAAAGTTCCTGATAGATAGCTGATTTAGTTCGCAAATCAACTGGGTTGAGTGTGAGGCCTTCATAAAATTTTAGTGCTTCAAGAAAGCTTTCTAAGGCAATTTCAGAAGAACCTTCTCTTTCTTCTATCCATCCTTTGGCATACCAAACATATCCTTTAACTCCTTGGTTTTCTGTTGATTCTAAGGTTTTTAAGCTTGCTTGCATAGCTTCTTGAGAAGCTTTTGTCTTGCCTTGTATACGGAGTTGCATAGCTTGTATAGCTAGGGTTCGAGCCAAATATTGCTTATCTACTAAGGTATCGGCTAATTGAAGTGCTTCGTTTAATAATCGATCTCCTTTATTTATATTGTCACCAAAATAGTAATGAGCAGCCAACTGACCAAGCACTATTACCTTTTTGCCCGGATCTAAATCTTTCTGATTAAGCATCTGCTGAAGAGAATCTTGTGTTGAGAGTTGTGCTTCTATTTGGCTAGTTGAGAAAATAAAAACCAATAAAATTAAACTTTTCAACCAATGGAGAATAAAATAGTGTTTCGTTCTTTTTTTATGATGAATCATTGTTAATAACATTATTTGTTGCTTGAGACCTGTTTTTTTCATTCGAGCTATTTGCAAAAGTAGATGTAAGTAAATTCTTTATAAATCCCTGAAAACCGTTATTTCTTATCGTAGTTCTGCATATTATCTTTGGTAGATATAAGATGCTATAATGAAAAATTCTAGATTCTTAGCCGTTTGTTTTATTTGGTTTTTTATCAACCTTAGTGCTTATGGGCAGCATTGGCTTCCTGTTTTTGTAGATTTCACCGGTGAAGATTCTGATACGCTGACTTGGGAAGATAATCTGGGGAGGCATTTCCTTTTGCTGGAAACCTCCGATATAATAGAAGGAAAAGAGCCGGGTACACATTCTCAGTCTGTGCGTGTTGTGCATGGGTTGAAAGAGGTAGAAAATATAAGAGAGATTTGGACTTTTGAAGACGGACAATACGATTGTCCCGTAGAGGTAAGAACGGTTTTTCGGGCCGCACCTCGGTTGAGTGATTTAAACCAAAATGGTGTTTATGAGGTATGGTTTATGATTGAAAAGTTTTGTAAAGGTGATGCAAGCCCTTCTGAACTACGAGTGATTATGTTTAATGAAAATAAACAAAAATACATTTTGGAGGGCACTACCCAACAGGTTTTTGCGGACGGAAGTATTTATGGAGGAGAATACATCTTGAAGAACTTTGATAGTTTACCTCAAGAATATCAAGACTTTGCAATAAGATATTTTAAACGAAATTATAAAGAAACATTCTGATAATTTAGAACAGGTTTTGAGTAACAAAAATTATAGAAAATGAAACAAACAAGTATATTCTTATTGAGTTTATTTGCCCTAAGCATAACCTATGCACAAGAAAAAGAGCCAGACCGCAGCGTTATTTCGTCAGAAGATTATAGAAAAATAGCAATTCATTTACAAACCTATTATAACGTTCCAAAAGAGGTTTATTCAGATTCTATTGATAGAATACAGTATCAGGTTGAGTTTCAGATTGATGAAGAAGGTTATATTCGAGACCCTAAAATTACTCATAAAACATTGGAGTGCAAGCCTTGTGAACAAGAGTTGTTTAAAGTGATGAAAAGAGCCCCAAAAGTAAATCCAGCAGTTCAAAATGGACGAAAGATAAAGTCTCTTTATACGCTGCCATTTAATATACAATTGCCCTAAAAGAAACGGGCCTTGCTTTTCTAGTTCTTTTATTTAATACTATAAAAAGTACTGTTAAAATCAGGAGAGAACCGATCCAACTTATTAGAAGTTCAATGTCCGGCATAGCGCTATCGAATTATTCCTGTTAGTCATACTTTAGGTTTCTAAATTCTATTTCATCCAAGCTTTGCGTATCAAAAATACTCAAAGATCCGGATAGACTAGGATAGAGCCCTTTTAGGTCATACGTTTTTCCTCCTGTCTTCACGTGTATACCAACGGTTTGTTCTGTTTGGTATAGGGTATAGTGTGCGTCTTCGTTATGGAAACTTAAGGTTTTATCTTCTGTATCAAAAGTGAAAGGTTTATAAATAGTTTCCTTTCGGTTTTTATCGTAATAAGGTTTCGGGAAGTAAAACTCCACGGCTTCGTCGGCTTGTTCCAGTGCGTAGTAAAGCACATTATTTACCCCAAACACAACCACTCGTTTTTTGGTCTTTTCCAGTTCAAACGAAACCAAGATTTCCATATCGTCATTGTAAGGAAGTAACAACCTTTCTGTTTCGATAAAATCGTTGTTTTGCCATACGGTGTTCAATTCTTGAATAAAATAAGGTTCGAGCCTGCCAGTTAGGTCGTGTGTCACAGATTTAATGATCTTAGGCTCATTATCAATCACTTTATATTCTGAAAGTTGGTGCCAACAGCATCCACTTTTAACCATGGTGTGAAGGGTTTGACTTTTTTCATCTACTAGAAACATTCCACAGTATTCATTACTCAATACGGAAAATCCTGAACTGTATTCAAAACCAGCGTTGGTAGCTAGATAAATATCAAAGGCGGGGCCGCCATAACAGCTGTGGTAACCAGTCATTAGCGCTAGATCCTTTTTGCCGTCAAAATTAAAATCTTCATAAATCAATACGCTCTGATCTCCATAAGGCAGCTCTTTTTTGTTAGCAAGGGCTTCGTTGTTTACATTAACTAAATGGTCAGGAAAATCACTGCTATAGCTTGTGAGCACCTCCTTTCCATCTTTTTTATTCACAATCCGAATCACGTAGGGAGCTAGATACTCGTCGTATTCTGTTATTATGATTTTATCTTCTCCAGTAAGCGCTATCACCGCCTCGTATCTATCTGAAAAATCTTGAATTTTTATTGGGAATTCATTTTGAGCCGACGCCGAAAAGGCATAAAAGCAAGCAACAACAACAACAAGATATAGTCTTTGCATCATCATTTAGGAATCATTTGTAAATCAAAATTACTTTCCTTTTTCCACAATCAAAATAGCGGTTTTCAGGGATTTTACTTTTTTAGTACAAAATCCCTGAAATTCGGGATTGAGTGCAATTGGTCTATGCAGTACTTTTGTGATGCAGTCATATAATAAAGCCTGGAAGGAAGTTTTGACTATGGTAGAATTTAAGGAAATATCATCCGAAGAAGCTCAAAAACTGAATAGCGAGCTTCGTTTGTCTTTTTGGGCAATTCCGATCGTACTCTCGATTGCCTTACTCCTGGTTACCCTTATCCTTAATTGGCTTTTTGACGCTCCCTGGTCGATATTCTGGTATGGCAGTGGAGGCTTGTTCGCGATATTTGTGGTTGCGAGGATGATCAACGGAAAACCACCAGAACTAATGGAGGGAATAATGAAAGTTGTTCGTCGCGCGAAGGTAGTAGACGTAGCTTACAAGGGAAACAGATCCGGACTAGGAAACCTAAATCTGGACCAACGCCTCCTTATCACGTTGGCTCCTGAACCTACTCCATCTGGGTATCTCGAGCATCATACCTTCACGGCATACCAAACATTAGGAATGACTTACTACAATCAGGACGGCAGTCTTAAAGGCCGAAGAGCACATCTAATTGATAGAGAGGTAGAAATCGAATACTTAGCTGAGTCCGGGACTGTACTGGCTTTCCGTGAGCTTAACCCTGCTTCGAACCCTCCTACATTATACCTACGATGGGGCAACATCCAGTTATCCCGGAACATGACTATCCTGAATCAAAAACGGGTGGATTTTATTTATTTGTCAAAGGACATCTACGGAAATGCAGGAGTTTTTCTCCGATCTGACAGCCTTCGGGATGAATTGTTTGTTCCGCTTTATGCAAAAAATATTGAGCGATTGGAAAACTGGCTTTTTAGCTTGGAAGACTTTGACAAGAATCAATATTTGAAACTCCGAGCAACTCCTTCCGATGAGGAAATCTTACTATGGGAGCGACGTATAAAACAAGGCGTATCCTACCAATCGGTGTATGCCGGTGAACGGGTAAGTTTAGTACTGAAAAGCATCTATGTTTATCGTTATAACAGTTATAATCAATCGATTAAGACTAAGGGTATTGATTATATTACCATATATAGTGTGAGTCCTGATAAACCTAATACAGAGTTTTTTATGAATCTTTGTTCTTTTTGCCATCAAAGCGTTTCCGTACAATCTAGAGCCGAAGATTTTCATAAACTGGAAAATTGGATTATGGAATTGCCTGGCTTCAATACGGAAGAATATCACGCATCTAAAGCGACCGTAGGAGAGCATGCCAAACTTATATGGATGCGCCAGCCAGTTGTAAATGCTCAAATACTAAATAAAACTGTCAACAGCTCTTTAATGCAGGAACTGAACAGAGGCGTGTTTTTGGAAAATAAAGATAGGTGGCTTGATTGGGGCACTTTTGGTACTCTTCAACACTTGGCAACTAAAAAATGGTTTGCCATAAAGAAAACACAGTTTCCTAATCCCAGCGTACGTGGATATACCTACATCATTAAAAAACCAACCATTTTGAATGGTCTGCAGCTCGATGTTCTTCAAACAGAAACCCCTTTCTGGTGGGTCGGACGAAAATTCGATCCAGACTGGCCAGTAACTTCTTATTGGACTAATGTGTCTTTCGGGTATGGTGGCCGGGATGATTTTGAGCGATTGGAAAAACATTTCATTCAACAAATCGGAGAGCCCATGAATGATGTAGATTCATCTATTCAAGAGAATCAGAAGCTGTGGGCATCTTGGACAGTGGATCGGGTGACCATCAAAATCAGCACTTGGAAACCTTATCAAATGGACGTATTCCAGCATTTTTGTCGATTAGAAATTATCAATGAAGCTAATTTGGATTATTTATTTACTGATTCTTATACACAGGAGCTAGCGTTGCACAATCAATTACGCTACTTAGTGCTTGAGGGCAATTTAACTGTAGCAAGCGATTATACACAATATCCTCAGAGTCGATATACGCCAAACTGTGTCGCCGAACTTCTTCAAGGTGAGAATCAGTTTGTGGTTTGGGTGGATACAAAACACGAAAAGTTGGGGATAGGTAATAAACGCTTTGCTCAGGTGTTGGATTTGACTGAGGTGGCCGGTTTAGACCTCATCGGATCGTACTGGCGCGACAGCCCAACGGAATTACAGTTTCATGTTCTACCTAAACATCAGAAAGATATGGATATCCTTAGCTCTAATTATTTAGGGAAACTAGAGACCCCGCATGGAGATAGCTACTGGCCTGACATTCGCGAACAGCTGGAAAGCTTTCTGGAGGTGCCTTGTGTTTTTTCTGAAGATAGACAGTATTATTAATGGATTATAAGAAAGCCGATCCCTTCCTTGCGCAGTCCTTCAAACTCTAATTATTGATAAATAGCGGTTTTCAGGGATTTTTAGAACGCATTTTTATTTCAAACTTTGTATGATACTCGTGTTACACACTACTTTGAATTATAAAAATATGAAGGAATCAGAAAGAAAACAGGAAACGGTGACAGATGCCGAAACTACTACGCGGTTGGAGCAAGCCTTTAAACAAGATCGACTTGGAGGTTGGCCGTCGATTATTGGTCTGGCCGGGACAATGATTGCTTTTTTGAATATGTTGTTCAAAGGCTGGGAGGAATATATCAATATAGGTTCAGTAAGTCTATACCTCTGGGAGCTCTGTCTGTTCTTTTTTGCAATCGCTGTCGCCTTTGTACCGGCTTCCCTTAAAGATGCCAAGTGTTTGGCTGAAGGAAAGCCCAGACCGTCAGTCCAATCTTATGGCAAGGGCGTAGCCATCCGATCCGCTATTGCTGCATCGGTGATCATTATCATTTATATACTTTTAAATAAATGAAAAAGTTAAAGATTATCGGCATTTTGATTGTATGCTTTTTATTTTCTTCCTGTAGCTGTAAGCGGGTTTTAACAGGGATATTAATAGATCGCCAAACGATGAAACCAATTTATGCCGCAAATATACAGGTAACCAATAAAGGTTATGAGCGAGATTTCAGTACAGATAGCACTGGCTTTTTTAAGGCCTTTGTGCAGGGAGGGAGTAAATGTCCTCGAATCCGGGCGCATATCACTGCTGATGGATATGCGGCAATAAATGCCATCGAGCCACGTGAAAGAGATACCGTAGTATTGTTCTTGGAAAGGTTGAATTAGTATCAAAAATCGACTTAAACTGTTTGAAATAGGACGAGAGCTATTATAATTTCAAATCTGGAATATCAGAATTTTGAAGCCACTGTTTCTTACCAAAGTCGTAATGGTAAAATCGAATAAGATTAATTGAAATCACTGCAATGATATGTTGGTCATAAATGAAAGCAGTTAGGTGTTCGTCCTCAAGTGGGAACATCATTTCTTTGAGGGCTTCTGGGTATTCATCAATTAGAGCATGACGATGAAAGGTGATTTGCTCGTCGGATATTGCACACAAATATTGAACTGATTTATCATTGAATGAATACAATTTGTTGATAGTTCCTTCTCGAATATCTTCCAAAGTTGCAACGTGACGAGCCATGTCTATTTTAAACCATTCGCCACCATCAGCGAAATACGCAACTTCTCTTCCATTTTCATATACGTGAAAATCTTTTTCAGTAGTATAAGGGGTTCTTATCCAATGCGATGGCTCGGTTTTCTTTATGAGTCATTAAAATAGAGGGTATCGTTCCGTTCTCCATAAAACCCGTGGAATATCATCTTGTCTTCCATGAGCATATAAATCTTTCTGATATTCCCGTCTAGTGCGCGGTAGTTTGAAGGGAGAACCAGACTGTCAGCTAGAATCCAGTTACCTTGTTTAAGTGAATATATATGCAGTGTATTGCCTTTGGGAACCGCTAATTGATTGTATTTTAGAGAAAATATATTTTCGTAATCAATGTTTTCTTGAGCCTGTACTGTGAAGTTGGTAACCACAACACTTAGTACAAATAATAAATAGGTCTTAATTTTCATGCTCTTATTTATTTAGCTTCAACAAAGCTAACGATTCAATTTAAATAAGAAAATGGCAGTTTTCAGGGATATTTAATTCGAGATTGAACGTTTAACTTTGTTATCAAATCAGTGCATGACAATGAATTTATTTCTAATCATAAAAACAGTAGGATATTTAGGTATCCTTGCTTTATTCCATATACCAACAGAATGCGATGCTGCAACATCGAATTCTATAGATAGAAAGTATGTTTGGAATACAAACGGAAGCACACTTTATTCCTCCCCTTCAAGTAAGGCCGATTCGGTCGGCCACGTTAATTATGGGGAAAGCATTAGTATATTAGAAGTGATAGAGGGAGGTTCTGTCGAGGTGCCGATATATAAAGCGAAAAAAGCAATTCAAGATCCGGGAGAGCTTAGAGATTATCAGCTTTCCTCCAATTGGGTAAAGGTGCACTATGATAATCAGTCCGGCTATATCCTCGACACCTATTTATCAAGCATTCCACCTCCGGACAGTTCTCATGACATGGGTTTTATAATGGAAGATTACCTAAATAGTTTGTCCCCAATAATTTTAGAAAAGAACAAAGAACAAACGGATGAGTTCTGTGCAAGGAATACGCTTCACTTTGATAACGACATTCAATATACATACACAGATTTTGGGCCCTGTGAACAATGCGGACATGCTCGGAATGAAATATACTTTCCTGCAGCCAATAAAAAGGAAGGGATTATAATGGCCTTGCATTTCATAAGCCCAAATGGTTTGCTTTCTGAAGAAGATGAGGTGCTTCTGAAGAAAAAAGGAACCGGTTTAGAAATTGGGAAATACTCGGAATATGGGCAGATCTATATACTGCGTATTAATCCACAAGAAAACGGCATCTTATTAGTCGGAGATTTTTATATGTAATCCTTTAACTCTGCTGCTATGTATGCAAAATATATAATAATGTTGAATGTATTGATTTGTTTTTCTTGTCATGGTCAAAATGCTGAGCCATTGAAATCAAACAATACTAAAATTCTCTATCCGTATTTAGGAGCTGATGATTGTTATGGTTATGCCGATTCAGAGGGAAATATATTGATTGAACCCCAATATGATAAGGCAGGTTTTTTCTATAACGGTGTGGCAATTGTTCGCAGAAATGGAGAACAAGAAAAGCTGATTAACACTAATAATCAAATCGTTTCCATTCCGATAAAATATAATGAGTTGAGAATCCATCCTTTTTCTGATTATACCTTTTTGGAGTTAACAGAAACGTATCATAATCGCTGGCGTTTTTGGGAATGGAAGTTCCTTCCAGACTTTTCGTTCTTCGGAACATCGGCTCGTAATCGTCTTTTTGATACCGAAGTGATGCGTGAAAAAAGAACCCTATATTGGCTAGAGGGACAACAAGAAATCCAATCCAAAAAAGGAGGTTTAGGGGCGGGAGACACCTATTTTTATTTGAGTGCTGTCAATAAACATACTATACAGGTGGATGATGCTTTTTATCGAATAGGTCATCAAAAGATCAAACGAATGATTAAAAATGTCAAAACCTATAAACAGTTGGAAAGGAATTGTTATTTACAAAAAAAAGGAGGTTTTTTCAGAATTATTGATAGCACAGGTGCGCTAGTAACAGCACAAAAATTCGTACCTCAGTTAGAAGTAGAACTTGAAGTGGCAGGGAGGTACTTTACGTTGACCATTGAATCCTATCATCCTACTTATCGCAAATCGGCAGACCTATACAAAGATGACCAAGAAAACACGTATGTATATCCGGATTTGAACAAAAAATTTCCAAAAAAAATAAACGCCTACCCATTTAAAGATACGATTACCGCTACAGAAATATTGAAACAGGCCCAATCTTTTGTCTCTATTCCCGAATCTGACCGATTTTTGTTGGTAACCAACTTTGGTAGAGAAGTCTATGTATTAGACACTGACGGAAACTGGAAGAATCCGAACGAAAGCAGTGACAAAATCACCGTAGTATCACAAGTAGGTAATATTTTATGGCCAACTTATCCAGATGTATTAGGCACACCTTTGTTATCTGAAGGATGGAGAGTCAGTTCATTTCGAATTTTTAACAAGAATGAAAATGAGTTTAAAATTTCTATACGTAACAACGAAGAATCATTACAAGGCGTTTGGGATAGCAATACGCAATCATGGATTATGCTTCCTGAATATTATTGGATTGCAGATCACCCAATTCGCAATCGATTAGTGAGGTTTCAAATAAAAAAAGATGGCAAGTGGGGTATATATGACCTTGAAAGCAATACAGTTCACATTCCGGCGACTTACGACTATATCAATAAAGATGGATGGGTACGCCTCTATGAAAATAACGACCTAAAGGAATTCTATCTGGAGATAGCAACCCGAAGAGAGTTTAGGGATAAACACAGACAGAAATGAACAGAATTTTCATTTGTTTTATAACAATGTTGGCAACAACCGTTTTTGGACAAATTAGACAAAAGTAAAATTCATCTGATTTTTTACCAGAAGGCTATGCGATTTTATTCAAGATACCCAGAAGGGAAGTCTATAGAGACACTTGGACAACTATCGAGATAGATACTCTTTTACAACTTTCAGAGATTAAAGATTTTCATGAAATCAGGATACTGACTTTATATCAGTAATATTTTGGATCGATGCTCGAAATAAATAAGTTTATAATAACTATAAAGGCTATAATTAGTTATATATCAGTTGTTTGATTTGAGTCGTAAGAGAGCTTGAGTCATACTAAAATCTTCTACTTTAATTACCAAGATAAAAAAAGGACAAACCTAAAAACAATAGGTTTGTCCTTTTTAAGTGACCCGACTGGGGCTCGAACCCAGGACCCCAACATTAAAAGTGTTGTGCTCTACCGACTGAGCTATCGAGTCAAAAAGCTTTCTCTGAAAGTGGGTGCAAATATAAGATGTTATTTTGAATTTTTCAAAGCATTTTTGTTGTAAATTTGTCTTTTTTAAAGACTTTTGCTTTAAAACCTTTATTCATAGTAATTTATAGATGATAAAAATCGTTCTTATTGGTTATATGGGGTCAGGAAAGTCTTCTGTCGGTAGGCTTTTATCAAAAATGTCTGATATCAAATATTATGATTTGGATCAGTTTATCGAAGAATCCCAACACAAAAGCATTGCTGAAATTTTTAAAAGCCACGGAGAAGTTTATTTTCGAAAGGTTGAAAGTATACTATTCAGAGAAATTTTACAAAAAAAAGAATCCTATATTTTGGCCTTGGGCGGAGGAACTCCTTGTTATGCCAACAATCATCAATTATTAGATAACCCAGATGTGATTTCGGTTTACCTCAAAACATCTGTAGATACTCTGGTCAAACGATTGCAGAAAGAACAACATATCCGGCCTCTAATTGCTCATTTGTCTCAAAGCGAGTTACAAGATTATATCCGTAAACATCTTTTTGATAGAGGGTACTATTATCATCAAGCCCGATATGCTATTTCAACTGATAATAAAACTCCTCAAGAAATCGCGCAAGAGCTTTTGTCAATTATAGAAAATCAAGCATAAACCTTGCTGTTTTCTCTGGAATATATATTATTTTTGGCAAAGTGAAAAATACTGTCCTCAACATATCTGATCTGACTATTGGCTACAAAAGCTCTAAAACTATTGTCGCCACCGATATTTCATTTTCTTTAGAGAAAGGAAAGTTAATCGCACTTATTGGTGCCAACGGCATTGGTAAATCAACTCTTTTAAAAACAATTACTACTTCAGAAAAACCTCTAAGCGGAACAGTTTTATTGAATGGTAAAAATATTGAGGATTTTTCGCCCAAAGAGTTGGCAACCCAGCTGAGTGTTGTGTTTACAGAAAAACTTCCGCCAAGCAATTTATCGACTTATGAAGTAATTGCTTTAGGAAGGCAGCCTTATACCAATTGGTTGGGTGATTTAACCCCATTAGATAAGGAAAAAATTAACCAAGCCATCTCTTTGGTAAACGTGAATGACTTATTACATAAGAAACATTACGAACTTAGTGACGGACAGCTTCAAAAAGTTTTAATTGCACGAGCACTTGCTCAAGACACAGAACTGTTAATACTCGACGAGCCTACAACTCATCTTGATTTATTGCATAAAGTAGGGGTGTTTAAATTACTTAAAAATCTGGCAGTACAGACCCAGAAGTGTATATTGTTTTCGACACACGACGTAGAGCTTGCAATAGATTTTTGTGACCAAATTATATTGATGACACCCGGAAAAACACAAAAAAACTCTCCCGAAAACCTAATCAATAGCGGTGCTTTTGAAGAGTTGTTTTCGGGAGGGTCTGTGGTATTTGATCGAGAAAAAAGAAAGTTTGTCTTCTCGATCTAATTAAATTATTTTCTTGAAATTCCTCTTGAAATTACAATCCTCTGAATTTCAGAAGTTCCTTCATAAATTTGAGTGATTTTTGCATCACGCATCATACGCTCGACGTGATATTCTCTCACATAACCATTTCCTCCGTGAATCTGAACGGCCTCGGTAGTTACTTCCATTGCCGTGGTTGAGGCATACAATTTTGCCATAGCTCCAGAGATAGAAATATCTTTTCCTTGGTCTTTCTCGGCGGCAGCTTTAAAACACAACATACGGGCAGCTGTAATATGAGTTGCCATATCGGCTAATTTAAAAGCGATGGCTTGATGTTGAATAATTTCTTTACCGAAAGCTTTACGCTCTTGAGCATATTTCAATGATAGTTCATAAGCTCCTTGAGCGATTCCTAATGCTTGTGAGGCAATCCCGATACGTCCTCCGTTAAGCACAGCCATAGCAAAGTTAAAACCGAAGCCGTCTTCTCCGATGCGGTTTTCTTTAGGTACTTTTACATCGGTAAACATAAGTGAATTTGTATCTGAACCTCTGATACCCATTTTCTGTTCTTTTGGTCCCACTTCAAATCCTTCCCAACCACGTTCTACGATAAAAGCGTTGATTCCTTTATGACCTTTTTCTGGGTGAGTATGAGCAATAACCAAATAAGTTGAAGCCGTGCTTCCGTTGGTAATCCAGTTTTTTGTTCCGTTGAGTAGGTAATAATCGCCCATGTCTTTGGCCGTTGTTTTTTGTGAAGTAGCATCACTTCCTGCCTCAGGCTCAGATAAACAAAAAGCTCCGATTACTTCACCAGAAGCTAAAGGAACCAAGTATTTTTGTTTTTGTTCTTCGCTACAATATTTTTCCATTCCGGTACAAACCAGTGAGTTGTTTACAGACATCACCACAGCGGCAGAAGCATCTACTTTTGCTATTTCTTCCATAGCCAAAACATAAGATACACTATCCAGACCGCTCCCTCCATATTTTGGGTCAACCATCATTCCCAAAAAGCCAAGTTCTGCCATTTTTTTGACTTGTTCTTCCGGAAATATCTGATGCTCGTCACGTTCGATAACACCTGGTAATAATTCTTGTTGTGCAAAATCGCGAGCCGCCTGCTGAATCATTTGCTGCTCCTCTGTAAGGTTAAAATCCATGTTGTTTTAGGCTTTAAGCCCTAAGCTATGAGCTTTAGGCTGTTTATTTATTATGTTTCTGTTTTTATTTTCGCAAATATACCAAAAAAAGTATATTTTTATTTTTATTTGTCGACCTAAAGACGACTATTCTAATAATTTTATTTAAAAATTGCCCTGTAAATGTCATTTCCGTTGGCAAATAGGAGCAAGGCTATCAAGATAAAGAAACCAAACATTTGTGCCGTTTCCATGAACTTCTCACTTGGTTTTCTTTTGGTTATCATCTCATAAAGCAAGAACATTACGTGTCCTCCGTCAAGTGCCGGAATTGGTAATAGGTTCATCACCCCTAACATAATTGACAAAATAGCTGTAATATTCCAAAATACTTCCCACGACCAAGTTTGAGGAAAAATATCAAAAATAGCTTTAAATCCGCCGACTCCTTTATAGGCTCCGGTGCTTGGATTAACAATCTTTTTAAGCTGATTCCAATAGCTACCTAATCTTTCTGAACCTTTTTCAAGTCCTCTCGGGATAGATTCAAGAAAGCCATAATGTACTTTTTCTACCTTATAAAGTCCGAGTTTTTCTAAATCGTTAAGACCTAACATCGAAGCATAAGCAATGCCTAGCTTTCCTTGGTCATCTACGATTAGTTCAGTTGTGGTTTCTTTGTTGTCTCTGATAATTTTTGCCGGAACAGTTTGCCCTTTCATTGTCAATAACATCTCAGGGAGTCTGTCAACATACTCTATTTTCTGTCCGTTTATTTCTGTAACAACATCTTTGGGTTGGAGTCTGTCTTTGTTGGCCGAATCATCGGGTATGCCTGCAATAACAAACGGAATACGCAACGAAGCAAAGGTTCGCTTACTTTCGTCCACTATTTGTCCGATAAGGTTTTGAGGAGGAGTAATTGTAGTTTGACTTCCGTCTCTGTCTACGGTGATTTGGTTACTTAGTAGTATTTTTTCGGGTAGCTCAAAAAAGCTTTCTACTTCTTTTCCGTCAACAGAGATGATTTTGTCTCCAGTCTTCAGGCCAGCCTGTTCTAAAATCGGGTTGGTTATCCAAACTCCGTCTTTGAGGTCATCGTTTTTTATATCTAAGTCTCCATACACAAAAGCAATTCCGATATAGATAACAAAAGCTAATATAAAGTTTACTGTCACGCCTCCTAGCATAATAATGAGTCGTTGCCAAGCAGGTTTGGAACGAAATTCCCAAGGTTGAGGGGCTTGTTTCATTTGCTCGGTATCCATGCTTTCGTCTATCATACCGGCAATTTTCACATAACCTCCTAAGGGGAGCCACCCGATTCCGTAAACTGTGTCGCCGATTTTCTTTTTAAAAAGAGAGAATTTTATGTCAAAAAAAAGATAGAATTTTTCTACTTTGGTTTTAAAGAGTTTGGCAGGAATAAAGTGTCCTAATTCGTGAAGTACAATAAGAAGCGATAGGCTTAATAAAAACTGAGAAAGTTTTATTACGATTTCCATTTTTTGATCTTAGATAAAATAAGTTGCAAATGTAGCGTATTTAGCCAAAAGAAAAAAGTGTTTTTGATTCTAAGCCATTAAGTAGTAAGCTTATTTAATCAAAAAAAGCACCAACAATTAAGTTGATGCTTTTTGATTAAAGTTTAAATAGCAAACGCTATAACAAAATTATTTTACTACTAATTTTCTTGTAGCTGTTTTTCCTTCTTCGGTTACTTTAACGATATATACACCTGCAGTAAGGTTTGATACGTTTACTGTTCCGTTTGCAGTTGTAGCGTTTACTACTTGCTTGCCAAGTACGTCAAAAATAGCTACTGCTTTTTCAACAGAATTGTCAGAAGTGATATAAAGTGTTCCTGTAGAAACCGGGTTAGGATAAACCGAAAGACCAGCAATGTGGTTGTCTTTTACAGAAACTCCTCCTTCGTATGAAGTCCAGGTAATATTGTCTACAATAGTTTGTCTATTGAAATCACCATCTCCAACATTTTTTATTCTTACAGTAAAAGTTCCCTCAATATTCAAGTCAGTAACAGATAGCGTGAAAACAGAGGCATCTTCTCCCGAGAAATCACCAAATACTTCAGAAACAGCTATTTGTTCGTTGTTTATGATAAGTTCCATTTGCCTTTCTGAACTGCCAGTATGTGCTTTTCTATATTGAAAAGATAGTTCAGTAACACCTCCGTCAATAGTAGCTTCAATATAACTGTCAAGGGCTCTTCTTAACATAATTCCTGCTCCATCGATTTCAAATTCTAATTGAGATCTTGAATGTCCATAAGTCCAAGTAACATCTCCTTCACCAACGAAAGATCCATCGCTGTACTGATCTGTAAGTGATGCATTGTCAAAAGTTTCTACAGTAGTTGTCTGTGCGATTGCAAAAGCTCCGATTAAAGCAATTGCTAAAGTGTAAATTTTTCTCATAATTTCTATGTTTTGTTTGTAGTGCAAAGGTAATAAAAATTTGATAAAAAATAATAATTCGCCACTAAATAACAATTTCTTAAGATTGAGTGTTTGTTAAACATCTTAAGAGCATTTGATTGTTGAGATTAATAACGAAATAAGGTGCTAAAGTTTTAAATAGAAATCTTTCACTAATTGAGCAAACTCTGGGGTATAAAGATGTCTTTCTATTTCTAAAGTAAGAATATCTGCTGTGGTATTTTTCTTTTGCTTAGACAAAGCAATGAGGCTTCGCTTGACTTTTGCGTCAGCCGTGCCTCTTACGTGAGTAATCTTAAAAGGAAAAAGATTGTGTTTTTCGGTTTGCACTAAAAACTCATTTTCTGCATCAAAAGGAATAATAACAGATAAGATTCCGGTGTCTGAGAGTAGGAGAGATGCCGCTTCGATTAGTTCGTCAAATGGCAGCACCTCATTAAATCTCGCAGTTTCTCTGGCTTTATCTTCGATTTGATTATTCGATTCAAAAAACGGAGGGTTGCACACAATCAAGTCATAAGTGTCTTCGATTTCTTCTACAAATTCGTCAAGCCCGGCGTGATAACAAAACAATCGGTCATTCCACGGAGATTCTTCGAAATTATCAACGGCTTGTTCGTAGGCATTTTCTTCTATTTCTAAAGCATCTATTTGTTCGGCAGTGCTTCGTTGAGCGAGCATTAAGGCAATGAGTCCAGTGCCAGTTCCGATATCTAATATACTGTAGGGGTTATTGTTAAGCGGTGTCCAGCTACCAAGTAACACACCATCTGTACCTACTTTCATGGCGGTTTGGTCTTGTTTTATGGTAAATTGTTTGAAGCGAAACATTTCGTTTTCTGAGCTACTTTTATTTGTCAAGCAGTTAGTTAGGTGTAATCTATTTAGTTTTCTAAATATAAATCAATTAGTCCCAGCGGTGCTTTCAGGACAATGGTTTTGTTTTCTCTATCGACTTTTTCTATGAATTGGTCGATAATCGGAATCAGGATTTCTTTGTCTTCAGGATGAGTAATGATAAAAATGGCTTGAGTAGCCGAATCATTGATGCTGGTGATGGTTCCGATATTTCCAGAGTTTATATCCTGCACAGTATATCCGATTACTTCGTGAAAATAAAATTTATTTCCTTCGAGCTTTGGTAGCATAGATAAGGGCAAATAAACCTCACAACCGATAATTTTGTCAGCGTCTTCTTCGGAGTTGACATCTTCAAATTTAGTTCTAAGGAAGTCATTTCTGTGTAGGGATGAGCTTTCAATAAAAAAAGGAACCAAATCTTTGCCGAATCCGACAAAGATTGATTCCAAGTTTTGGTACAATTCAGGCTCATCTGTATCTAAATAGATAAGTACTTCGCCTTTGAAACTAAATTTTTTGGCGATTTTGCCCAGATAGAAAGTATCTTTTTTTTGCATCAATCAGCCAATAAAGCCTTTAGGCTTGTGTTTCTTCTGTGTTTTCAGTTGCTTCTGGAGCATCTTCTTGTGCTTCGGCTGCTTCTTGAGTTGCCTCTTCTGCTTTGATAGCTTCCTCTTCTGCAGCTTTTGCAGCAGCAACACGCTTTTCGTTTACTTCTTTTTCAGCTGCAAGTGCTTTGGCTTTAGCCTCAGCTCCGGCTTTAGAAAGTCCGTCTTTTTTAGAGTCAACTTTAGAGGCTTTTTCTTCTAACCATTGGGTTAATTTAGCGTCAGCTTGCTCTTGTGTTAAAGCTCCTTTACGTACTCCGCCATCCAAATGGTGCTTTAGCAAAGCTCCTTTATAAGAAAGAATTGCTCTAGCAGTATCGGTTGGTTGAGCTCCGTTGTGCAACCACTTTACAGTACTATCCATGTTCAGTTCGATAGTTGCAGGGTTGGTGTTAGGATTGTAGATTCCTACTTTTTCAAGGAATTTACCATCTCTTTTGGCTCTTGCGTCAGCAGCCACAATCCAGTAAAAAGGTTTTCCTTTTTTACCGTGTCTTTGTAATCTAATTTTTACAGGCATAATCTTATGATTAAATTTTGAGGTTCCCGACCTCTGTTAATTAAGGGTGCAAATATACAATATATTTTCAAAAAAATAGTTTTAGTAATGATTTTTAAAATTTAGTTGTGATTTTTTTATACTTAAAAATTGTTGTTTTGGTTTTAAAATGTATTTTTGTCTCGAATAATTCAATCTATAATAATGAAAAAAATATTTCTTTTAGTAGTGGCGTTGGTTACATTCTCTTCGTGTGAAGAAGAAATCAAATTTAATAATCCGTCATTACAGGTCATGAAAGACGATGAGCTTTTAAGAGTTGAAAACCCTCAAGTTCTACTCAATTTAGACGGAACAATTTCTATAACAGGTCAGTATGGCTTTGAAGTATTAAGCCTGAAAGTACCTTCTGTAAATCCGGGAACCTATTATTTTGGACTAAATGCCAATACGGTTGCTTATTATAAATATGAATCAGAAGACGGACTTGTATTAGAATATTCTACCATAGCCGGAGTTGAAAATCCAGAGCAAGAAGATAATCTAGGCGAACTTATAATTTATGATATATCTCACCCTAAATCAAGCCCTATTGCAGGTACTATTTCGGGCGAATTCAAATTTAGAGGAAGAATCATGAACGAAAATCCATTTGGGCAGCCCAGTATCTTTTTTCACCAAGGACGTTTTTATAATCTTGCCGTTCAAGGTATGGAAGAAGAGGAAGAAATCGAAATTGAAATCGAAATCGAGCCCTAATAAAAAAAAGATGAATAACTATCACTCAAAGGTTGGAAGTTTTGCTTCCAGCCTTTTTTTATTGGCCAACAAATTTTATCTTTACCTCTTGTATATAATTTAAACATCAAATAATGAAAAGACTCTTGATTTTAGCTTTAAGTGTAATAGTAACAAATAGTATGAGTGCTCAAGAAGTAATGACTCCTGAGTTGCTTTTGCAACTGGGTAGAGTAAGTCCAGTAGGGATTTCAAAAGATGGTAAAAATCTGATTTATAGGGTTTCGACTCCTGATATGACAGAAAACAAATTGAATTCTAAAGTGTATTCGATTTCGTTAAACGGAGGGAAGGAAATTGAAATAGAAGACTACAAATCATTAATCGCTAACAAGAACATTTCGTCCGACGGAAAATATATACTATATCACCAGGCTGTTTTGGTTAATAATGTTTTAGGAAAAGATATTTACACAGAACTTGATAAATCTACGGCTTATGTATATGATGCGTTAGATTACAGACATTGGGATACCGATAATGAAGGTAAATTCAATCATGTGTTTTATAAAGATAACAAAGAAGGAGCAGAAGGAATTGATATTATGCAAGGCGAACCTTATTATGCCCCGCAAATGCCTTTTGGAGGAGATGAAGATTACATCTGGTCGGCAGACGGAAAAAGCATCTTGTATGTTTCCAAAAAGAAAGCAGGAACAGCTTATGCAACAAGCACCAATACCGATATATACGAATACAACCTACAGACCAAACAGACCCATAACCTAACCCAAAGTAATGTAGGATATGATACAAATCCTGCTCTTTCTCCCAAGGGCGAGCTAACTTGGTTACAAATGAAGCGAGAAGGGTATGAGGCAGACAAAAACGATATTATCGTTAGAGTAAACAATAAGGTTGACGTAAACCTAACGGCTCATTGGGACGGAACCGTGCATAGTTTTAAGTGGAGTCCTGACGGTAAAAAAGTGTACTTCTTGGCTCCGATAGATGGAACAGAACAGCTTTTTGAAGTAGATTATATTGGTTTAACCAGAAAAATGCCAGTAGTGCAACAAGTAACCCAAGGTGATTTTGACTTGACAAGTATTGTTGGCTTTTCAGGAGATAAGGTGATTGTAGGTCGCCAAGACATGAACCATGCAACTGAAATTTATTCATTTGACCTAAAGAAAAAAACGTGGCATCAAATCACTACTGTTAATGATGTAGCCTATAGTACAATTGCTTTAAGCAAAACAGAAAGAAGATATGTAACCACCTCTGACGGAAAACAAATGTTGGTTTGGGTGGTGCTTCCTCCAAATTTTGATCCGAATAAAAAATATCCAACCTTGTTATATTGTAACGGAGGCCCTCAATCGCAAGTTTCTCAATTTTATTCTTTCCGTTGGAACTTTCAGGTAATGGCTGCTCAAGGTTATATTATTGTAGCGCCCAACCGCAGAGGCTTGCCGGGCTTTGGAGTAGAGTGGAATGAAGCCATCAGTAAAGATTGGGGCGGACAAGCGATGCAGGATTATCTAACAGCTATTGATGAGCTGGCTAAAGAAGATTATATAGACGAAAATAGACTCGGAGCAGTAGGAGCGAGTTACGGAGGTTATTCAGTTTTTTATTTGGCTGGGATTCACCAAAAGCGTTTTAAATCGTTTATCTCACATTGCGGAGTGTTTAACTTAGAGAGTATGTACGGAACGACCGAAGAGGTGTTCTTTACGAATTGGGATGCAGGAGGAGCTTATTGGGAAAAAGATAATGCAGCAGCCCAAAAAACCTATGCCAAATTTAACCCTATAAATAATGTAGCTAATTGGGATACGCCTATCTTGATTATTCACGGAGGTAAAGATTATCGCGTACCAATCGGGCAAGGGCAAGAAGCGTTTCAGGCCGCCCAACTACAAGGAATAAAGAGCCGATTTGTATATTTTCCGGACGAAAATCACTGGGTGCTAAAACCTCAAAATGCTCTGGTTTGGCAGAAAGAATACTTCAAGTGGCTCAAAGAAACATTATAGTAATATCCATAACTAACCGCTAAATCATAACAACGCCAAGATATAGTAGCTTGGCGTTGTTTTTTGTAATTACTTATTTTACTGCAAAACATCTTTAGGTGTTCTCTTGCTCTGCTACGGCGGTGTAAATTATTCCAGACGGGTAGATTGTTTACCTGTACCCATTAAGGGTGTAATCAAAGTCTTTTTGATAGATGTCTGAAACCAGCTCGATGAGTGTAGGTAAGCCGCTTGTCATCGCAAGGCAAATGCCAAGTTTAGTTATAGGCATCTGGAGTGTTGCCGATAAGTGCCATAGCACGACTGGCATCGGGTGTCCAGATTAGCGAACGCAAGACCGTGTCATTTACAGGAACTTTGAGGGACTCGTTTTTTTGATATTGTCAAAAATCAACGCATTGGTGATGCCTTTTGTTTTTTGTGACCTGTAAAACTCTGGTGCTCGACAAATAACCGCTTCCTGCATTCATCATCATTAAATAACGGTTATTAATCGCAACATCATTACCATTACTGTCTGTATGGTGCATTGTTCCTTTTCGCATATAGGATAAAATTTCATCATCACGATGCAAGTGCATTCTAATCAAAACTCCCGGCTTTAGGATAGCGTGGTCAAGTCGTCCTAATTGATAAATACCAGTATCGTTGTGATTAGATAACTCTCGTCCCAAAGGGATTGATTTATAATAAACAATCCTTGATTAATCTATCTTGCCTGTTTATTCTTATTAATTTGTATCATAATTCTTGAATTGATGTTCGAATTGTAGTTGGAGCTAATATATTGTTTGTGATGAATATCCTGAAAATATGCAAAGAATATTTTCGACTATTTTATTTTCTTATATTCTACCTAATCCAACAAGCAAAAATAAATCATAAGCCCCAATTTATCAGACTTATCTGAAAAATAATAAAATATTTTCAGCAGACCCTATTTAATAATATTAGCAATTTATTAAATATTACTCAGAAATTTATTTTATATTTATGATTAATTCTTTAAAAACCCAATACTTATGTCATCACAAACAACCTCTACAGTAGCCGACAAACAGTTTAAAGGAAATGACCGATTACTTTTTGGGATGATTTTCGGGGTATTGGCTTTTTGGCTTTTTGCTCAAACCACACTTAATATTGCCCCGGTCATGGCTTCTGATCTTGGTGTGGAAACCAATATAATGAATATAGCCGTATCCATTACGGCGCTGTTCTCCGGAATTTTCATTGTCGTGATTGGTAATCTTGCCGATAGATGGGGGCGGGTGCGAATTGTGAAATTAGGTTTTATCCTGAGTATTATCGGTTCGCTTTTGGTTGGATTAACACCTTCCGGACCTCTGGCAGAAACTTTTTTGATGACTGGTCGAATTTTTCAAGGACTTTCTGGCGCATTTATTATGCCTGCGAGTTTGGCATTGGTAAAAGCTTATTGGGATGGTGCTGAACGTCAGCGTGCCATTAGTTTATGGTCAATGGGATCTTGGGGCGGATCAGGATTTGCAGCGCTTTTTGGAGGCTTAATGGCTGCCAATATCGGATGGCGTTGGATATTTTTTGCTGCCGTTGCTATTTCAATTATTGGTTTATTGATGATGCGCGGAACGCCCGAAAGCAAAGCTTCTTCTGATAGTGATTATAAATTTGATATTCCGGGTGTTTTTGTCTTTATGGTGATGATGATTGGTTTTCAGATTGTGGCAACACAAGGCGGGAATTTTGGATGGACGAGTCTATTGACTTTAGGAATTTTGGCGGTGAGTATTATTGCAACGGTAATTTTTATTCAAATGGGTAAAAAAAATCCAAATAGTTTTATTGATTTTAAACTATTTAAAAATATGACTTATACAGGTGCCACTATTTCTAACTTTCTTCTAAATGCCACAGCCGGTATTTTAATTATAGCCATGACGCTCATTCAATTAGGTGGAGATCTCAGTGCACAACAAGCAGGAATACTTACTTTGGGATACGCCATTTCTATTGTTGCTTTCATTCGCGTCGGGGAGAAGTTACTTCGAAAATACGGGCCACGAAAACCGATGATTTGGGGAACTTTAATCGTTATTTTATCTATATTACTCTTGATGCCAACTCATTTTTATTTAGAATCATATCAATGGATGGTCGTAGTTGCGTTTGCTCTTTTTGGTGTAGGCTTAGCTTTTTATGCAACGCCTTCAACCGATGCAGCACTCATATCTTTGCCAGACGATCAAATAGGAAGTGGATCGGGTATTTATAAAATGGCCTCTTCGTTGGGTGCTTCTTTTGGCGTGGCAATTTCAGCGACCGTTTTAACAGCTTTTTCCGCCAATCCGGAATCTATTCAATGGATTGAAGGTGTGATAAGTTATATAGGAAGACAAGATAACGTAGCCATTAGAGAAGCTGCATTTTTCGCTTTTGGCGTAAATTTAATCATGGCAATTGCGGCGCTTATTTCAATCATGTGGACTATTCCAAAAAAATAAAAAATACATAGTATGAATAATATTGTTCGAAAACTAGAGGAAAATAGAGCTCAAATAGAAGAATGGTTTGAGCATATGCACCGAAATCCTGAGCTGTCGATGAAAGAAGAAAAAACCGCAAAATATATTGCAGATTTGGTTCGTAGCTGGGGTTTTGAAGTAGAAACGGGTATTGGTAAATATGGAATTGTAGCTTCAATGACCTCCGGAAACAGCAACAAAGCCATTGGTTTAAGAGCCGATTTTGATGCTTTGCCGATTCAAGAAGTGAATGATTTGGATTATATAAGCCAAACAGAGGGGGTTTCTCATCTTTGTGGCCACGACGGACATACTTCTATGTTGTTAGCCGCAGGGAAATATTTATCTGAAACCAAGAATTTTGATGGAACCGTTCGTTTGATTTTTCAACCGGGAGAAGAAACCATGGAAGGCGGTCCTGCGATGATTGAAGATGGATTGTTTGAGCGTTTTCCTGTGGATGGCGTTTTTGGCATGCATAATATGCCGGGATTGGAATTAGGGAAATTTTATTTTACCGATGGCGAAGTCATGGCTGCGGTGGACAATTGGGAAATACAGATCACTGGAAAAGGTAGTCATGGCGCCATGCCTGAGTACGGAATAGATCCGGTGGTTGCAGGTTCATCATTGGTGATGGCGCTTCAAAGTATTGTAGCCAGAAATGTTGCCCCAGCGAATAGCGCCGTGGTGACCGTCGGTGCATTTTTATCTGGAAATGCTGGTAATGTGGTGGCGCAATCAGCCATACTGAGGTTGTCGATTCGTACAAAAACACCAGAAGACAGAGTACTTGTTTTAGATCGTGTTCGAGCGCTCACACGTCTTCAAGCAGAAAGTTTCGGGTGTACTTATGAAATCCGTGAAGGAATTCCTGGAGCGGTTTTGGTAAATTCAACCGAAGAAACCCACGAAGCATTTGAAATTGCAAAAAAAGCTTTTGGAGAAGATCAAGTTCAGTTTCCAGGACCTACTTTTTTGGGCTCAGAAGACTTTGCTTTTATGTTGCAAAAACGCCCGGGAACCTATTGTTTTATTGGGAATGGCGACACCCCGATGGTACATCATCAGGAATTTACTTTTAATAAAAAATTGTTGACTAAAGGTGCAGCCTATTGGGTCGCATTAACAGAAGAATATTTGAAAAAATAAACAAAAGGTTGTCACAAAGAAAACTATAGTCCAATTTCGGTGGTTACAACTAGAAAAGAGATGCATTTTAGTAAACAACTCTTTTCTTATTTAAAATCTCCATTTGAGTCGCTCGAATTTACATTAAAAAAATAAGCATTTCTAAAATAGCTTCTGAAAAGGCTGATTATTGTGTGTTTTTGCTTTATACAAATTGGGATTGTGCAACAGCTACCGATGTTGTAGACAGTTCTTTTTTAGTTGTCAATAAGATTTATTGCTTTACTTAATGCTTCTTCACTTTTAGTTTCTATGTTAGGTTTTACACCATTTTGGTCTATCCTGTAACCGTCCGATGCATAATAATCAGCAGTTGGGATAAACATTTTAAAACCGTTTTCTAACTCAAACATTTCTCCGTTGAGCATCGCACCAGCTGTTGTTTCTCCAATAATTACAGCTCTGTTTTGCTTTTTTAATTCGTACACAATAGGTTCACAAGTACTTGCAGTTTTACGGTTAGTCAATACATAGAGTTTGCCTTGATATACTTGTTCTTTCGGAATGATTTTTAAACATAAACCTTCTGTTTGATGTATGCCTTCAATAATTAAATCATAGTTGGTTTCTGTAAAATGAGGTAAGTTTTTATAATCATCAGGTGTCGGTAGTTCTTTATTGTTGTTGAACCATTTTTGTGTTAAAGAAACACCTCCAAAAGTTTCTTTCTCTATAATATTAGTAGCAAAAGCCATTCATGCTTCAACACTTCCTCCTGCATTATTCCTTAAATCCACAATCAAATTTTGATAGTTTTTTTGCTTGATTATGTTAAAAACACTATCTACTTCCGTTGCTGTTCCACTAAAAGAAGTTATTTTCAGATAAGCTGTATTATGACTTTTCTCCTCTAATGTAAGGTAGCTTTTTTATTGCTTACTTTCTTTTCCTTCATTCAATGCAAAAGATTTCATCAATGCAAAATGAGAAAATGGCAACTTTTCAGCTCTGTAAAAAAAGGCAAAAACCATTTCGAGGTCATCTTGTAATTTTGGTACGCTTACTCGCATTTCATTCGTAAATGCTTTCCATTCTTTAGACTGTAATATTTCTTTGTTGAATATTTTTGTTTCCGTAAGTGAAACAGCATTTTCAAACAGTTGCTTATAGTTCTCTAAAGGTAAATTTGGAATATTTCGATTACCAGAAATTGTACCTAAATATCCTCTACTTTTATTTCTTAAAGTTGCATACAACTTATTGTTTACAATATGACCTTCCAAATTGAAGTTTCCCATAGGCGTAACCAAAATTCCAGCTAAATGAAGTGTATCGTTTTTTACTTCATATATACCTTTTTCGATATTTAATAAACTTCCATTTTTTAGACTATTTGTAAATATTCTGGCCAAAAATGAAGTCCAATTACCTAAAATATCTTTGTCTGCGTTTTTTCTGCTGTGTGCTGTGAAATTATTCGAATTAGTATTAAATTCTATAATGGTACGAGCTTGTCCAATATCTCTATGTACAAAATTCACATACCACTTACCTTGCAACTGTTCGTTTTTAATTGAAGATTGTGCTGAACAAGAAGCAAACGATAAGAGTGAAATAAATGCAGTTAAGAAAAATGTAATATTTATCTTTTTAAAAAAATGGCTATTGATAATTTGTTTTTTAATCATTTTTAAATTCAGTTTTGACTTTATATGCAAAACTTGTAATTATCTATGCAATAGCCAAATGAATGTGATTAACAACAAGGTTTTGTGATGAATGACAAAGTTTAAGAGGGAATGTTATTTATTTTGTCAATATACTTTCTTGATATAGGAATTTTTTGGTCTGTAAATTTCATTGAAATATTATACCCTTGTGCATTTCCTTGTTTGTGAATTGTATTTTGAAAATTTAAAATATAGGAACGGTGACAACGAATTATATTTTCATCCCCAATTTGCTCTTCTAAGTTTTTGAGTGAAATCCGTAATAGTGTTTTTTCTACGACACCATTATTTAAATAAAATATTTTTGAATAATTACCTTCCGATTGGGCATAAAGGAAAGTATTTCTTTTAATACATAGATTTTTTCCCACATCGGGGAGAATTGATAAAGTAGTTTCTTTTTCTACTTTGTTTTCCATATTTGTTTCGGTTCTATTAGGTTCAATGTCATTGTTTTTTAGAAAAGAATATTTCCCCAAAACAGCAATAGCACAAATAGGAAGTCCAAGCGAGTAAGTAAATAGTACCATATAAAATAATGTTCCTAAGGTAAAGTCAGTATTATTGATAAAATATATACTGTATAAGTAGTTTAAGATGGCACAAAAAAGCAATAAAATGAAAGTTTTTAAAATTTCATTTTTCCAAGTCCAATTTTTGATTTTTTTTGAAATAAAATAGTCTCCGATAAAGAATGAAATAAATGCAATTATGGCATAAGGCACTAAAAGCAAATACTTATTATTGTGAACATAATTGTATGTTCCAAATGGTTGGAATAATGCTAAAAATAAATAAACTAATAATGCGACAATAATTGCAAAAATTGCAATTTCCTTTTCGGAGTTAAAAGCTGGATATTTTAGTTTTAAAATAGTCAAATCATTTCAGTTTAGGGTTTCACGCAGAATTGCCTACAACGTCAGTCTTTGAAAAAAACTTCCGTTTTATTTTTATCAAATATAAAAAATAGTTGCACAAAAGCAATAATATTTGTGCATTTAATGATGCTACATATTACAGGAATTTCTCGCCACCAACTGACTATCGCCAGTTTAGAAGACACTATTTCTCAAGAAAACCCTGTTCGGTTTATCGATGCTTTTGTCGAAAACATTGACCTCAAAGCTTTAGGTTTTGAAGTAAAACGTTGAAAACTGAAGGACGCCCTAGTTTTGATTCTAAAATCTTTCTCAAAATCTATCGGAACACTCGTTAATTTTACCAATATGAAGCGAGTCAATACACGAGGTATCAAAAACACAAACAAACACGCACTAATGGCAAGTTTAACCTACAACTTGAAAAAATATTTACGTTTTATTGTAAAAAAACCAAGTGTTTTAGCCCAAGTTATTTCCCTTAAACAAGGGATGCCCCAAATCAGTAGTGGAATATCTGGGACGATATACCCACAAAATCGCCATCAG
>CAYPCZ010000016.1:0-42416 GCA_964409345.1 uncultured Flavobacterium sp. | reverse complement strand
TGATTTAGAGATTTAAAAAGTTTAGCTCTTATAGCTTTTGAGTCGTTTATATTTATAACAAAACCAAAAAGCGGATTCTATTGAAATTAAAAATAATATCCAATCCTATTAAAAAATTGCGAATTTTTTGGGTATGAATAATGATTTGAATACGAATAACTTTATAGAAGGCGAAGATTTTTATTATACGCCCGAAGGATATAAGTGTTTCACAGAAAAGCACCACCTCAAAAGAGGTTATTGTTGCAAGAGCGGTTGCAGACATTGTCCGTATGGCTTTGATAAGAAAACTGGCGGTATAAAAAAAAATAAAAATTAATGGATATCTGGCAGTCGATATTTTATGTGGTCTCATTTGTGATGGTGCTTACGGTGCTATTGCCGCTTATCAAAAATGAATATTGGACATTCAGAATATTTGATTATCCTCGATTTCAGAAACTCTCTATCATAAGTTTTCTTTTAGTCATAGGGTTTATTTTCTTTTTTGATGCAAAGAGTTGGTCTATCTATTTGGTTTTAGGTATATTATTGATGTGTTTTGGCTATTTGGCTTATTTGGTTGTACCATATACTTTTTTTGGTAAAAAGATGTTGCTCAAAGCTGATGATAAAGAGCGCAACCAACAGCTTACTTTTTTAGTAATCAATATTTATCAAGACAATACAAACTATAAGAAAACACTCGACTTAATCAAAATAAAAAATGCGGAGGTTGTTTTTTTGGTCGAAACCAATGCTGGTTGGATGGATGCGGTGCAGGAAATTAAAGAAGATTATCCCTACTTTATTGAAGTTCCTCAAGAAAACACCTACGGGTTACTATTATACAGCAAAATTCCGTTTGTAAACGAACAGGTAAGGTTTTTGGTTGACAAAGAGGTCCCTTCTGTGGTGGTTGATTTGAATTTTCACGGAAGAACCATTAAGCTATTCGGGTTGCATCCCACACCACCTGTACCCCAAGAAAATTCGGAAAGTACAGATAGAGATGCTGAAATTCTTATCGTTGGAAAAGAAGCAAAGAAATGCCAGGTTCCTGTGATTGTTCTGGGTGATTTAAATGATGTAGCTTGGAGTTATACGACCAAACTCTTTTTAAGAGTCAGTGGTTTGCTCGACCCTCGAAGGGGAAGGGGAATGTTTAATACGTTTCATGCTAACTATTGGTTTTTACGTTGGCCATTAGATCATTTTTTTGTGAGTAGTCATTTTAGGTTACTACATATGAAAGTCGAGCAACCTGTAGGTTCAGATCATTTTCCGATTAGTATTTCTTTGGCTTTAAGCCAAGAAGACAAAGAGAAAGAATTAGAAGCTACTCTGGAGCATAAAGAAATAGCCGAAGAAAAAATTGATAAGGCGTCTGAATAGGATAGCAAGGCTTACAACATTTTTTTGAACCTAAAAATGTCTATTAAGCCGACAATCCACACGCCTTGACTCCATTATGAATACAAATGTTTTTAATTACAATTTTTGAAAGTAAATAACTTAAGCACCGATAATATTCATTTTATGCATTTCTGATTTTTTTCTACAGATGTTTATCTTTACAGATTAACTTCATTACTTGATAAAGTTTTTTTGTTTCGTAATATAGTGTTTGTAGGACAAAAAAAGCTTTTTACCCAATCACATCCAGTTTTGCAAAGCGAAGCAATAACTTTTTGATTCCTCCGATATCAAATTTTATTTCGGCTTTTTTATCGGCTCCCGCACCTTCGAGGTTCAATACTTGTCCTTTACCGAAGCGTTCGTGAAGCACCATGTTTCCTATGGCAAGTTTGCTGTCAAATAGCGTAGCATCTTTGTTGGTGTTTTGACTTGTTTCTGGTTTTATTTTACGTAAGTTTCTAACCGTATCGGGTTTTTGCATATCGTCTTGAGCCCATTTCGGAGGAATTCCGCTCGCAGGTTTTGCTTGACGAAGCTTTGATTTATCTACATCACCAAAAATATCGATATTCATAGTAGGCTTATATCGATAACTTCCACTACTGATATCAGGATTGAGGTGCTCTAAGTATTTATCGTCGATTTCTTCGATAAAGCGAGAGGGTTCACAATCGATTAGTTTTCCCCATTTGTATCGGCTTTGTGCACAGCTCAAATAAGCTTGTTGTTCAGCTCGAGTGAGGGCTACATAAAAAAGTCGTCTTTCTTCTTCGAGTTCGGTTCTAGAGTTCAGGCTCATCGCATTAGGAAACAAATCTTCTTCTAACCCGACTATGAATACCTGCGGAAACTCCAAGCCTTTTGCCAAGTGAATGGTCATCATGGCTACTCGGTCGTCATCTCCGGTATCTTTGTCTAAATCGCTTGCCAAGGCTACGTCTTCTAGAAACTCTGATAGGTTTCCTGTAGCTCCGTCTACTTCTTTTTGCCCTTCGATAAAATCTTTAATACCGTTAAGTAGCTCTTCAACATTATCCATTCGGGCGATATCTTCGGGAGTAGTGGCCTCTTTTTTGAGTTCTTGAAAAAGCCCTGATTTTTTGGTTACATAATCAGCTGTAAAAAACGCATCGTTGCTCTGGCTTACCACTTGAAAGCTCTTTATCATCGTTACGAAGTCCTCTAAGCGTTGCCTTGTCGGGGCGTTAAGTTTCAGGTCGATTTTATCGATGTGTTCCATCACTTCAAAAATCGGACGTTTATAATGGTTGGCAGCAACAGTTAGTTTCTCGAGAGTTGTTCCTCCAATTCCTCGAGCCGGATAATTGATAACACGAACGAGTGCTTCTTCGTCTTTCGGATTGATAACCAATCGCAAATAAGCCAAAACATCTTTAATTTCTTTACGCTGATAGAATGATAATCCGCCATAAATTCGATAAGGAATATCTCTTTTTCGAAAGGCATCTTCGATTGCTCTTGATTGTGCATTGGTTCGATACAAAACAGCAAACTCTCCGTTAAGAAGTTGGTTTTGCATTTTTTGCTCAAAAATAGTCGAAGCCACAAAACGTCCTTCTTCTGCATCGGTAACACTGCGTTGTACTTTTATTTTTGCTCCTTCTTGGTTATCTGTCCAAACAGTTTTGTCGAGTTTGGTTTTATTTTTATCAATAACAGTGTTGGCAGCCTCAACGATATTGCGTGTCGAACGGTAGTTTTGCTCAAGTCGATAGGTTTTGACCTCCGGATAATCTTTCTGAAAATTCAGAATATTATTAATATTCGCCCCTCGGAAGGCATAAATACTTTGTGCATCATCACCCACTACACAGATGTTGTGAAAGCGGTCTGATAGTGCTTTTATGATAAGATATTGTGAATGGTTGGTATCCTGATACTCATCAACCAATATATACCGGAAGCGGTCTTGATATTTTGCCAATACATCAGGGTGAACATTGAGTAACTCGTTGGTTTTGAGTAGTAAGTCATCAAAATCCATAGCTCCCGATTTGAAGCAACGCTCTACATAATTCTGATAGATTTCTCCCATCCGGGGTTTTTTGCTCATCGCGTCGGCTTCTATCAATTCGGGGTTGTTGAAATAAGCTTTGACTGTAATTAGGCTGTTTTTATAAGACGAAATACGGTTGAGCACCTGTTTAGGTTTATAAACATCTCTGTCTAATTGCATTTCTTTGATAATCGCTCCAATCAGACGTTGAGAGTCTTGTGTGTCATAAATCGTAAAATTAGACGGATAGCCCAATTTTGCACTCTCAGCTCTAAGGATTCTGGCAAACACTGAATGGAAAGTTCCCATCCATAGATTCTTGGCTTCGTTACTACCTACAATTTGAGCAATACGATTTTTCATCTCGCGAGCTGCTTTGTTGGTAAAGGTTAAGGCCAAAATATTAAAAGCATCAACTCCTTGATTCATCAAATAGGCGATTCGCATAGTGAGTACACGAGTTTTTCCTGATCCTGCACCGGCAATAACTATCATGGCTCCGTCTTTTTGCAATACGGGAGCACGTTGTGCTTGGTTGAGTTGATTTATATATTGTTGCATCTTGTCTGACATCTATTCGAATTTAAGCAAAAGCCAAAATTAGTGATAAAACAAGCATGGTGCAACTAATAGTCTCTTAGGTTTTATTCGAGAGCGAATGCTATAGCTCTACATCAAAAAATGTTATACCACAACGGAATTTCGGTTCGATATAAGTGCTCTTTGGGGGCATAATTAGTCCTGCATCGGCTATTTTTTTGATTTCACAAATATTACTTTTGTATAAAAAGAAAGCAACCTCAAACTCTTCGCTGTCTATTTTATCTTTGATTTCTGTAACCGACTGTGTTCCGGATAAGTATTCGATACGTTGGTCGGTGCGTAAATCTTTAATCCCTAATATCGGGTTCAAAACAAAATCATAGAGAATTTGTGTGTCTAAGCTTTTTAGAATATCTGAGGTGTCTATTTTGTTTTCTTTGATTCGAAGTTTATAAAACTCGCCATCAAGATACATTCCGAATAAGAATTTTTCGGTTGGTACAGCGATGGTAAGACCTTTGTTTTCGATTGTAAAGTTATCTTCTATTTTCTTGAGAAATTGTTTTTTAGTATGCCCGTTCAAATCCTTGATTACCCGATGGTATTCGTTTACTTTCAGGCTACTTTCGGCAATTAGATAACTCATAAAAAACGGAGCATTTTGGTGCTCGTCGTGAAGCTTAGTAGCAGACTCTGTACGGTGATGCCCGTCGGCTATATAAAGACAATCGGTAGAAGAAAAAACATCTTGAAGAAATTTTATATCGTTTTGGTCTTTGATTCGCCAGAGATAATTCACTTCTTTTTTATTGGTGGCAAACTCGAAATAAGGTTGTTTTGTGGTTTTTTCTTTGATCCAATTATTTAGTTCGGGTGAATCAGGATACGTAATCAAGACAGGCTCGGTATAAAAACCGGCATACTTCATATAATCTCTAAACGAATCTACGCGATAAGAAAAAGTATCTTCGTGTTTTTTGATTTTATTCTGCTTATAGTCCTCGATAGGTAACCCTGCGATAATTCCGACAAAGGTATCGGTTTTTGATACGATTTTATGCAAATAAAAACCGGGAGTGGTTTCTTTGTGGAGTATTTTATCTGATTTAAACTCTTTGAATTTACTATTGACCTGTTTGAGTCTTTTCTCTAAATCGACCTTTTGTTGGTTCTGATACAGCGGGTTGACAATGTGTAAGAACGAATAAGGATTATAATCTAATTGCGAAGCCAGCTCGGCAACCGAATAATTTTCGTAAGGTCTTGAGTTTACTAAGCTTACTTTGTCTCTTGAAGGCAAAGTAGCTTTGAATGGAATTATTTTAGTCATTTTTCTTTAGAGTTCAAGATTTTTTATAAAAATCCATCTTGCAAAAATACAAATAATAAAAAAATTATATTGTTAAAACAGCTTTAACAAAAGGGTGTCTTATTCTTTTTTAAGTAAGAATCCCAGCCCCATACTTCGGAGCATTTTCTTTTCGAACCACCAAAAGAATTTGAATTGCCCGAAAACAGTTCCTGTGAGCACAAGTAAAACTTGATAAATAGGGAAAATAGCAATAAGCCGAACAGGTAAATACCAAAGGCCAATTATCTCTTTGGTAATACCGAGCCAATTGGTAAACGGTTTTGATAAATAGGCAGATAGCGAACCGGTTATGGCAAACACGATAAAAACAATTACGAGTTGAAAGTTAGAGGTAATTCCCCAGCGTTGTTTGAGTTTTTCCATAATTAAAGAACAAGGATTATACAAAGGTATCTCTTTTGTGCTAAAGACCAAAGGATAAACAAAAAAACGAGCCTGATATCAGACTCGTTTTATGGTTAATGTTATATGATGTGATTTATTGTTTGTCTGTTGCGATGACAAATCGTACGTTGAGCCGGACACCTATTTGAAGCAAGTCAACCAAATCTTGTACTTGCAAATCATAGGGAATCCTGATGACTACTGTTTGTAACTCTGGGTCAATTTCTGTTTTTAATTTTTCTTCGATATCAGCAAAAGCAACTTCTTGTTTGTCTATAAAATAGCGTTTATCTTCTGTAACAGAGAGACTTACGTGTTGTTTGTTGGTTGTGTCGTTTGCTTCAGATTTGGGCAGGGTGAGCTTAATCACGTTCGGGTTTGCTAATGTTGATACAATTAAGAAAAACAAGAACAAAAAGAACATGATATCACTCATCGAAGCCGTGGCGACTTCTGCTTGAAATCTTTTATTCCTTCTTAGACGCATAGCTTGGCTGATTAATGATGCTTAAAAATTCTAAAACTTGTTTCTGAATATTGAGCACAAAAGTATCAATTCTTCCGTTATAGAGGTGATAGGCAGAAAAGGCGATAATCCCTACGATAAGTCCGGCACCACTACTGATCATTTTTTCGTATAATCCGGCAGATATACCCGGAATACTAATATCTCCTTCGATAGAAATTTGGTGAAAAATGGTAATCACCCCCGAAATAGTCCCGATGAATCCTAAAGTAGGAGCGATACCGGCTATAAGCCCGAGGTGCCCCATTTTGTTTTCCATTTCTCCGATTTCGATATTGGTTGCTTTTTCCATTCGGGATTCGATTTCTGAAACCGGACGACCGATTCCGTCAATGCCACTTGCTAATACATTTCCGGTGGCCGAATTATCTCTTTTGCAAAGCGTACGAGCGGATTCGATTCGTCCGGCATTGAGCTCTGTACGGATGTCTCCGATGAGTTCGCGGTTGTATTTAGTAGCTTTCTTGATAAAAAGAAAGCGCTCGATAATTACATAAATCGTATAAAAAAACAAGAGAATAATCGGAAGAATAAAAATTCCCCCTTTCATCAAAAACTCGATAGCTGTTGTGGATTCTCCGTTTTGAGCCACTTCTTCTAAAATTACGTTAGAAGCATCTACAAGAGAGTCGTTTTGCAGGAAAAAATTTAATAAAAGCATAAGTAATTTTATGTAATGTTTGAGTTAGGATTTTTTGAGCTAAACAAAAATAATCCTTTTTGTATATAACTTAAAGTACCATAACGAAAGTTTTCAACAGATATTATGAACAATTTCAGTTCAACTATGAGATTAGTGAATCCCCTACGGTTAGTTGTTCATCGAAATCAAAAACTCTTCGTTGCTTACGGTTCTTTTTATTCTGTCATGAATGATATCCATGGCTTCCACCGGATTCATATCGGCTAAAAACTTACGCATCACCCACATTCTGTGTACGGTGTTTTCGTCAAGAAGCAAATCATCTCTACGTGTGCTCGAAGAGGTAAGGTCTATGGCAGGGAAGATACGTCTGTTGGCAATCTTTCTGTCTAACTGTAATTCCATGTTTCCTGTTCCTTTAAATTCTTCGAAAATAACCTCGTCCATTTTTGAGCCGGTATCAGTCAGTGCAGTTGCTATAATACTCAGCGAACCTCCGTTTTCGATATTTCTGGCCGCTCCAAAAAATCGTTTAGGTTTTTGTAGGGCATTGGCATCTACTCCTCCAGAGAGTACCTTTCCTGAGGCTGGTTGCACGGTGTTATAGGCTCTTGCTAAACGAGTGATGGAATCCAACAAGATTACTACATCGTGCCCGCATTCTACGAGTCTTTTTGCTTTTTCGAGTACAATATTAGCTACTTTTACGTGTCTGTCTGCAGGTTCGTCAAAAGTTGAAGCAATTACTTCTCCTTTTACGCTACGTTGCATGTCGGTTACTTCTTCAGGTCGCTCGTCAATAAGTAACACGATAAGATATACTTCCGGGTGATTGGCAGCTATAGTATTGGCAATGTCTTTTAAGAGCATTGTTTTTCCGGTTTTTGGCTGAGCAACAATCATTCCTCTTTGTCCTTTCCCGATTGGGGAAAAAAGATCAATAATACGAGTAGATATGGTTGCTTGTTTATCGGCCAGATTGAATTTCTCTTCAGGAAAAAGAGGAGTGAGGTGCTCAAACGAAATTCGGTCTCTGACCACTTGCGGATCGTGTCCGTTGATTTTGAGTACTTTTACTAATGGAAAAAACTTTTCTCCTTCTTTGGGTGGTCGAACGACTCCTTTTACGGTATCTCCGGTTTTTAGCCCGAAAAGTCTAATTTGAGAAGCCGATAAATAAATATCATCGGGCGAGGCTAAGTAATTATAGTCTGACGAACGCAGAAAACCATATCCGTCGGGCATCATCTCTAACACTCCTTCGCTTTCGATAATACCGTCAAATTCAAAATCGGCATCTCTAAAACCATTTTGCTTTCTGTGGTTTTTTTGATTTTTTTGATTCTCTTGAACAGGTTGAGCCTGAGCAGGGGCTTTTTCTTGTTTGGGCTGAGGGGCTTGAGCGGAAGTTTTTTCTTGCTTGTGTTTGGGTTGAAACTCTCTTTTGTTGGGTTGTTGTTGCGGAGTAGCTGGTTTTTTAGGTTCTTCCGCAACAGGGGTTGCCTCGCTTGGAGTTTTGTCAGCTGCCTTTGGGGTTGGTGCTTTTTTTGCTGGTGTCTTTTGAATCCTAGCTCTCGGGGATTTATTTTCGGATTGTGGTTTTGTTGGTGCTGAATTTTCCGGCTTTTCTGTTTGAGCTGTGGACTCAGATAGTTTTATTTTTTCGGGTTCAGCTGCTTGTAAATCAAGTATTTGATAAATAAGCTCGTCTTTTTTTAGACTTCTAAAGTTTTTTATTTTGGCAACCTTAGCGATTTCTTGAAGTTCGGGTAACTTCATTTCTTTCAATACAGAAATGTCAAACATTTAAAATGAGTTAAGTTTTTAATTTAGTGATAAGTATAATCTCTAATAGAATTTAGTTGAAGTGTGATTTGAAGATATAAGGGTGGAGCTTTGATCAATCACGATGCAATAATACGAATTAAATTTAATTATACAAATAGTATTTTTAAAAAAGAAAGGTTATTTTTGCAAACGCATTACACAAAAAAGTATGATTCAGCGAATTCAAACCTTATATTTAGCTTTAGTTGTCGTTATATCGGGTGTCTTGCCTTTTGTTTTTCCGTTGTGGCAAAACGAATCAGGTAGCGAGAGGATTTTCTTTATGGAAAGTCTTACCAGTGTGGCTCTTTTTGGGTTGAGCTTGACCTTGGCAATCATTGCTATTTTTAATTATAATAAAAGACAAAATCAATTTGTGTTAAACAGATTGAACATCTTATTAAACTTAATTTTACTAGGATTATTTGTGTATCGTTCGCTAACTTTATCCGGAGAGGAAGTTGCCTCTGAGAAGGGTATTGGGATTTTTCTTCCTATTGCGGCTGTGGTTTGTTTAGTTCTGGCAAACAGAGCCATCAAAAAGGATGAAGAACTCGTAAAATCTGCGGACAGATTACGATAAACCTATCATCTTAGTTTTATTAGTGCGAGAAAAATGCCTGGAGTGATCTAGGCATTTTTTGTTTGTAAAAGTTCTTAACTCAACTTCATTTCTTATTTTTGTCTTTTTAGTAAAGCAAAAAAATGAATATTTTATTACACCCCACTTATTTTCCGTCTGTAGCCCATTTTGTAGCGATGGTTCAGGCTGGTCAAATTACTTTTGAAATTCAGGATAATTTTCAGAAACAAACCTATCGAAACCGAATGTATATATACAGCCCCAGCGGAAAACAACTTTTGAATATTCCGATTAAGCATTCCAGAAATACCTTGCACCAGAAGTATAAGGATGTTCAAATCGATTATTCAGAAAACTGGCAAAGAATACATTTCAAATCTTTAGAAATGGCATACAGAAGTTCGCCTTTTTTCGAATATTTCGAAGATGATATACGACCTCTTTTTGAGAAAAAGCATGATTTTTTATTAGACTATAATTTTGAGTTACTTGCTGTTTTACAATCTTGTTTAGGGCTCAATTTAAAATACGAAACAACTACTACCTATCTTCAAGCCCCTGTTGATATAACAGACCTCAGATGTTTAGTGGACGGAAAAAAAACGAAAAAACAATTTGAATCCTATACACAGGTTTTTGACCAGAAACATGGTTTTTTAAGTGATTTGTCTATTTTAGATTTACTTTTTAATGAAGGAAGATATGCTGTTGATTACCTCAAAAATCAAAGTCTTAAAAGAGAGTAGGATGATTTCGAAAACATATAGGGTAGGGAGTGCAAACTAAACAGTCTATTTTTTCGTTACCTTTATCAAGGTTTTTAGTTAATCAGTTTTGAGATTATCATTTTGTTTATTGTTGTTGCTTTTGGGAAATTCGCTTTTTGCCCAAAATTTTTATTTGGAATTTACTTCCGAGAAAAAGTACGAACAATCCATAATCGATTCGCTTGACTATCAAAAACACCATCCTTCGCCCAGATTTATAACCGACGAGGTACATCGCTTTTCAGAAAGACTTACTCGAATAGGTTATCTGCAGAGCCACATTTCTGACTATCAAAAACAAGATGATTCGACTTTTAATTTCATTGTAAACTTGGGTTTAAAGACTGACTTTATAAGTATTTCTACTGCTAAAAGTCCGGTTTTGAAAGAAATGAATATCATCGAAGGCGATTCCGTGCTAATTGATTTTGAGCAATTAGAGGAGTTTATGAATGTGGTGATGCATAAAATTGAATCTCAAGGGCATTCGATGTCTAAGGTGAGATTAGAAAATTTTTCATTCGAAAAAAATATTTTAAAAGCTGATTTGGTTGAAGAGATTAGCTTGCAGAGAAAACTAAATGATATTGTTGTAATGGGTTACCAAAAATTCCCGGAAGGGCATCGACGACAACTCATCAAGATGTATAAAAACAGGATTTTTAATCAACAAACCCTCACCGAGCTGCATCAGGATGTTCAGAAGTTTGCTTTTGTGAGTCAATTAAAATCGCCCGAAATTTTATTTACACAAGATTCGACCCGAGTTTTTTTATACTTAGAAAAAGCCAAAGCCAATAATTTTGACGGATATGTAGGTTTTATGACCGACGATAATGATAAGGTTGTCTTTACTGGCTATTTGGATTTGCTCTTAAATAATGCGTTGAATTCGGGCGAACAATTTAAATTGTATTGGAAGAATGACGGGAATGATCAGCAAACTTTTGATTTTTCGGCTGAATTGCCTTATTTGTTTCAAACACCACTGGCTTTGAGAGGAAACCTTAATATTTTTAAACAAGACAGCACGTTTCAAAATACCAAAACTAATCTGGATTTGGGTTATTATTTTCGGTATAACCTCAGAGGGTATTTGGGTTATTCATCGCTAAGTTCAAATGATATTCAAAGTCAAAGCACTGCAAATATGAATGACTTTGAAAGTAAATTTTTTACTTCGACTCTTGAGTATTTTGATTTGAATAGAGATGATTTTATTTTTCCTGAAAAGCAAAAAATTGTATTTAAAGCCGGAGTTGGGAACAGACAGTCTTCTTTGGGAGTAAGTAGTCAGTTTTTCGTAGAATTAAATGCACAAAACAATTTTTATTTGAATCAGAAAAATATCATCAACCTAAATTTTAAAGGCTATTATCTCGATGGTGATAGTTATATCATTAGCGAATTGCATCGTTTTGGAGGCATAAATTCTATCAGAGGGTTTAACGAAAACTCACTTCAGGCCAGTTTTCTTTCTGCATTGATGCTCGAGTATCGCTATGTTTTGGCTCCTACGATTTACATCCATTCCATTACCGATTATGGCTATTTTCAAGATAAATCCACCGATATCAATCAAAGCTTATTAGGGCTCGGGTTTGGTTTGGGGATTTATACCAACAACGGTCTTTTTAATATTGTTTATGCTAACGGTAGTGCCGACGGACAAGAAATAAAATTTTCAAATTCAATTATTCATCTGAGTTTTAAAGCTCAATTTTAGCAGCTAACATTCTCTAAAAATAGAATCCGAATTCTACTTTTACTCCAAAGTTACTCGTGTCGGGAACATTTCTGTGGCTTCCTCTCCACGAAAAATCGAGTCGCATTACTTTAAATATATTTCCTACTCCTACGTTGTATTCCCAATAAGGTTTTGTGGGAGCAAGATAATCCATTCCTGAGGCATTTAGGGCGCGATTGGCTTCGGATATATTTCCGATAGCTCCTCTTACGCCTACTATTTCACGGAGGTTTAAGTCTCTAAACCATGGGATTCTTGAAAATATTTTTCCGTTGAAATGATGTTCGAGTTGCAGGGTGGCGTATTCGTCGGTGATAAATTCGTAATAATTCAGTAGGTTAAAATTGCCCGGTATTACAAAATAAGATTGGTTTCCGGGTATTACGCTCATCAGCCCTAAAGGAATCTCTCCGAATGTTTTTCCGATTTCGGTAGTAACAAACAATCTTCCCAGAAGTCCGATAACGATAGGTTGTTTATAGTAAAGCTGAAGTTTTTCGTAATTAAAATCACTGTCTAGAACTCCTTTAAGTCCTTGGCTGTAGTTCAAATAAATTCGTGCATAATTATTATCAACAATACTTCGTTCTACTCCATAACCGATAGTTTTAATTCCCGGAGTATAATCGACCATAAAGTTAATTTCAGATTGGGTTACTTCACCTTTTATGTTTCCGTTGTCATCAAAATAATCTAAGCTGAAAGTTTCGGGAGAAGCTGATTTTAGCGTACGATAACTAAAGGCTGTTTTAAAGGTCAAGTCTTTTAGGGGTTCAATCTCTAACATCAAATTCGAAAGATTCACCGAGGTAAGTTTCGAATTATCTCCGCTTGCAAATATAGCCGAAGAGGCAAAACTTCGTCCTAACACATCATTAGTTGTAGTAAGACTTGCTCCGATTTGTTCAATATCTCTGCGGTTTCCTCCGCTGATAATTAGTCTGTTTTTTTTGTCAAGAAGCCACTTTCCGGAAATTCCGTATTTGAATTGATCGTCTTTAAAACCATAAGCGGTATAGCCTTCTAAACGCCAAAGATCGTTTTGTCCAAAATATGTTCGGCCACCGGCACGAAGCCTGACGCCTTCTACGTCGTTATATCCGAAGGAAGAAAAAATAGGGCCGTAATCAAAGTTTCCGAATTGCACATAACCACTTCCTAAAATAGAAACCAGATTATACATTTGTTGAAATCGCTTTACTGTTTGCAAGGTGTCAAGCATCTGATAAATTCCTCTTTCGTCTCGACTCAGCGATTCAAAACGGTTTTGATTCCAAAATTCGTCATCTCTGAGATAAATATCATCATCATAATAGTTTATTTCTTCTTTATAAAAATCTTGCGGTTTTTCTTGGTCGAAGATATGATTCTGATAAATACTGGTACGCTTGCCATAAACTCCTTTTGACTCATCTTTTTTATTAAAAGCAAAATCAGACATAAAATGGTCTCTCGAAAGCAGAAATACAGAATCATTGAGCACTTCGTATTCTTGTTCGATATAAATCTCTTTAACCCAGTTGATATTAGCACTTTGGGTGACAGCCATATTTATTTTTTTGATAGCGAAAGTGCTGTCGCTGACCCAGAAATCTCCTTTAAAAGTCAGCTCTCCTTTGCGACGAGGGTAATAGACAATATTATAGCACCATTTGTCGTCAATATAAGCGCTATCGGTCAGGACATAATTATAAATATCTATTCCGTATCTTGAAATGGGGCTGTGAAAACTTTTGTCAAAAACCGTAATGAAATTATCATAAATATCATACTCGTTATACAAGTCTTTTACGAAGGCCAAAATATGTTGATTGGTATTAAACCCCGAATTCCTGTTGGCCTGAAGAATTTCTTTTTGTCGGTTGAGGTTGTTGTCGCCATATACTTGGCTTAGTGTTTCGTTGATAAAAATAGGCAGATAGGTTTTTCCGGTAATTCTCGAGGTATCTACTTGTTCGAAGATAAACTCCATCCCTTTGAAAATCTTTCTTTGAGTAAAAGCACTGTCAATATTATTGAGTTCAAATTGTATTTTTTCGTATTTATCATACTTATATTGATCAAACATATAGAGTCCGTTTTTGCGTTTTCGCTCCCAAATTTTTCTAAGGATGTCAATAGCAGGATTATTTTTCTTGGATTGTTTTCCAGAAATAATTTGTACGGCCTCGATAATGTTATCTTCTTCTAGGGTTATTTTTAAATCATAATTACCTCCTACATTCAGGTCGATTTCTTGTGTTTGATAACCGATAAACGAAATGACCAGTGTGAGGTTGTTGTTTTTTGATTCGAGATAAAACCGTCCGTTTTCGTTGGTTATCATGCCTGTGGTAGTCCCCTTAAAGGCAACACTAGCAAAAGGCAGTGGGGTGTTATAATTATCATAAACAATTCCGCTTACTTTGGTTTGGGCTAAGATTGACGAACTGATAAAAAAGAATATATAAAGCAGGTGTTTTTTCATAAAGTTGCTGCGTATCAAATGCAAATATATCAATTATCAGCTTAATCAAAGCTTAGATTCAACTAATAAATGCAACTTTTAGATATATTTGAGAAAGGAATAAATACTTTTTTTCAGAAAAGAAAAGAGTAAAACTCTCTTCCGATTTATGATATCTATTCGTTTATTTGCTTAACCGCTATTTTGGGTGTAACAATCTCTCGAGTACACAATAAAGATTTCCCTGTCATTACTTCGGGCTTTTCGATTTGCATCAAATCGAGTATAGTGGGGGCAATGTCTGCGAGTATTCCATCAGTAATTCCAGTTTTATCATCATTTTCTACCAAAATAATCGGAACCGGATTAGTTGTATGAGCTGTATTTGGACTTCCGTCGGGGTTGGTCATTGTTTCGCAGTTTCCGTGATCGGCTATGATGATGGTAGTATAGCTGTTTTCTAAGGCAACCTCGACTACTTCTTTTACGCATTTGTCAACGGCTTCACAGGCTTTGATAGCCGCTTGCATATCTCCGGTATGCCCAACCATATCTCCGTTAGCGAAATTTAAACATACAAAATCGGTTGATTGTAATTGTAACTGGGGTATCAGCGCATCTTTCAAATCAAAGGCACTCATCTCGGGTTTCAAGTCATAGGTGGCTACTTTTGGAGAAGGACAAAGTATGCGTTTTTCACCTTCAAAAACTTCTTCTCGTCCTCCCGAAAAGAAAAAGGTAACGTGAGGATACTTTTCGGTTTCTGCAATTCGGATTTGAGTTTTTTGGTGATTTTCAAGAACTTCTCCCAAGGTGTTATTCAGATTGTCTTTTTCATAGATTACATGAACGTTCTTGTAGGTGTCGTCATAGTTGGTCATAGTTACATAATGCAAGTTTAGCTTATGCATTCCAAGCTCCGAAAAGTTTTGTTGTGAGAGAGCCTCTGTAAGTTCTCGACCTCTATCTGTTCTGAAGTTAAAAAAGACAATAACATCTTTTGGGGCAATTGTGGCTGTAGCTTTTAGCTGTTTGTCGGTGATAACAATAGGTTGGATAAACTCATCTGTGATATCATTATTATAGCTCTTTTGGATGCATTTGACAACATCTTGCGAATGCTCTCCTAATCCGTTTACTAATAAGTCATAAGCAAGTTTTATGCGTTCCCAGCGTTTATCCCGATCCATCGCATAATACCTGCCGATTACCGAAGCTAATTTTGCATTTTTGTTTTGGGTATAATCTAAAATTTCCTGAACAAATCTAATTCCCGATTTCGGATCTACGTCTCTTCCGTCAGTAAAAGCATGAATAAAGGTGTTTTTTAATCCGAATTCTTCTGAGGCATCGATAAGTCCTTTGAGGTGGTTGATGTGCGAATGTACGCCTCCGTCAGAGAGCAAGCCTAAAAAATGTACGTTTTTATTGTTATTCTTAGCATATTCGAAAGCCTCAACCAATGCTTTTTGGTTTTGTAAGCTTTTGTTTTCGACAGCAAGATTAATTTTCACCAAATCTTGATATACGATTCTCCCGGCGCCGAGGTTAGTATGTCCTACTTCGCTATTGCCCATTTGCCCGTGAGGGAGACCTACGTTGAGTCCGTCTGTTCTGAGAGTGGCGTTGGGATACTGCGAGTAAAGGTTGTCTATAAACGGAGTGTTTGCTTGATCGACTGCAGATACGTTAGGGTTGGGTGCAACTCCCCATCCATCTAATATCATTAAAATTACTTTTTTCATTATTTAATAATAAACAAATAGTAAGCAAATTTACATATTTTCTACAAGATAGGGATTAAAATAAGAACGGATATAACTATTATTATGATAAAGAATATTGGCTTAATAGGCCTTTTTCTCGCCTCTCATAGCATTAAAAATGGTAGAGAAGATAATTTTTATATCCAATAAAAATGACCAGTTTTCCAGATAAAAGATATCATATTTTACTCGGTGGATGATATCTGTGTCTGTTTCGACTTCGCCTCTATAACCGTTGATTTGAGCCAGTCCGGTAATTCCTGGTTTTATCAGGTGTCGCACCATAAACTTATCTACCTTTTGTACAAAACGTTCTGTTTCAGAGAGCATATGGGGTCGAGGCCCTACCACAGACATATCTCCTTTGAGTACATTCCAAAATTGAGGAAGCTCATCAATACTTGTTTTGCGCATAAAAGCACCGATTCTGGTAATTCTGGGGTCATTTTTAGTCACTTGGTGGGTGTCTGCTATTTCGCTAGGTTTCATCGAGCGGAATTTATAGCAGTAAAACTCTTTGTAGTTCAGTCCGTTTCTTTTTTGTTTAAAAAACACTTTGCCTTTGGATTCCGACTTGATTAAGATGGCCAAGATAGGAGCGAACCAAGATAGAACTCCTACGATTACTAAGACAGAGAAGATAATATCAAAAATACGTTTGGCTATTTTGTTGGCTCTTTTGTCAAGCGGTACATTCCTGAGAGACAATATCGGGATATAATCATAATAATCATAAATCAGATTTCTTGCCAACGGCTCTTTGTTGTCGGGAAGGAACTTTAAGGTTTTTAGGTTGTTATCCGTAAAGTCGATAAGCTCATTAATTTCACCGCTAGTAATGTTCGAGAGCGAGCAATAAATTTCGTCTATTCCCTCCTGCAAAACAAAATCAAAACATGCTGCAAATTGCTTTTCTTTATCGCTTTTTAAGTCAAAAACTCCTGTGAGTTTATAACCATAATCAGGATTGTCTTTAAAGAAAGTTTCTAATTGCAAAGATGACTTTCCGTTTCCTAAAATTACTACTTTTCTGAAGTTTCCTCCGAAGGCTACCCTAAAATGCCTTAGAAAAAAATAAATAGAGAACTTAAAAAGCGCAATGATAGCCAGCGAGGTAGTAACATAGAGAACCACATCGGTTGGCCTTGAAAATTTCAAGAAAAAACCAATATAAGCAAAACTTGCTATCATGAAAAACAGATATTGCTTGATGAGTCTTCCGGTAATTCTGAGCACTTTGGTGTAACGATATACTTCATAGAAATCAATATTCCAAGCAATAAAAATCCAACAAACCGAGATGAAGATGTGATAAGAAAAAGTATTCAGAGGTTCAGATAGCATATAATAGGCCAATGCGTTTATCGTAAGTAAATCTATTACATACGAAAACGGACGTATATATCCTGAATATCTACCTGTTTTTCTTTTCAATTTATTTGATGTATTGTGAAAAATCTTTGTGTTCTTCTTTTAAAAGTTCTTCTGAAGAGAGCGATTTAAAATAGTTATAAGTAATCTTCATACCTTCTGAGCGCGAAACTTTGGGTTCCCAACCTAGTATTTGCTTAGCTTTAGAAATGTCGGGTCGTCTTTGTAAAGGGTCGTTAGCAGGAAGTTCTCTATAGGTTATTTTTTGTGTGGTTCCTGTAAGCTTAATAATTTCGTTGGCAAAATCGTTAATGGTGATTTCGTCAGGATTACCGATGTTTACAGGCAAAGCATACTCACTGTGCAAGAGTCTGAAAACTCCTTCTACCTGATCGTCAATATAACAAAATGAGCGAGTTTGACTTCCGTCTCCGAAAATAGTCAAGTCTTCTCCTCGCAGTGCCTGGCCTATAAAAGCCGGAATTACTCGTCCGTCATTGAGTCGCATTCGAGGACCATAGGTATTAAAAATTCTAACAATTCTGGTTTCTAATCCGTGAAAAGTATGGTAAGCCATAGTGATGGACTCCTGAAAGCGTTTTGCCTCATCATAAACACCTCTTGGACCAATGGTATTTACGTTGCCATAATAATCTTCTGTTTGCGGATGCACCAGGGGATCACCATATACTTCAGAGGTCGAAGCAATCAAAATACGTGCTTTTTTCACTCTTGCCAATCCTAATAAGTTGTGAGTACCTAAAGCACCTACTTTGAGGGTCTGAATCGGAATTCTGAGGTAGTCAATAGGTGAGGCTGGAGAGGCGAAATGAAGAATATAATCTAACTTGCCGGGCACGTGGACGAATTTAGTTACATCATGATGATAAAATTCAAAATTCTCGAGCCTAAAAAGATGTTCTATATTTTTCAGATCACCTGTAATCAAGTTGTCCATAGCGATTACATGATAATCTTCTTTTATAAATCTATCGCAAAGATGAGAGCCTAAAAACCCGGCTGCTCCAGTAATTAGTATTCGTTTTTTCATAAAGATGCTTGTAAAAACCTCATGTATTCCTATAGCGGGCTAAGTAATGAAAAATATTTGAAATATAAAACCTCTCAATATCTTATTTGAATCCTGCTTCTACTATAGAATAGATGTGAAAGTAATGCAAAGGTTGCGTTGGATTATATTTTAATCTTAAAATCTGTTAAAAGGTACGGTATCACTCGGGTTTTTAGTTTCATGTTTATTGTGGTAGTTGTCTTTTTTTGAATAGGGTAGGGTCATGACATAAGAGATTTGACGTTCTTTTTTTGGAAATAAAAAGCCGGAATAAAGAGCAGTAAAAACAAAGGCTGAATCAAAAAGCGTCGGAGATAGAACAACATAAAGTTGTAAGTATTATCTGCAAACTGTATAATTATAAAAAAACCGCTCATCAACACCACAAAAAAAATCAGATACAAAACCGAAGCAACTTTTAGAAATTCTGTGTTTTTAAATAAAACATATATAAGCCCAAGCGAAAGTATCGTATTTAATAGATATCGAAAAATCAGGTTTAAAAATAAACGACTACTGTCAAATTCAGGAAAAGAGTGCTGTTGATAATCTCCTTTGAAATAAGCGAGAAATGGGTCATAAAACCACGCACTTTCATACCATCGGATTAAAGCAAACCCGATAATACAAAGCAAAGCAAACACAATAAGCTTAAGGTTTTTCATTATCTTTAGCTGTAATAAAACCTGAATATTTGGTGACCCATACAATCCAAAGTAAAAAAACAAATCCATAAATAACCAGCGGAAACAGCACTCCGTGAAACAAATGCTCTTGTTCTGGTTTGTGATACAAAAAATAGCCTAATGCAGAAATCCTTATGATATTTAATATATGGATTAGTAAAACGCCCAAAATGATAAAGCCCAGCGTTTTTTTGAATTTTCCGGCAAAAGCAATCACAAAGGCCACGAAGAGTATCATCACACTAATAGCATTGCATCCTTCAACAATTCGCGCTACATAATGATTGTTATAGGTCATTCGCGTCCATTTTTCGGTTTCGAATTTGTAGATATTCACATCTGCTCCAAACGCATTTGAAAGAGCTTTTACTTGATATGAAACAATTTCTGTAAAGGAGTCAACCGGATATTGTTCTTCTTGGTAGTGCGATAAATATTGATTGTATAAAAAAGACAAAACTCCGTATGAGAGGAAAAATACCAAGAGAAACCTTAAAAAGGGACGATATGTTTTCAGGTATTTTTTCATTGCAGAAGAAAGTATGCTCGTGGTATTAAAAATCCTGTTTAAAATTCATCTGAAACAAACGTTAAACAGGATTTGACTACTTTGTTGTCTATATTTTCTGTAAAGTTTTTTAGCTTAAACTTTCATGATTTCAGCCTCTTTTATACTCAACATTTCATCTGTTTTTTTGATGTAACCATCAGTCAGTTCTTGCACCTCTTGTTCAGCACTCTTGACAGCATCTTCAGATAATCCGTCTATTTTCTTGATTTCGGTATTGGCATCTTTTCGGGCATTTCTGATTCCGATTTTGGCTTCTTCTGCCTCTGCTTTGGCTTGTTTTACGAGATCCCTGCGTCTGTCTTCTGTCAGTACCGGAATGTTGATGATAATGTTGTCTCCGTTATTCATCGGGTTAAACCCTAAGTTAGCAATCATAATTGCTTTTTCTATAGGATGTAACATGTTTTTCTCCCAAGGAGTAACTGTTAGTGTTCTAGCATCTGGGACATTAATATTGGCAACTTGAGAAAGCGGAGTTTGTGAGCCATAATAATCCACTTTTACGCTACCCAACATAGCCGGAGAAGCTTTTCCGGCTCTAATGTTTAAAAAACTTCTATCAAGATGTTCTAACGAACCGGCCATTGATTCTTTGGCGCTGTCTAATATAAATTCTAAATCTTCCATTTTATTGTGTTTTCAGGTTTGTGTCTAAATCTCTTATAGAGTTACAACTGTTCCGATATTTTTTCCTTCACAAATTTCGAGTAGTGAGTTTTCTTTGTTCATATCAAAAACTACGATAGGCAGTTTGTTTTCTTGGCTTAGCGTAAAGGCGGTTGTATCCATCACGTTTAATCCTTTTTCGAGTACTTCATTAAAGGATATGTTATCAAATTTCACTGCATTTGGGTCTTTTTCTGGGTCAGCGGTATAAACTCCGTCAACTCTTGTTCCTTTAAGAATTACGTCGGCTCCCACTTCAATTCCTCTAAGTACTGCCGCTGTATCAGTTGTGAAATAAGGGTTTCCGGTTCCGGCTCCAAAAATTACAATTCTACCTTTTTCTAAGTGCCTTACTGCTCTACGCTTGATATAAGGTTCGGCTACTTCTTCGATTTTAAGAGCGGTTTGCAATCGCGTAAGCATTCCTTTATCTTCCAAAGCACCTTGCAATGCCATTCCGTTGATGACTGTGGCTAACATCCCCATATAATCTCCTTGCACTCTGTCCATCCCTTTGCTGGCTCCGGCTACTCCTCTAAAGATGTTTCCGCCCCCGATAACAATGGCAATTTCTACACCTTTGTTATGGACTTTTTTAATCTCGTCTGCATATTCAGCAAGACGTATAGGGTCAATCCCGTATTGATTGTTCCCCATTAGGGCTTCTCCGCTTAACTTAAGGAGTATTCTTTTGTATTTCATAATTGATTATTGTGTTGAGTGGTGCAAATATAATTATATTTCGCTTACTTGAAAACCAATGTTTTTTAAATCTGTCCAAAATTTTGGGTATGATTTAGAAATCACCTCAGCATCTTTGATAATTAAATCGGTCTTTAGAGCCAGCGGTGCAAAAGCCATGGCCATTCTATGATCTTGGTAAGTAGAGATTTCCTGTTGGTCTCTCCGAATTAAAGGAACTGTGTCAGAAAAAATAGTATTAGGCTCTAAAGTAAGTGAATCTGGAGTGATACGAACTTTTGCTCCATATTTTTCAAGTTCGTTTTTCAAGGCTTGAAGCCTATCTGTTTCTTTGATTTTTAGGGTATGTAAACCTGTAAGATGACAGCCAACTCCCAGTCCAAAACAGGTTACAGCAAGGGTTTGAGCTAAATCGGGTGTGTGGTTTAGTTGTAAACGATAGGTGATAGGCTGTGGCTTATTACTTTTTGAAATCGTTATTGAATTATTACTGTTAAAAACAGTATCGACTCCAAAGTTTTTATAGATTTCAACCAAAGCTTTGTCGCCCTGCAAGCTGTTGTTTTTGAACGACGAAAGAGTTAGTGTGGTTCCGATTTCTGATAAGGCAATAATCGAATAAAAATAAGAAGCGCTACTCCAATCGCTTTCTATTGTTAATGTTGAGTGATGAACGTTTGGGATTGAGTTAATCTTGATTATGTTGTTTTCAAACCAAGCTTCCACCCCGATTTGATTGAGCAATGCCAATGTCATTTTTAAATAAGGCGTAGAAGTAATATTCTCTTCGAGAATAATTTCGAGTCCGTTTTCAAGCTTTGGAGCTATAAGTATCAACGCCGAAATATATTGGCTACTTATGTTTGCCGAAATCGAGATTTTTTGTTTAGTCAGGTTTTTACCTTTAATCTTTAAAGGGGGAAATCCGTCGTTTTCTAAATAAACAATATTTGCACCTAATTCTCGCAAAGCATCTACTAAGATTTTAATAGGGCGTTCTTTCATTCGGTTGGAGCCTGTCAAGATAATTTCTCTGCCGGGTTGCATCGAAAAATAAGCGGTCAAGAATCGCATGGCCGTTCCGGCATGATGAATATCAATAATGCTCTCTTGGCTTTGGAGAGCTTTTTTCATTAAAACAGTATCATCGGCATCAGATAGATTTTCAATTTTAATTTTTGAGAATAAAGCTTGTAGTAATAAAAGTCTGTTAGTCTCAGATTTTGAACCTGAGATAACAAGATCTTTGGGTTGGATGTTTTGAATATGTAAAAGTTTTATTTTCATATATTCTACAAAAATAGGAATCTATTGTTGATGATTTTCTATCTTTGAAGTTATTTTGTAAAAAATGCCCGAAATCAAAATACTTTCTACCAAAAAACTTACAGAATTTGAACGCTCTTTTCTTTCTGACTTTCACTTGATTGAAGAAGATTTTATCCAAATTGAACTATTGAGTTTTGATATCGACCCTATAATTAACAGAGCAACCTTGCTGCTTTTTACCAGTAAGAATGCAGTATTGAGTGTACTTCAAAATAAAGATTTAGAAGCAATAAAAGATATCAATTGTATTTGCGTAGGCGAAAAAACCAAAGAATTATTAGAGCAACATGGCTTTGCCGTGCTTGACTTCACACACTATGCCGATGAGCTGACCCAAGTGATTGCAGAAAAGTACAGTCAGAGCAATTTTGTCTTTTTTTGCGGTAACCTTAGAAGAGAGGTCTTACCTGATTTTTTTAAAGAAAATAAAATAGAATTTCACGAAATACAGGTATATAACAACAAATTAATTTCTCAGAAAATAAATGAACAAATGGATGCAATTTTGTTTTTTAGTCCTTCGGGCGTATATAGCTTTTCAGAAAAAAACACTATCAAAAATCAAGTTTGTTTCTGCATTGGTACCACAACAGCCGATGCTTTATCTGATTACACAAAACAAATAATTCTATCCGAAAAGCCAATAATAACCAGTGTCTTAGAGAAAGTTGTGACATATTACGGTAACCCTCCCAAATAGTTATACAAGATAAGATAAGCACCATTAATACCTAAAATGAGAGTTGCTTTACCAAAAAAAACCTTTGATTTTCTAAAGACAGCCTCACAATAGTTACTCAAGACTAAAAAGGCTATCTTTGCAAAAACCTTAGTATTGTGAATTACCTTTCAGTAGAAAATATATCAAAATCGTATGGAGAAAGAGTTTTGTTTGAAGACCTTTCTTTCGGAATCAATAAAGACCAAAAAATAGCTTTCGTTGCCAAAAACGGCACCGGAAAGACCTCTATCCTTAAAATCATCACCGGAGAAGACACACCCGATAGTGGGCAAATTATCATGCGAAAAGAAATCCGCCTGGCTTTTCTCTCACAAGAGCCGAAGTTGGATCCTGAGCTAACTATCGAAGAAAGTATTTTTGCCTCTGACAATGTTATTCTAAAAGTCATCGAGCAATACGAAAAAGCCCTCGAAAACCCGGAAGATGAAGAAAATTATCAGAAGGCTTTTGACAAAATGGATTTGCACAACGCTTGGGACTTTGAAACACAATACAAACAAATTCTGTTCAAATTAAAATTAGAAGACCTCAAACTAAAAGTAAAAAGCCTCTCCGGGGGGCAAAAAAAGCGATTGGCTTTGGCAATTATTCTCACTAGTAAACCCGATTTGCTGATTCTGGATGAACCTACTAACCACCTCGATTTAGAGATGATTGAGTGGTTAGAAAATTATTTTGCCAAAGAAAGCATCACTCTTTTTATGGTAACACACGACCGCTATTTTCTAGAGCGTGTTTGCAACGAAATTATCGAACTCGAAAATGGAAAACTTTATCAATACAAAGGAAATTACTCTTATTATCTAACTAAAAAAGAAGAGCGTATCGCCGCCGAAAACGCTTCTATTGACAAGGCAAAAAACCTTTTTGTAAAAGAGCTTGACTGGATGCGCAGACAGCCCAAGGCCCGTACGACCAAATCAAAATCGCGTCAAGATGATTTTTACGTAATCCAAGAAAAAGCTAATTCCCGCCGAAAAGAACATCAGGTAGAACTCGAAATCAATATGGAACGCATGGGGAGTAAAATCATCGAAATGCACAAGGTGTCTAAAAAGTTTGGTGATAAAGTAATTCTAAATGGCTTTGACTATACTTTTAATAAAGGCGAACGCATTGGTATTATCGGTAAAAACGGAACCGGAAAATCTACGTTTCTCAATATCCTTACGCAATCAATGCAACCAGACTCAGGCAAAGTGGTTATAGGCGAAACCATTAAAATCGGATATTATACCCAAAGCGGTATCAACCCTAAGCCTGAGCAAAAAGTCATTGACATTATCAAAGAATTCGGCGAATATATTCCGCTTACTAAAGGTCGTACAATCTCGGCTGCCCAGCTGTTAGAACGATTTTTATTCGACAGAAAAAAGCAATATGATTTTGTAGAAAAGCTAAGCGGGGGTGAGCTTAAGCGTTTGTATCTCTGTACGGTGCTGATTCAGAATCCAAATTTTTTGATTCTCGACGAGCCTACCAATGATTTGGATATCGTAACGCTAAACGTGCTCGAGAATTTCCTTTTAGATTATCCGGGCTGTTTGTTAGTAGTATCTCACGACCGTTATTTTATGGACAAAATCGTAGATCATTTATTTGTATTTAGAGGAGAGGGCGAAGTCGAAGATTTCCCGGGCAATTACTCAGACTTCAGAAGTTATGAAGATTCAACCCCTCCAATTCCTAAAGAGGAAACTGATCAGGTTCAAAAAGTGTATCGAAAACAAAATCAAGTCACCGAAGGACTTTCGTTTAACGAACAAAAAGAACTACAAAAAATAGAGCGTGAGATTAAAGATTTGGAATACCAAAAAAAACAAATCGAACAAGAGTTTACAGACGGAAAAGTAACCGATGATAAGATTGAATCTAAAGCGAACGAATTGCAGAAAATCATTCAAGCATTAGAAGGGAAAGAAGAACGATGGTTTGAGCTTTCGGCCAAAATTTAAAAGTAATTGAGAGATGAAGTTTTTGGTCGTTTTTCTAAAAAAAATTATCTTTGCTTGTATATCTAATTTAACATCTGATGGAACAATCCAAACACTATCCTATTGATAAAATAACCCAACCTATTCAACGATTTATACAGCAAGAAAAAGCGGGGGGAATAATATTAGGAGTTAGTGTTATTGTCGCTTTGATTTTGGCTAACTCTCCTTGGTCAGCATCTTATTTTGGGTTTTTAGAACAAAAAGTTGGTTTTCAGTTCAACGGAGAAACCTATTTTAACCTAAGCATCCTCCACTGGATTAACGACGGGCTGATGGCTATTTTCTTTTTTGTGGTCGGGTTGGAGCTTAAAAGAGAAATCGTTGGTGGCGAGCTTTCAAAGCCCAGAAAAGCCTTACTGCCTATCGGAGCAGCTATCGGGGGAATGCTTTTTCCGGCTCTGATTTATTTTGTCCTCAATCCTTCAGGAGAAATGAGCAACGGTTGGGGAATCCCGATGGCTACTGATATTGCCTTCGCCTTGGGAGTTTTGTATTTGCTTGGAAGTCGAGTGCCTTTATCGCTCAAAATATTCCTAACTGCATTGGCCATTATTGACGATTTGGGCGCTGTACTGGTCATCGCTCTTTTCTATACTTCCGAAATATCCCTGCTGAGTCTTTTTATAGGTTTAGGGATTGTATTCCTTATGTTTATCGGTAACCGGATGGGTGTTAGAAACGTGATTTTTTATGCTGTTTTAGGTGTTTTGGGTGTATGGGTTGCTTTTTTGCTTTCGGGCGTACATGCTACCATTGCAGCCGTTCTGGCAGCTTTTACCATTCCTGCTGATGTCGGCGTAAAAGAAAACTCCTATGTCGTTAAAATTCAAAACTATTTAACCCGATTTAAAGCGATAGATCCGGATGATAATATTCCGACGCTTACTAACAAACAACTCCATATTCTGGAAGAAATAAAAATAAGCACCAAAGAGGCAATGCCGCCCCTTCAACGCTTGGAACACAATATGCACCCGATGGTTACCTTCTTGATTATTCCGATTTTTGCTTTGGCCAATGCCGGAGTTTCTCTGGCTATAGACCCTGAGCAATTGTTCAGCACCAATGTAGCTTTGGGTGTAGCACTTGGGCTTTTGGTGGGAAAAGTTATAGGGGTTGTTGGTTTTACCGTTTTGTTGGTAAAATTAAAAATAGCACCCTTTCCAACAGGAATGAACATCAAAAACCTATTCGGAATTGGGCTTCTGGCAGCTATTGGGTTTACGATGTCATTGTTTATTACTTCACTGGCCTTTACAACCGAAGCATACATCACTCAAGCTAAAATCGGAATTTTTGCTGCTTCGATAATAGGAGGAGTTTTAGGCTATATGCTACTGAGCCGAGAGAGAAAAAAGTAATACAAAATGTCTAAAAACAAAAAATTTAATATAATAAATGACTTGTTCTCATCTCTCTTTGATTGGCTACAACCCAGCCCAAATGATGCTTTATTTTTAACAATAATAAAAACCATTTTTAAAAGTATGGCCGCCTTACTTTTAGTCTTGTTATCTCCTGTTATCTTGTTGGTTTTCTTTTTGATATTTGCCCTGACTTTATGAAAGAGAAAATCAGAGAAATACTAAGACCTTGGTTAATAATTTTGTTGTTGATAGGGCTGTCGCACCAAGTTTCAGAAAAGATATTTTACATTAATTTCAGGTTGGTTGATAATTACTTAGACCCTTTACTGCTAATGCCTGTTATTTTGCATCTTTGTTTATGGGAAAAAAGAGTCCTGTACAAAAAGGGCAACGAATTTACTTTTACCACTATACAGCTTGTTGTGTATTTTGTTTTCATCAGTATTGTGTCTGAATATTTTTTACCTAAGTGGAAGCCCGGTTTTACCTCAGATATTTGGGATGTATTTTGTTACGGAGTCGGGACTTTGTTTTTTGCTATATTTTTGAATAAGCCATCTATTCACCAGAAACTTATAACAAATGATTAACCAATTTGGTGGAGTATGTCTTAAGGGAGCTAAAATTGGTTTTAGGTATAAATCACATATTTAATTTATCTTTGTGTCTATGAAATATTCTTGCTAGTGCGTTTCACATCTTATTTAAAGTTTCTAATCAAATCCACCAATCAACATGGAGTGCATTCTCCGTTTATCTATAATTTGGTGACCTACTGTTTGTATGACAAAACAAAATATTCCCAATATCGCTCGCTGAGCAAACAGCAAAAAATTATCCTTGGGATAATCAATTACTTTCAGCCTAAAACAATCTTTGAAATAAGCAATGTTTCGGTATTAAAAAAGTATAACATAAAACCTCTAACTTACAATAGCTCAGTAGAGCAAAAAATTGATTTTATTTATTTTCAAAAGCCTTGCTTAGAAGAATTCAAAAAGATGCTTTCAACCATAACTAACGATTCCGTTTGGGTGATAGCCAATATTTATAAAAATGAAGAAAGCCGGCAAAATTGGCAAGCAATCCAGCAAAATCCTGTAGTAACGGTAACAGTGGATACTTTTTCTTTGGGAATTATATTTTTTAGAAAAGAGCAAGCCAAAGAGCATTTTTTGATTCGTATTTAGCTTTATCATAAAAATTTATATGTATATCCGTAATGTATCATAATACATCATTTTCGATCTTTTGTCTTTCCCTTTCTTCTGTTGAAATAAATTTAGAAAATTTTCAAAGAACTTTCACCTTGCAAACATAGGATGACAAAATACCAATTATGAGTGATAACGGACAATCAAAAAAATTTAAGTCAAATATGTGAAATTAAGGTTAAATCATATACTTATCTGAATTATTTTTTTGAGATTTGTTCATAAATCGATTTATTATGTCACGAATTGTACTTTATCTTGTTACGTCTATTTTAGGATTACTGACAACGAATGCACAACAGTTCACCGGACAAGTTATTGATTCAAAAACTAAAGAAAGCATCCCTTTTGCAACAGTGAAAATAGGAGAAGTAGATTTAATTTCTAATAATGACGGGTATTTCACATTTTCAGGAAAAAATATTGATGATGCATCTCTAATTGCTGTTTCCTTTATCGGATATAACCCGGAACAACTTTCAGTTAATCAGCTAAAGCAAAACAATAATATTATTTACCTGACTCAAGGCACTTATGATATCGGAGAAATTTATGTGACCAACGAAAAACCCAATGTAGATACTATTATAAATCGTACCAAAAAAGGACTCCGAACTTTGTATAGCAGTACCGATTTAAAACAAATTATTTTTACCCGAAATTCAACTGAATTCAACCCTAAAACGGCAGAAGTGAAAATCAAGAAATCAACTGATTTTTCTAGAAATGAGCTCAAAAAACTCAATGAAGAACTAGCTCAATTCACTTCGGGTTTGATAAATTATCCCCCTCAACAATTTATCGACAGGTTAGTAAATTATTATACCTCCACAAAAAAGGTTAATGACAAAGATGCATTTATCTCTAAGGTTGAGGTCATCAAAGCAGTTAAACTCCATGATCAAAATCGTTCTACTGATCTTGAAGATTTAGGTAAGACAGCTACAGACCTAATGCTAAAATATGTTGATACAACTAAGTTTTACCGCATTAAAAGCGGACTTTTCGGCTCGAGAGATACCATTTCGTTTAGTGAAGAGTATAACAACCAATTAAGAAATAAACACACGAATCAACGGTTACCCGAAAACAAAAAAAATCGAGAAATAAAATCAAATATAAACACTATTCGTTCTACTTTTTGGCATCCAGAAACAGATTTCATCCGTAACATCGAGTTTTATAATTATACTTTACTCCATACTACTTTTTTAGATGATGAGTTGGTTTATGTAATTGAATTTACACCAAAAAAAAGAAAAGCTAAATACAAAGGGAAGTTTTATATAAACGCTGATGATTATGCCATTTTGAGAGTTGATTATGATCTGGCGGACGGAAAGAACCTATATAGTTTTAACCTCAAACTTATTTTAGGAATAAAGAGTGCTCAAAACATCAGTAAAGGAACTATTATTTATAAAAAAATTCCTGACAGAGATACTTATTATCTGTATTACGCTTCAAGCGAATGGGGACAGTATTTTTATGTAAATCGTCCGCTGAAACTTATCGAAATTACCAAAAACAGAAAAGAAAGAGATGTGGTAGCTTTTGACATCGAAGTGGAAGGAAATCAGAGAAATAAAAGTGAGTATCTTAGCACATCTATTAGCTCGATTACTTCTGAGGAAGTTGAAAAAATAACTGAAAATGATTTTAATTACGAGATACAAACCAGGTATAATTCTAATATCTGGAAAGGTTATGATGTTATTGAACCGCTCGAAGAAATGAAAAAGTTCGAAGCACTAGAATAAACGTAACAAAAATCCATTACATTCGTCTTACTTAACAAACAACTTCTTTATGGCACGACTTGTACTCTATCTACTGACATTTGTTACAGGAGTTTTATCTGCAAATGCTCAACAAATCACAGGAAGAATCCTCGATTCACAAACCCAACAAAGTATTCCGTATGCAACCATCCGGGTCGGACAAACCGATTTGATTTCTAATAATGACGGGTATTTTACTTTTTCTTCAAAAAGCGATGCTGACTTGATAGCTATTTCGTTTATTGGTTATGACAGCAAGCAACTCTCGGTGAGTCAACTAAAACAAAATAATAATATAGTTCATCTGACCCAAGGCACTTATGATATCGGAGAAATATATGTGTCTAACGTTAAGCCTGACCCAAACGAAGTAATGAAGTTAGTCAACGAAAATCTAGCTGAAAATTATAAAAACATCGATTATAAAAGTACCGTTTTTATTCGCGGAAGCACGACTTTCAAACCTAAAAAATTTGAAATGAAGCTAAAAAGAGCAACCGATTTGTCAAAATCTGAAGTGAAGGAAATCAACCAAGAGATTGAATCATTAGTCTCTCAAACTATAAATACTCCAGTCAAAACTTATTCTGACAAGCTAATAGATGTTTATAAAACTGCCGACAAATATAAATTAGACGTAAAAAAGGCGGTTAGACTTATGGACGAAAACCGTTCATCTGACTATGACGAATTACAAAAATCAAGTACTGAGCTTTTTTATAAAGTGATGGATACTACCAAATTTTATCGCATCAAAAGTGGCTTAATTGGTTCAAGAGATACCATCTCGTTTAGCAAAGAATACAATCAAAACAGAAAAGATAAAAAGGAAAAAGAAGGAAAAAATAATTTAAAAACCTTAAAATCCGGACTCGAAAACATTATTAGCCAGAGCTCATTCGATACCCCGAAATCATTTATGGCTTCTAATATTGACTTTATCAAAGATACTGACGCCTATTCTTATAGCTATACCGAAGCTACTTATTTCGGAGACGATTTGGTTTTTATAATTGATTTTAAACCTAAAAAATCAAGAGCTAAATATTCGGGAAAACTCTACATAAACCAAGCCGATTATGCCATCGTGCGAGCCGATTACAAATTGGCCGACGGCAAGAAACCTCAAGGTATCAACCTCAGGCTATTGCTTGGTGTTAAGATTTCAGAAGGATTAAACAAAGGAATTGTGTTGTATAGAAAAAATCCAATAACTAATACGTATTATCTGCAATATTCTTTACACGAAAAAGAACAATACTTTTATTTAAATCGTCCTGTTAAGTTCATCGAACTTACCGATGGCAAAGGAAAAGACAAAATTTCGTATGGTATAAAAATAGAAGGAAATAATATTGGCAAAACAGAATACTTAAATATTTCGATGCAGGGTATGTCTAAACCAGATTATGAAGCATTCCAAGAAAAAGAATTCGAATACCAAACCCTAAAAAAATATGACCCAAACATCTGGAAAGGTTATAATATCATCGAGCCTCTAGAAGAAATGAAAAAGTTTGAGGTCGTTGAATAAACCTGAGAATCCCCTCCCCCAAAAGAGGGGTTTTTTGTGTCTTTTTATTGTTAAAATCAATGATTTAAGAATATAATTTAAATGATACCACTCAATAAAAGAAAAAGTATTAAACTATATCCTAAAGTTACTTGCTTTTGTAGCTTAATATATTTTAGCTTGGTTTTCTATTCTCTATTTTCTTTAAAATAAGTTACCTTTGCATCTTTGCAATTCTCTTATGAAAACTCAAGATCTCTCCACAATAGACCCTAAAAAAAATATTATCATCAAAGGTGCAGGACTGCATAATTTGAAAGATATAGATGTTGTAATTCCCAGAAACAAATTGGTTGTGATTACGGGCCTTTCGGGGTCTGGAAAATCTTCTTTGGCCTTTGATACGCTGTATGCCGAGGGGCAAAGACGTTATGTAGAAAGTCTTTCGTCATATGCCAGACAGTTTTTAGGAAGATTAGACAAGCCTAAAGTAGAATACATCAAAGGAATTGCTCCAGCAGTAGCAATCGAACAAAAAGTAAACACTACAAATGCTCGCTCAACCGTAGGGACTTCGACAGAAATCTATGATTATTTGAAGTTACTTTTTGCCCGAATCGGTAAAACTATTTCTCCTACATCAGGAAACGAAGTTAAAAAACACACAGTTACTGATGTGGTTCATCTGATTAAAAAACAAAAAATAGACGAAAAGTGGTTGCTGTTAGCTCCTGTTATTGTGGAAAAAAGTCGAAGTTTAAAAGAAAAATTAAGCGTTTTGCTTCAGCAAGGTTTTGCCAGAATTTTAATCGAAAACCAGACCATTCGACTTGAAGACTTTCTAACTTCATACCAAGAAAAAGATAAAAAGAAACAAGTGTTTGTCATTATCGATCGTATTGTTATCAAAGACGACGAAGACTTTTACAACCGTTTAGCAGATGCTGTTGATACGGCTTTTTATGAAGGAAAAGGCGTTTGTTTTCTACAACGTTTAGAAGATAATAAAAGGTTTGAATTCAGCAATCGTTTTGAGCTGGACGGCATTACTTTTACTGAACCCAATTCGCATTTATTTAGTTTTAATAATCCGTATGGAGCTTGTCCGGTTTGTGAGGGCTATGGCAATATTATCGGGATTGACCAAGATTTAGTCGTTCCTGATACTTCACTTTCGGTTTTCGAAAGCGCTGTGTTTCCGTGGAGAGGCGAAAGCATGAGTTATTATAAAGACTTACTCATCAAAAACGCTTATAAGTTTGACTTTCCCATACACAAACCTTATTTCGAGCTTTCCGAAAAAGATAAAAATCTACTTTGGGAAGGAAATAAATATTTTGTAGGAATTAATGCGTTTTTTAAAGATTTAGAACAGCAGAATTATAAAATCCAAAATAGGGTTATGCTCTCAAGATATAGGGGTAAAACCAGATGCCATTCCTGCAAAGGAAAAAGATTAAAGGCTGAGGCCAATTACGTAAAAATAGACGGCAGCAGTATTTCTGATTTGGTCGATATGCCGATTAAAAATCTTATTCCGTTTTTTGAAAGATTAGTCTTAGATAAATATGACCAACAAGTTGCCAAACGATTGCTTTTGGAAATTAACAGCCGACTTGGTTTTTTGAATAACGTAGGGTTAAATTACCTCACCTTAAACCGAAATTCAGCTACGCTTTCAGGAGGTGAATCGCAACGAATAAATTTAGCAACTTCACTTGGGAGTAGTTTGGTAGGCTCAATGTATATCTTAGACGAACCCAGCATTGGTCTGCACCCAAAAGATACCGAAAAACTGATAAAAGTACTTCGTGAACTTCGCAACCTCGGTAATACCGTCATTGTAGTCGAGCATGATGAAGACATTATGAAACAAGCCGACTACATCATTGACATAGGTCCTGAGGCAGGAAGTCTTGGCGGTGAAGTAGTAGCCATAGGGGATTTTGAGCAAATTCTAAAACAAAACTCGCTTACTTCACAATACCTCAACGGGAAAATGAAGATTGAAGTTCCTGAAAAACGCAGGAAATTCAAAAACCATATCGAGGTTATCGGAGCCAGAGAAAACAACCTGAAAAACATCAATGTTACTTTTCCTTTGGAGAGCCTGACTATTATTACAGGCGTTTCAGGAGGCGGAAAAAGTACGTTAGTAAAGAAAATTTTATATCCTGCCCTACAAAAAACATTAGTGGGTTACGGAGAAAAACCAGGGCAATTCTCAAAGCTCGAAGGAAGTTATTCGCATATCAAAAGCGTAGAATATATCGACCAAAACCCGATTGGCAGAAGCTCTCGTTCGAATCCGGTTACCTATATCAAAGCGTATGATGATATTCGGGATTTGTTTTCGAAACAAACATTGGCTAAACTAAGAAATTTTCAACCGAAACATTTTTCGTTTAACGTAGAGGGTGGCCGTTGTGAAGTGTGTAAAGGTGACGGAGAAGTGACCATCGAAATGCAGTTTATGGCTGATGTTCATCTGGAATGCGAAACCTGTAAAGGAAAACGTTTCAAAAAAGAAATTCTCGAAGTGAATTTTGAAACAAAAAATATCGATGATGTACTCAAAATGACCATTGACGATGCGGTTTCGTTTTTCCAAACGTACAATCAACCTAAGATTGTTCAGAAACTACAGCCTTTGCGGGATGTTGGTTTAGGCTATGTGCAGTTAGGGCAATCGTCTTCTACACTTTCAGGAGGAGAGGCTCAACGGATAAAATTAGCTTCGTTTTTAGTGAAAGGAACGACCCAAGATAAGGTCTTGTTTATTTTTGACGAACCCACAACTGGTCTGCATTTTCACGATATCAAAAAACTCTTAGCTTCGTTTGATGCTCTGATTGATAAAGGTCATTCGGTAGTAGTTATCGAGCACAATCTCGACCTGATTAAATGTGCCGATTACATCATTGATATCGGACCCGAAGGTGGAGAAAACGGAGGAAACCTCATCGCTTTCGGAACACCTGAAGAAGTAGCTAAAAATAAAAATTCGATTACGGGAAAGTATTTGAAGGAGAAGTTGTAATGGTTTATTCCTCCATGGTATTAAAGGTTGAATAATTTCTCCATTTTTCAATCACCGCTTGCATATCTTCGGGGATTTCGGTATCAAATCGCATAAGCTCTTGGGTTACAGGATGTTCAAATCCTAAAGTTTTGGCGTGAAGAGCTTGCCTTGGCAATATTTTGAAGCAATTATCTATAAACTGTTTATATTTAGTAAAGGTGGTCCCCTTCAGGATAAGATGACCTCCGTAGCGTTCGTCATTAAAAAGTGTATGTCCGATGTGTTTCATACTACAGCGAATCTGATGGGTGCGTCCTGTTTCAAGTTGGCACGAAACCAACGTAACATAATCAAATCGTTCCAATACTTTATAATGAGTTACTGACCATTTTCCTGAACTTTCATCGTCATAAACAGCCATTTGCATACGATCTTTAGAATGGCGACCGATATAACCTGTGATAGTGCCTTGTTCTTCTTCGACACTTCCCCAAACCAGAGCGATGTATTCTCTTTCAGAGGTTTTGTCTTTGAATTGTTGGGCTAAACGAAGCATAGCTTCGTCGGTTTTGGCCACAACCAAAAGCCCGGTAGTATCTTTGTCAATTCTATGAACGAGTCCCGGACGCTCGCTCGAATTCATCGGGAGGTTGTCAAAATGATGTGTCAATGCATTGACAAGCGTTCCTGAATAATTTCCGTGACCGGGATGTACTACAAAGCCGGCGGGTTTATTGATAACCAAAAGCACATCGTCTTCATAAACAATATCTAGCGGAATATCCTCGGGGATGATGTTGTATTCGTGTTTAGGTTGATCAAAAACGACCCGTATGATATCACCGCCTTTTACTTTATAATTCGACTTTACGGCCAAATCATTTACGAGTACGCTACCCTCTTCGGCTGCTTTTTGAATTTTACTTCGGGTGGCATTCTGCACCAACCCCATCAGGTATTTATCTATCCTGAGCGCAGACTGTCCTGCGCTTACTTCGAAGCGGTAATGCTCAAAAAGCTGATTTTCTGTTCCGTCAAGTTCTTCGGTATTAGGTTGCATGTTCTGTATAGGGTATTAGAATCTGTTTGTTTTAAAATAAGTTTTCGAAACAGCTTCTTAATCTTGAAAGACTGCTTTTCCGTCTCCGAGAATAAAATCTATTTTTGAGGTTTTCATGACCTTATCTCCTTTTTCGAGTGTTTTTCCGTTGTGTTGAAGTTCCAAAACCACATCTTGGGCAAAATAGGGTTTGTAGGTTATTTTTCCTTCCTCAAAACCTAAAGCTTTTATAGTAGGTAAAGCCTGACGAAATGTTTTATCTTTCAAATCCGGAATTTCTACCATTTCGTAATTTGAAGCGTTTATTTTCAAGTAGATTTTTCGTCCGCTTTTTACTTTCGAATTGGCAATAGGATCTTGTTCTACAATCGAGTTAGGAGGGAATTCTTTTCGAAAGTTGATGGTGTCATTGATGAAATAATCCAGATTTAAGGTCTTGAGTTTTTCTTTTGCCTGAACAACAGTAAGTTTAGTAAGGTCTGGGACTGTAATTTCTTCTCCGTGATTGGTTCTGAAATCAAGCCACTTCAGAAGAGCAAAACACAAAACTAATAATAGAACTACCGCTATAATCAATTGTTTTACCAATGATTTACTCTTTAAGAATGCTATAAAATTCACTTTGCTATTCGTTTAAATTGTTTACAAATATACACTTTTAAAAAATAAAAAAAACCTTAAAGTTTATCTGACTTTTAAAAGAACAAAACCTTATTTTAAATAAATTTGTAGATTGCAAAACAACACAGATGTACGACGAATCTCCGAAAAAGTTCGACAGAATTGTAGCGATTTTTATTCAGTTACAGTCCAGAAAGGTGGTCAAGGCACAAGATTTGGCAGATAGGTTTGGGGTAAGCCTGCGCACGATTTATCGAGATATCCGTTCATTAGAATCTTCGGGAGTTCCGATATACAGTCAGGTTGGTGTAGGGTATTCGTTGGTTGAAGGGTATAGATTGCCACCAGTTATGTTTACCCGCGAAGAAGCAGTGAGCTTTATTGCTGCCGAAAAATTGGTAGAGCATTTCACTGATACCAATATCAAGAAGTACTTTCAATCGGCTTTGTTTAAAATAAAGGCGGTGTTGCGCGATGCACAAAAAGGCTGGATAGAAAACATCGAATCTAAATTATTGGTTGTTCCGATAGGTAATTTGTTTAACCAAACTATTCCTGATGCTTTAGAAATTCTTTTCGAAAGTATCATAGAAAAAAGACAAGTAATGTTGATGTATCAAAGTGTGGAATCAGAACACCCCAGCCGGCGAAATATCGAGCCTGTCGGAATCTTTTACGAGTATAATTTTTGGTATGTTTTAGCGTATTGTCATCTGCGTAAAGATTATAGGCAGTTCCGCACCGATAGAATTATCTCTATTCAAAGAAGTTCAGAGGCATATAGCAAAATTCACAGAGAATTAGAATTTTATAGACAAAAACCCCAGCAGGATAATAAAAGTTTAGTTCGTGTTTTAGTCGATAAAAAAGTAGCTCACTACCTTCACTTTAACCGAAAATATTACGGATTTACCAAAGAAATAAAACACCCAGATCAAGTCGAAATATTTTTTGAGTGTGACTATATTAGCAACGGTATGGCTCGATGGTTTATGATGTTTGCTGATTGTGCCGATATTCTTGAGCCTCAAGAGTTAAAGCAAGAAGTGAAAGAATTAATCAGTAAAGCAAAAGCACGGATAAACAAATAAAGCCCTTTTTGAAGAGTCTCAAAAAGAGCTTTAAACGAAGTAAAATTTATCTTTCCCAGAAATATGGAGGCTCAACTCCTAAACTTCTAAGATATACATACCCTTGGCCTCGGTGATGCACTTCGTTATCAATAAAATATAGTATGTTTTGATAAACAGGAAATTCATATTGTCCAAAAAGATTATGCGTTTCTCTGAATCGCGCTGCCGAAATTTGATTAAAATATTCGTTTATTAAATCGGTTGATTCATCCCAAGCTTTGAGTAGGTCTGCTTTGGTTTTTAGTGTTGCTTTTTTTTCGTCAAACGGTACCGGGTTGTTATCGATGATTTCTTTAAGTCCTGGGGCAGCAATTGCTAAAAGTTCTTTTGCTAGCTCTGCAAACGGACGCATACCTGCTACAGAAAATTCGAACAATTCCTTTTCTGGGTAAGCTTCAATTATTCTACGAGTCAGGTTTCTGTGTCCTTGCCAATGGGCTAATAATTCACTTGATGTTAAAAATGTTGTACTCATAAATATCGTTTTTTAATGATTATGAAGCAAAAGTACAGGTGCGTGATGACAACAGTATGTCAGTTTATTTTTAAAAATAAAAAAAATATTTTAATGAATCGGTCATATTTTTTTTACAGAAAAAAAGACATTTTGTCAGTATTGAATAAGATGTTTTTTTGTGATTCGGCCATAATTAGTGTCATTTTATGGGTAAACTGTCATTTCTAATCGTTTTAGGCCTTGGCACAAAGATTGTTTAATAGAGGTCAAACAAAACTAACTAAGAAAAGAAATTTATAAAATTATGAGTAAAATAATCGGAATCGATTTAGGAACAACCAACTCGTGTGTTTCTGTAATGGAAGGTAACGAACCGGTTGTAATTCCTAATGCAGAAGGAAAAAGAACCACACCGTCAGTAATTGCATTTGTTGAAGGTGGAGAAATCAAAGTAGGAGACCCTGCAAAACGTCAAGCAGTGACTAACCCTACAAAAACAATCGCTTCTATTAAGCGTTTTATGGGAAGCAAATTCTCTGATAGTGTCAAAGAGATTGAGAATGTTCCGTATAAAGTGATTAAAGGAGACAACGATACCCCACGTGTGGATATTGACGGAAGACTTTACACAGCACAGGAGCTCTCAGCGATGACGCTTCAAAAAATGAAGAAAACGGCAGAAGACTATTTAGGGCAAACCGTAACCGAGGCCGTAATTACGGTTCCTGCCTACTTTAATGATGCTCAGCGTCAAGCAACTAAAGAAGCAGGAGAAATTGCAGGACTACAAGTTCGTAGAATTATCAACGAGCCAACTGCAGCCGCACTTGCATACGGATTAGACAAAGCCGGAAAAGACCAAAAAATTGTAGTGTATGATTTGGGTGGAGGAACCTTTGACGTTTCTATACTTGAATTGGGCGACGGAGTATTTGAAGTATTGTCAACTAACGGTGACACCCATTTGGGAGGAGATGATTTTGACCAAGTGCTTATTGATTGGCTAGCAGACGAATTCAAATCAGAAGAAGGGGTGGAGTTAAAGCAAGACCCAATGGCATTACAAAGATTAAAAGAAGCTGCCGAAAAAGCTAAAATTGAGCTTTCGTCTTCAACGCAAACTGAAATCAACTTGCCATATATTACTGCAACAGCTTCAGGGCCTAAACACTTAGTAAAGACATTAACTCGGGCTAAATTTGAGCAATTATCAGACGATTTAGTAAGACGCTCAATGTTGCCTTGTGAAAAAGCATTAAAAGATGCAGGTATTTCAAAATCAGATATTGATGAGGTGATTTTAGTAGGAGGTTCTACGCGTATTCCTAAAATTCAGGAAGAAGTAGAAAAATTCTTTGGCAAAAAGCCTTCAAAAGGAGTAAATCCTGATGAGGTAGTAGCTATCGGGGCGGCTATTCAAGGAGGAGTGTTGTCTGGAGATGTGAAAGATGTGTTGCTTTTAGATGTAACACCACTTTCGTTAGGAATCGAAACCATGGGAGGAGTAATGACCAAACTTATCGAATCAAACACAACCATTCCGACCAAGAAATCGCAGGTATTTTCAACTGCAGCAGATAATCAACCAAGTGTTGAAATTCATGTATTGCAAGGAGAGCGACCAATGGCAAACGATAACAAAACCATCGGGCGTTTTCACTTAGACGGAATTCCGCCAGCGCAAAGAGGAGTGCCTCAAATCGAAGTAACCTTTGATATTGACGCCAACGGAATTATCAAAGTATCGGCTACAGACAAAGGAACCGGGAAATCTCACGATATCAGAATCGAAGCTTCTTCGGGACTTACCCAAGAAGAAATAGAGAACATGAAACGTGAGGCCGAAGCCAATGCCGAAGCTGATAAACAAGCCAAAGAAAAAGTAGATAAACTCAACGAGGCGGATGGAATGATTTTCCAAACCGAAAAACAACTTACTGAGTTTGGAGATAAATTATCGGCTGATAACAAATCTGCTATCGAAGCAGCTTTGGAGGAGCTTAAAAAAGCTTACGAAACTAAAGATATAGACACGATTCAACCTGCACTTGATAAAATCAACGAAGCTTGGAAGAACGCATCAGAAGAAATGTATAAAGCTCAGGCAGGACAACAAGGCGCTCAACAAGAACAGCCTGATGCCGAAAATGGCGGAGATACAGCCCAAGATGTAGATTACGAAGAAGTGAAATAATTAGTGATTAACATCACTTAAAAATAAGCAATAAAACGCTGTAAATGTTATGTTTACGGCGTTTTTTTATTTTTATTTTTTTTGTTTACACTCTATTTTAATCGTTTTTTATCATATATTTGTACCATACTTGTACCGGAACTTAAAGAGAGATGAAATGGAACTTATAGATACTTATGATACCTTAATGAACAAATATGGGCGATGAATAGAATAAAAAAACAATGTCTTGTCTGTGATGAACAATTTATTCCCAAAAGAGTAACTTCTGTTTATTGTTCAGGCAAATGCAGTAAAAAAGGATATAAACAAAAAATGTTACAGCTTAAAAAGGAAGAGAAGTTGAAATCCTATGGTGGAATATGAAACGGTAGCAGAACAGATTACCGGTGTTAGTTTGGGAGAATTTGAAATTACTTCTATTGAAGTAGAAAACGAATAGAAAAGATGAGATTTAATTTTTTAAAAGCAAGTGTCGTATTAATTATATTTTTATTGGTAGGTTGCCAGGCAGCAAAAAGAAAGCAGATGACAAGAGACCGCCTTTTTATATCAACTGCTTACCAGTTTGCTTCTGAAACAGGAGAGATACCTTATGACAGTATTCATTTAAAAAAGATAAATAAGAACCAAGATTCTATATCTTTTTATAAAAATAAAAAGCTTATTCACTCTGTCGTTATCGATTATGACTTATAAATATATAGAATTTACTATATCACAAATAATTAACTTTAAAATATTTTTATTATGAAAAATTTTTTGATTTTATTTTTAGCCATTGGCTTTGTATTTTACTCGTGTGAGAGTGATCAGGGAAGCAAACAAGTTACTGAAGAATCAATTCTTAGTGACGAAGCTATTAGTGGATTTTCCACTAAATTAAACTTTTTTGGAGATTATTTTGTTCCGGTTGAACAAGATAGTGTACGTAAACTTCAAAGAGTGATTTTAGAAAATTATGAAGCGGTAGAAAAGATTATTGATGAAAGCAATGGTGACATAGAAGCTGTTATTTATGATGTATCAAGAGAACAAGGAGGAGTTAAGTTTCATAATTTCAACTATTATGCACCAACTGCCGGAGGACCTATTAGTGATATTGAATGGGAATTTGCAAAATGGAAATGCCCTGATGGTCAATCTTTAGTTAATACTTGTTACAGCCAGAGTTGTGTTGAAAACACTCTTACTAATTTAAGTGAGAACTTTTCTTCTGGAGAAACTATAACCATGCATCATAGTGGTATGGTAGGAGGTGTTAAAATTTGTTCCGATGTAGAATGAATTGTAATAAAAACGGAAAAACATTTTTAACCATTTCGACACTATCAAAAACAGAGTTTGACTATTTGTAGTTGAACTCTGTTTTTTTGACAGAAAAGATTTACAGCTTTATCTTTTAAGAAAATATTAACTATTTCGGCTGTAAAAACACTCAAATATAAGTAAAATTACTTATTGACTGGTGTAAATAAGGTACTTAGCTTTGGAGTATTATTTAGTGGACTTATAGTTCTTTTTGAAATTATAATATATCCACTGACCAAAAACTGTAGTAACCTAAATTTTTTTTATATCATGATTAAGAAATTACTATTTTTAGTCGTGTTTCTGTTTTTCTGGATAATTGCAGGAGCTCAGGAACACAGAAATAATGAATATTATATTGTTCCGGAAGATGGAGTGAATATAGATTTTGAACAAATTGGAGATAGGATTATTCTTAACTCTTCTGTTACTTCAATAAACAGCTTTTTTAATAATAACGTAACTGTTGTTAAAATAGAAAGGGCGTAGGCTATGATTCTAAATTAGCTATTTCACGCCACAGTTATAATAATGTACTTTTGTTATCACAAGTGCCTGGTGTACGAGTAATAAACATCAGTATGTTGGAAAGTTGTCAATATAATCCAATTGCTGCGGCTGTTTATCAGGAAGTTTGGGAAGGAAATGCTTTGTACCCACCAGTAGTGATTGTTGCGGCTGCGGGCAATGGAAGTGCTGCAGGTCATATAAATTATTGTAGCTGGTGGTTATGAAAAGCCGTATTATATAAAGAAATATGGACTTTCTGAGAAAGGTGCTTTCATTAGAATAGGAAGTTCGGCTGAACCAATGCCAACTCGACAAATAGAACAGCTTTTTAGTAAACGCATCCGAAATTCTATCGGAAATATGAAATCGCCTAAACAAGCTTTACAGTTTCAACAATTACATATTTATTATCAATCTATTGGAAAAACTTTAAATGAACAATTTGCTCGAAATTTAGAATTACTTACAGAAGAAGAAAGTTACAATTATGTAGCGTATTTAATGAACGATATCAATAATATTTCTGTAAAAGTAGCTCGTTATGAAGGTGTAAATCGTGTAGAATTAGAAGAAAGTAACGAATATGGTTATGAATCATTGATTAAAGCCACGCATCAGGTTTTAGATAAATTGAATTTAGAAAACCGTACGTTAGCTAAAATCACTCCGAAAGAACGTAAAGAACAACGGTTGTGGAATGCGGTGAAGCCGTAATCAATGCCTTTGTGCATAATGATTACACAAAAGAAGTTGCACCAAAATTCGAGATTTTTGATGACCGATTGGAAATCACTTCTTATGGCAGTTTACCCGAAGGACTTTCAAAAGAAGAGTTTTTTGAAGGATATTCTATCATCAGAAACAAAGAATTGATGCGTATTTTCAAGGATTTAGATTTGGTAGAACAATTAGGGTCAGGGATTCCAAGAATTTTACAGGCTTATGCACAAGAAAGTTTTCATTTTTCAGAAAACTTTTTAAGAGTTACATTGCCTTCATCGGAATCTGTAACTCGAACCGAAGAAGATACCATGCAAGATACCATGCAAGATACCATGCAAGATACCATGCAAGATAC
>CAYPCZ010000015.1:0-42952 GCA_964409345.1 uncultured Flavobacterium sp. | reverse complement strand
CGATGAGGGATTCGAACCCCCGACCCTCTGGGTGTAAACCAGATGCTCTGAACCAGCTGAGCTAATCGCCCTTATCATTTTGTGAGTGCAAATATACAACTCTTTTGGTTAAAGACAACTTTTAGAATGTTTTTTTAGTGAAAAAATGTATAACGAATTGATAGAAGATTATAACTCTATGATATACTGTTTTTTAATGAAAAGTAGAATGCTTCTTAAAACTTAATGACTAAATCGTATATTTGTAATCGTTTAAATATTTCTTATCTTGAAAAAAATAGAAAGTATTCAGAATCCGTTAATCAAACATTTGGTTCAGCTACAAAATAAGTCAAAAACCAGGAGGCAAACGCAAAGCTTTTTGATTGAAGGGGTTCGTGAGGTTTCGTTGGCTATTAAAGGAGGTTATAGGCTTTTGCAAGTGTTGTTTGTGCCTGCTATAATTTCGGAGAATCAAGTGTTAAGGTTTATTCCGGAAGATATAGAGCTTATCAAAATTACGACAGAAGTTTATAAGAAATTAGCTTATCGCGATACCACCGAAGGCGTTTTGGCCGTAGCTCAAACAAAATCTTTACAATTAAGTGATTTAGAACTTTCTGAAAACCCACTTATTCTGGTTGCCGAAGGACTTGAAAAACCCGGGAATCTAGGGGCTATTCTACGTACGGCAGATGCAGCTCGCTTAGATGCAGTGCTTATTGCCAACCCCAAATCAGATGTATATAACCCTAATGTGATAAGAACTAGCATAGGCTGTATATTTACTAATAAGATCGCCATGGGTGCGACAGACGAAATTGTAGCTTTTTTGCGAAAGCATAATACCCGTGTATATTGTGCGGCACTTCAAGAAGCAGAGCCTTATTATGCAAAAGATTACACTCAACCCACAGCCATTGTAGTAGGAGCAGAGTCAACAGGAGTTACCCATGAATTCAGAGAATATTCAGACGGAAATATTATTATTCCGATGCAAGGAGAAATAGATTCGATGAATGTTTCGGTAGCGGCTTCGGTGCTTATTTTTGAAGCCAAAAGACAACGAGATTTTAATTAAGTTCTAGTTTATCGCCTCTTTGTTCTATTTTCTCAAGTGCTTCTTTTACTATTTTTCGTTCAGAAGGAAACCAGCCCTGCAACATAATTACCAGACCAAAAACAATCAAAACAATACTAGTTATCTTCTTGACTTTGGTGATGTTGGTCACAGTAAGTTTGTTTTTTAGTTGTTTTGCCAATAGAATTTTGCCGATGTCAATGATGAGGTAGGTCAGTAGGATAGTGCTGAAAAATGCAAATATCCTCGAGGCGTTCATTTCCATTTTTGGCCCAATAGTAATCAGAATCAAGAGCCAAAAACCTAACACACCTATATTGATGAAATTTAGCAAAAATCCTTTGCCTATCAGGTTAAAATAGTTTTTTTTCTCAATAATCAGAATGCTGTTTTCTGCTGTTCCGGTTTGGAGTTTCTTTAGTTTTACGTAGGAGACGATTCCGTAGGTCATCATAATAAGTCCTCCGAAAACAAAAAGAGCGGGTTCGTCTTTGATACTTTCTATCAGGCGATAACTACTAAAATAAGCAACAATAATAAATAGCACATCGGCCAGAACTACTCCGACATTAAACGCTAAGGCAGCTCGAAATCCTTTGGTGGCACTTGTTTCGAGTAAAACAAAAAAGACGGGTCCTATTAGGAAACTCAATAATACTCCCAAAGGGATGGCTGTTAAAATATCGTCTAACATTAAGGGTAAATGTATAAGCTGATTATATATTTGTATATCAAACCCTCAAAGGTAATACTTTAGGAAGAAATAACAATATGTTCACAAACGATCGTTTAAAACCTTCTTTTTTTGATTAGTAGCCAAATTACAACCGGAGCTCCAATAATAGAAGTAACGGCATTAATGGGTAATATGAAATCAAATCCGGGCATTTGAGCAATGGTATCGCAGATTAGCATAATAATAGCCCCTAAGCTTATGGTTGCCCAAAATAAGGTTTTGTGATCTGAGGTTTGAAATAATAATTTTGCCAAATGCGGAACAGCCAATCCGATAAAAGCAATAGGACCAACAAAAGCTGTGATACTACCAGCCAAGAGGCTTGTGGCAATGATAATGATGTTTTTGGTCTTGTCAAAATTGATTCCCATGCTTTTGGCGTAGTTTTCTCCTAAAAGCAAAGCGTTGAGCGGCTTGATGCAAAGATAGCTCAAAAGAAGTCCGAGCAAAGTAATGATAAGCAGCGACAAAATAGCCTCCCAAGACTGATTTCCGAGGTTTCCTAATGCCCATAGCGTAAACTTTTTTAGTTGTTCGCCCGTGCTAAAATAAGTCAGCACGCTCACCACAGCCGAGGTAATACTACCAAACATAAGCCCCACAATGAGTATGGCCATCGTGTCTTTAAGCCGTTGAGCTACCGATAAGACAGATAATAGTACTAAAAAACTTCCTAAGCTTGCTGCTAAGATAAGTCCGTAATGAGACAGAAAAACTGTGGTTAAGAAAACAGGCATAAAAGAAGCTCCGAGCACTACAAAAGCCACCCCGAGACTTGCTCCGGAACTTATTCCGAGCACATAAGGCCCGGCAAGCGGATTCCTGAAAAGAGTTTGCATGAGCAATCCGCTTAATGATAATCCTATTCCTACAAGTATAGCGACAATGGCTTTAGGTAGCCGATAATTTACAATTATATATTCCCACGTGTGTTTTGCGGCGTTTTCTCCTATTAAGATTCTAAAAACTTCTTTAAGCGGAATATTCACTGAGCCCACACTTAGGTTAATCAAAAACAAAAGTATAATGCTTAGAATAATGCCGACAATTAGAGTTTTTTGTTTCATCTGCACAGACGATTTCGATGGGTTGAAGACTTAGAATATTCTATTTTAATTGTTCAAAAAATTGTAATTCATAATCAGGCAAAAGCTCCGGATGTGTAATTTTGATGATGTCTTTGAGCACTAAATCAGGGCGGTTGGGACCTAATTCATAATAAATCACACCACCTGTTGCTCCTTTTTTGGATGCATAGGAATATACATTCCCTTCTTTAAAAGCTTTAAACTCTTTGTAATGTGGGTTTGATTTCAACATTTGGTCGAGCGAAGAATAGGCTCCTGCTCCGATCCAATAATCAGCATCTTGTGCCAAATCGAATACTTCTTCGAATGAAAATGCCAGACTGCCTGTACCTGAGGTTTCTGCCCAGTAATACTGTGTGTTGGCATCGGCCAGCATTACCACACTCCAACTGTCACCTTTGGGCAGATACCATACATCTTGGTAGATGTTTCCGGTAATTACACTGGGTTTTGTAGTAGTAGAAGTTGCTAATTCTGTAGCTTTTTGATATTCTGATTTAATTTTTTCGAAAATTTCGTTTGCTTCTTCATCTTTGTTATACAGCGCACCAAAAAACTTCACCCATTCGGCTTTTCCTAACGGATGCTTTTCGTTCCAATCTCCGTTTAATAACACTTTAATTCCAGCATTTCTGAGGTTTTCGAGGGTTTGATTGCTTTGGTTGATAGCAAAACTAATTAGCACATCCGGATTTAGATCAACTACAATTTCGGTATTGATTCGTTCGTTTTGCCCTACTTCTTTGATTTTATTTTGATCTATTAAACTTCTTATTTTTTCTGAAGAAATATAATCGAGACCAGGGAACCCGACAAGTGTTTGCTCTACCTCTAACATTTCTATAGAGGGAAGGTGTGTAGTAGAGGTTACAATTACGCTTTGCAACGGAGTTATTAGCGTGTTTTGTTGGCCGAGGCTATCTATCAGGGTTGTTTCTTGGTTATGCAAGATATAAGTCTCTGCGTCATTAGATTCGGGAGAGGTGTTTTTTATTTTTAATACTTTAAATCCCTCATAATAATACAGCTCAAAACCGGTAGCAAACTCAACTTGGTTTTCTGTTACTAAAGGTATAAAGGTAGTAGTGGTAGTACTTTTTTTACACCCGATAATTGCAAAGAAACAGAAGGCACATAGTAGAAAATATAATCGAATAGATCTAAAAGATTGCATTGTTGATATTTTTAATGTTTCTGATTATTAACTTCTTCGGCAACTTTATCTAATTCTTCATACCATTCTTGTCCGAAGCGTCTAATCAGTGCTTCTTTGACAAATTTATACACGGGTACGCCGAGTTCTTTCCCTAATGTGCAAGCCTCATTACAAATATCCCAACGATCATAATTTACGGCCGAAAATTCTGAAAACTCTTTGATTCGGACAGGATAAAGATGACACGAAATGGGTTTTTTCCAGCTGATTTTACCCTCGTTATAGGCTTGTTCAATTCCGCAAAGAGCGGTTGCTCCGTCAAAAATAACATACGCACAATCTTTGCCTTCGATAAGCGGAGTTTCTAATCCTGAATCCCAACCGGTAATCCACTTGCCTTGTTCTTCGATAGCTTTAATACCTTCCTTTCTCAAATAAGGTTTTATGGTCGGATAAATTTCTTCTAAGATTTTGGTTTCTTCTTGCGTAAGCGGGGCTCCGGCATCACCATCAACACAACAAGCTCCCTTACAAGCCGAAAGGTTACAAACAAATTCTTTCTCTAAAACATCTTCTGAAACTATGGTTTTCCCTAATTGAAACATCTTGTAAATTCGTAATAAAATTAGCCTGCAAAGTTAATGATAAATATTGAGCTTTGTATATAAGACATTTAACGTTTGGTGAAAGACTTTGGTATAGGATTTGAGGTTTGTTAAAAACAAAAAAATATTTTTTATCTCTATAAAAATGTATAATTTTACAAACCTTAAATAATAACATTTAATTAATTTACTATGAAAAAGTTAGGATTACTTTTAGTCGCTTTTGTTTTTGGAGCAGCAACATATGCTCAAGGACCTAAAATTGAGTTTAAAACTGAATCTATTGATTACGGTACGGTCGTGCGAGGAGAGGATAACGGAATTCGTATCTTTGAATTTACCAACACTGGTGACGAGCCTCTTATTATCTCTAATGTAAGAACCTCATGTGGTTGTACAGCACCGTCTTATTCAAAAGAACCAATTATGCCTGGCAAGGCAGGAGAGGTTCAAGTAAAATATAACATGAATCCTGGAGCTATCAACAGATCAGTAACTGTTGAATCGAATGCAGTAAACAAAACAGACGGAAAAGTTTCTTTGAGAATTAGAGGTAATGTTATAAACGCGGATGCTAAAGCAAACGTATTAGACAAGAAAAAAGCAATACCACAATCATAACTTGTTTTACTTTGCAAGTAGATAAAGCTCAAAATCAATTTTGGTTTTGAGCTTTTTTTGATTCTAAGGCGCTTAAAGTGTTTGATTAAATTGAATATTTGTTAACTTTACGAAAATTTTTTATATGAATCAACCGGTTTTATTTTTAAGAAACGTAAATATATATCAAGAAAAGAATCTTATTCTTCAAGATGTTAATATCGAGGTGAATAAAGGAGAGTTTATCTACCTTATCGGAAAAACAGGTTCGGGAAAAAGTAGTTTTATGAAAACCCTTTATGCTGATTTACCTCTTGTTGAAGGGCAAGGAAGTATTGTTGATTTTGACTTGGCTAAACTCAAAGAAAGCAAAATACCTTATTTGAGACGCAAAATAGGCATCGTATTTCAGGATTTTAAACTTTTGCCCGATAGAACGGTTTATAAAAATTTGGAGTTTGCCCTTAGAGCAACCGGTTGGAGGGACGCCAAAGAAATTCAACTTAAAATAGAAGAAGTACTCGACAAAGTGTCGATGCGTGGCAAAGCTGATAAAATGCCTCACCAGATGTCGGGTGGTGAGCAGCAGCGGGTTGCTATTGCCAGAGCTTTGCTCAACGATCCTGATTTGATTTTGGCCGATGAGCCTACCGGAAACCTTGATCCGCAAACAAGCAGCGAAGTGATGCAGTTGCTCAGAGAAATTAACCAAAACGGAAAAACAATCATAATGGCTACTCACGATTATGCCTTGATTATGAAATTTCCGGCAAAAACCATCAAATGCGACGAAGGAGTGGTATTTGAAGTAGTACAAAAAACAGTATAAGCTTTATCCAAGACTTACATAAAGCCCAAGTTTACCCGACTCGTTGTGGAAAAACCCTGAATAAATAAAAAAATATCTCTGAATGGCACCTATAAAAATGTTTATATTTGTCCTTCATACGACTCTCACTAATGCAAAAACAAAAAAACATTGCTGTTGTTGGTTCCGGATTAGTCGGAACATTACTGGCAATTTATCTTAAAAAAGCAGGACACAAAGTATCGGTTTATGACAGAAGTCCTGATATTAGAACGATACAATTTTCAGGAAGATCTATCAATTTGGCTATGTCAGATAGAGGTTGGAGAGCTTTAGAATATATAGGGATTGCAGACCAAATTAAACAAATTGCCATTCCTATGGAAAAGCGAGCTATTCACGTGGGCGAAAACCCGGTTAATTTTCAGTATTATGGCAAAGAGGGTGAAGCGATTTATTCGATTTCCAGAGGAGTATTGAACCGAAAAATGATTGATTTGGCAGAAAGCTTCGGCGTAGAATTCTTTTTCGAACAAAGAGTCTGGGACGTAACGCTATCAACGGCTACTCTTCATATCGGACAAACCGAAAGAGGAGCCTGGAAGGATATAGGTTTTGATATGGTTTTTGGAGCAGATGGGGCTTTTTCGAGAGTTCGCCATAGAATGCAACGCCAAAGTATGTATAATTATTCGCAGGAATTTTTATCTATCGGATACAAAGAATTGAATATTCCGGCTGATGCTAACGGAGGTTATACCATAGACAGAAACTCCTTGCATATTTGGCCTCGAGGAGATTATATGCTATCAGCCTTACCGAATCTTGACGGAAGCTTCAATGCGATATTGTTTATGCCTTTTGAAGGAGAAAATTCGTTTGAACAATTGCAGACCCAAGAAGATGTAATTGCTTTTTTTGAGAAAAACTTTCCGGATACTATAGATGTAATGCCAAAACTGGTGCATGATTTTTTTAAAAACCCTACTAGTTACTTGGTTACGATGAAGTGCTTCCCGTGGACGTATAAAGATAAAGTGGCTTTGATTGGTGATGCCTCTCATGCTATTGTTCCGTTTTATGGACATGGAATGAATGCAGGTTTTGAAGATATCACGGTTTTGAATCGGATGATGCAGCAATACGGCGATGATTGGGAGACGATTTTTAAGGAATATGAAAACGAACGTAAGCCTAATGCAGATGCCATAGCCGAACTTTCGTATAGAAACTTTATAGAAATGAGTTCTGATACGGCTGATGAGAGCTTTTTGCTTCGCAAACAGATAGAAAAAATATTTTCTGACAAATACCCAGATTTATGGCAACCGCTCTATAGTATGGTGACTTTTTCGTCAGATAAAACTTATAGTGAAGCCTTGCAAATAGGAGAAGAGCAAAAAACTATAATGGATAAAGTAATGGAGCTTGATGATATCGAAACCATCTGGGGCAGCCTCGAGGTAGAAAACAAAATTTTAGAATTGCTAAAACAATCAAAATTATTATGAAAAATAAGGTAATCTGGTTTTTGTTATTGTCTTTTTTGATTTCGTCTTGTGCTGGAACTAAATACACTTCGATGCAAAATCAAACTTCTGCAGACAGAAATGTAATTACCTCAAAAAATACCGAATCTCAGACTAATTTAGAAATACCCTATCAAGAGTATGTAGAGTTTCCGGTAGGAAACGAGTTTGAAAATTCTGCTTTTGGGTTGCATGATCAAATTATCTCTACGGCAATGGATAACCTTGGTGTTCGATACCGATACGGGGGCACAACCAAATCGGGTTTTGATTGTTCGGGTTTGGTTTATACTGCATTCAAAGAATATGATATTTCGCTACCTCGCTCGTCTTCTGCTATGGCTGATTTTGCGGCGAAAATCAAATCATCTGAAGCCCAAAAAGGCGATTTAATATTTTTTATAACCAACGGAGGGAGGCGCATAAACCACGTTGGGATTATTACAGAAGTAAATCAAGACGAAATCAAATTTATCCACTCGTCGACTCAACTTGGCGTGATTATTTCATCAACCAGCGAAGCTTATTACAAAAAGAATTTTGTTAAAGTAGCTCGGGTGCTATAAAAGACTATAATTTGCAAAGCCTGCTTGAACTTGAAACAAATTCCTTAAATTTGCATCTTACAATTTTAGCATATGTCAGAAAAAGAAAAATCACTCAATTTTATTGAGCAAATCATAGAAGAAGATTTAAAAAACGGACTTCCAAAAGATAAAATTCGCTTTCGTTTTCCACCCGAGCCTAATGGCTATCTGCATGTTGGGCATGCGAGTGCTATTTGTTTGAACTTTGGTTTAGGACTAGATTATCAGGCTCCTGTAAATCTTCGTTTTGATGATACAAACCCTGCCAAAGAAGAACAAGAATTTGTAGATGCGATCAAAGCAGATGTAGAGTGGTTAGGCTTTAAATGGGCCGAAGAACGCTATGCCTCTGATTATTTTCAGCAATTATATAACTGGGCTGTAGAACTTATCAAAAAAGGAAAAGCTTATATAGACAACCAAAGCTCAGAAGAAATGGCAAAACAGAAAGGAACACCTACTCAAGCAGGAACACACAGCCCGTTTAGAAACCGCTCGGTGGAAGAAAACTTAGATTTGTTTGAGCGAATGAAAAACGGAGAATTCCCAGAAGGAACACACGTTTTGCGAGCAAAAATAGACATGACTTCGCCAAATATGCTCATGCGCGACCCGATAATGTATCGTATTCTGCACAAAGAACATCACAGAACAGGTGATAAATGGTGTATTTACCCGATGTATGATTGGGCCCACGGAGAAAGTGATTATATAGAGCAAATTACCCATTCGCTTTGCACGTTAGAATTTCTACCACATAGAGAATTGTATGATTGGTTTTTAGATCAAATTTATGATGAGAATTTGATACGGCCTAAACAAAGAGAATTTGCTCGTAGAAACCTTTCGCATACGGTGGTAAGCAAACGAAAATTATTACAACTCGTTCAAGAAGGACACGTTTTGGGTTGGGATGATCCGCGTATGAGTACCATTTCGGGAATGAGACGAAGAGGGTATACTCCGGCTGCTATCCGTAATTTTGCCAATGCAATCGGCATAGCCAAGCGTGAAAACTTAATTGATGTTTCGCTTTTGGAGTTTTATGTAAGAGAAAATCTCAACAAGATTGCACCTCGAGTAATGGCAGTTTTAAATCCGGTGAAATTGGTAATCACTAATTATCCGGAAGGCAAAGAAGAATGGCTCGAAGCAGAAAATAATCCGGAAGAAGAAGTAATGACCTACCGCAAAGTTCCTTTTTCGAGAGAATTATACATCGAAAGAGAAGACTTTAAAGAAGATGCTGATAGAAAGTTTTTCCGTTTAACTACCGGAAAAGAAGTTCGTTTAAAGAATGCTTATATCATCAAAGGAGAAAGTGTAGTGAAAGATGAAAACGGAAATATAACCGAAATTCACGTGACCTATGATGAAGATTCACGCTCAGGAAGCGGAACAGAAGCGAGCAAACGAAAAGTTAAAGGAACGATTCATTGGGTTTCGATAACTCACGCAATTCAGGCCGAAATTAGAGTTTATGATCGTTTATTTACGCACGAAAACCCTGACGGAAATAAAGAAGTAGATTTTAAAGAATACATCAACCCTAATTCTCTGGAAATCGTAAAAGGGTATTTAGAGCCCAGTCTGAAAGAAGCAAAAATAGGTGAGAAGTTTCAGTTTCAACGATTAGGATACTTTAGTATGGATAAAGATTCTACTAAAGAAAACTTAGTGTTCAATAAAACCGTAGGACTGAGAGATACTTGGGCAAAGGTGGAGAGTAAGGAATAATTTTAGGCTGCAATAATGGTTAATGTTTTTTGAAAATAAACAATTTAAAGCCTCATAAATTTTGAAATTTGTGAGGTTTTTTGTTGCAATAATATGAGTATAATAGACTCGAAATAGTTCATAAAACAGCAATCAGTACGTTATTTTAACAGAAAGTAGTTTCTTTATCTTTGTTATATTTTGTAAATTTACAAGACTGAAAATTATTGTTATGGTTTGATTGGTTTCAAATAATCAATTTGTTAGCTAAATTAGAAATATAGAAACCAAAGAGTAGCCTAACAGTGTAGATAAATCAAACCTTTATAGTAATGTGTAAAATGAGTTTATAATCTTTTAAAAGAAAAAATATGGTTAAGAAAATATCAATTTTGGTGGGCAGTCTTAGAGAAGGCTCATTCAACAGAAAATTTGCTAACGAAGCATTAAAAAACACTCCTTCAGGTTTGGAGTTTGAAATTTTAGAAATAGGTAATTTACCTTATTATAACGAAGATTTAGATCACGAAGACCCTCCACAAGAATGGACAGAATTTAGAGATAAAATAAAAAACTCTGACGGTTTTTTGTTTTTTACTCCCGAATATAACCGAAGTATGCCGGCTGTACTTAAAAATGCGTTGGATGTAGCTTCACGACCGTATGGGCAAAATAGTTGGGCAGGAAAGCCCGGAGCAGTAGTGAGTGTTAGCATTAGTGCCATAGGGGCTTTTGGGGCAAATCATCATTTGCGTCAGGCGATGGTTTTTCTAGATGTTAATATGATGCAACAACCTGAAGCTTATATCGGGGGTGCTTCTGAATTGTTTGATCAAGACGAAAACTTAGCCCAAGATAGCCAGAAGTTTTTACAATCTTTTCTGGAGTCTTTCGAAAAGTGGGTGCAAAGGTTTTAAAAGTAATATGGTTATTAAAAATAGACCTCACAAGTTTGTAGATTTGCGAGGTTTTTTTATTTCATCTATTTGTCCGAACTTTGTATATAAAAACCCAATATAAATTTACTATGAACTTTAACGCATACCTCGATTACTTTCAAAATATTATAGAAAACAAAGAAGGGAATCTTCCGGAATTATATCAAGATCCTGAATATTTTGAATATACCAAGCTCAATTGGAGCAGAATGAACCGTTGGATGAAAACGGGAAAATTACTTGAGCCAACTCTTCAAAAAATAAAAGCCATCAATGCACCTCAAAAATGGATTGTAATTACTGAACCATGGTGCGGAGATGCCTCGCATATTGTGCCGTTTATTGAGCTTATGGCAAGAGCAAATGAGCTGATTACGGTAGATTATGAATTGCGAGATACCGAACCTTTCAGAATTGACAGCTATTTGACAAGCGGTAGTAAATCTATTCCGATTTTGATTGTTCAAGACCAGAGCAGAAACGATATATTAGTTTGGGGACCTCGGCCTCAGGAGTGTCAAGACTTTTTTATGGCTGAAAAAGATAAAGGAGCTGATTTTGAAAATCTTAAAGTTGCTCTCCAAAAATGGTACAACCAAGATAAAGGAGAAAAAATACAACAGGAAATTATAGCTAAATTATAGTAGTTAATCTCAAAAAGAAAAGACCTTGCGGTTAATGAACTGCAAGGTCTTTTTGTATTAAAGCACATTAAGCACTTGTTCTTTTATTTTTTCGAGTTCGTCTTTCATTTGCACCACCAATTGTTGCATTTCGGAGTGGTTGGATTTGGAACCCATTGTGTTTATTTCTCGACCGATTTCTTGGGTGATAAAACCTAATTTTCTCCCGACCGATGTTTCGGTTGTCATAGTTTGCATAAAATAATTCAAATGGTTTTCTAAGCGGATTTTCTCTTCAGTGATGTCATATTTTTCGAGATAATAAATTAGCTCTTGCTCGAATCTATTTTCGTCAATGGTGACTTTTAGTGAATTCAGGGCTTCTTTTAATCGTGTTTTTACGGTTTGTATACGCTCTTTATCAAGCGAAACAGTTTGGGTCATAAGCGAGCGGATTTTTTCTATACGTTGCTCAAAATCAGCTTGCAAAACTTCTCCTTCAGATTTTCTGAAACTCTTAAAGGTTTTAATGGCTTTATTTACAGCTTGCTGCACTTCTGCCCATTCGCTTGGCTCAGCTTCTTCTCGTTCTACTTTGAGGGAATCAGGCATTCTCACGGCCATTTTCATGAGTTCGGTAGGGTCGGCATCGGGCAATATTTCTTGCATTTGCTTGATGTATCCTTTCACAATAGGTGCATTTACTTTTGATGCGGTTTCTTCTGCAGTGATTTCAGAAAATATCGAAAAATCTACTTTTCCGCGCTCAATTTCTTTAGAGATTTGATTGCGTAAAGCAAATTCCTTTTCTCTATAAGCAGACGAAATTCTTGTGTTTAAATCAAGATTTTTACTGTTTAATGATTTAATTTCGATAGTGATTTTTTTTGTGGGAAGTTGTATTACCGTTTTCCCGAATCCGGTCATTGACTCTACCATATTTGTTTTAATTAGACTACAAAAGTAAGCATTTATGTTCTATTCGATTGTAGAGAGTGATTTTAAGCCTAAACTCCGGTACTTCCGAATCCTCCTGCACCTCTTTGAGTTTCCGAAAGTTGGTTTACTTCAATAAGTTCGGCTTGTTCATACTTAGCGATAATTAGCTGTGCAATACGCTCTCCGTTTTCGATAGTAAAATCTGCATCAGAAAGATTGATTAGGATAACCCCGATTTCGCCTCTGTAGTCAGCATCAATAGTTCCCGGAGCATTCAAAACCGTGATTCCTTTTTTTAGAGCCAAACCACTTCTTGGGCGAACTTGCGCTTCGTAGCCAAGAGGAAGCTCAATAAAAAGTCCGGTTTTGACAAGCATTCTCTCTAAGGGTTTTAGCACAATGCTTTCTGCAAGATGGGCTCTTAGATCCATTCCGGCCGAAGCTTGGGTTTCATATTTTGGTAATTCGTGACTGGATTGATTGATGATGTTGATTTGCATAGTTATCTTTTTATAATGTATTTTATTGTGTTTTTTTCAAAATAATAGATCAGTGCCATAAACAAAAAAATAAACCCTGTTCCGACAAAATAATTCTCTCTAAACCCATAAAAATAAATCCCTGAAAGCAGGATGGAAGCTACTAAATAAGCACTTATCTTTTTGATATCATACGGAATATAATAATGTTTTTTACCGATAAAATAAGAAAGAAACATCATGGTTGCATAGGCTACAAGAGTGGCAACGGCAGAGCCCATATAAGAGTATTTCGGAATTAGCGTAAAGTTCAGAACAAGGGTGAGAACAGCTCCGACAATCGAAATGTATGCCCCAATTTTGGTTTTATCGGTGAGTTTATACCATACCGATAGGTTGTGATAAATACCCAAAAAGAAATTAGCAAGAATAATCAAGGGTACTACTTTCATTGCTTCCCAATAGGTGGTGTCTCGAATCATCAGAACCTTCAGAAGGTCTGCAAAAACAACAACTCCAAGTAGTATTAGCGAACCTAAAATTACAAAGTATTTGGTAATGTTGGCATAAGTTTTTGGGGCATTTTCTTTTTTAGCATAACTAAAAAAGAAAGGTTCTATCCCGAGGCGAAAAGCTGTTGCAAACAGAATCATAAAAAGCCCCAGTTTATAACAAGCAGCATATACGCCGACTTGATGCTCTGCAATATCAGCTGGAAGTATCCGCTCTAAAAGAATTTTATCTAGATGCTCGTTAACGGCAAAAGCGATTCCTGCAATAAGTATCGGGAAACTATAACGCATCATTCGCTTCCATAAGGCAGCATCAAATTGCCATTTTATTTTGAAATATTCAGGAACGAAATAAACAAAGGTGAGCAAACTAGCAATCAAATTAGAAATAAAGATATAACCTACTTGAAAATTCTCTATATAAATCGAGCCCAAAAAACCGGCAGGGTGCTGCAAAGCAATTTTAGGAAGGTAAATAATAAAAAAGATATTAAGCAGCAGATTGATAGCAGTATTGATGATTTTTATGACAGCATAAACCATCGGCCTTTGGTTGACTCTTAATTTAGAAAACGGAATGACAACCAAGGCATCAAGCACTAAAATCCAGATGACATAAGTGAGGTATTCCGTATTAATATTAGTAAAGTCAGCAATATTTTGGCGAGTGAGTAATGCCAAAATTAAAAAGCCTATAGACGACCAAAAAATCGAAATAGTAGAGGTTTGGATGACCTTTAGTTTGCTGTTTTCGGTGTTATAAAACCTAAAAAACGAAGTCTCCATTCCGTAGGATAAGACCACATTCATGAAGACTAAATACGAAAAGACTACCGTCATAACTCCGTAGTCACTCGCACTTGATAAATAATCTGTATAAAGCGGAAGCAACAAAAAACTAAACATTCTAGGGATAACCGTAGCCAGCCCATAGATGGTAGTTTGCTTAAAAAGGCTTCTGTAAAGACTCAATTCTGATTGGGTTTTAAGGCACAAAGATACATTTTTTAGTATTTAGTTTTAGCATTCATTTATTGGCATTTCGACCAAAACTATCTCGAGTCTACTTTATAGCTTAAACTAAAATAAGTATCTTTGCATGCAACTATAAAAAAGCAACTCATGGAAATATTTTATGGAACATGGCCTTGGTATGTGTCAGGTCTTCTTTTAGGAGCAGTAATGCTCTTGTTGGTTTATTTCGGAAAATCTTTTGGTATGTCATCAAACCTACGGACTCTTTGTTCGATAGGGGGAGCCGGAAAGTTTTCGGATTTTTTTAAACCCAATTGGAGGCAACAAAAATGGAATCTGACCGTGGTACTCGGGGCTATGATCGGAGGTTTTATTGCTTATAATTATTTGTCAGACGGGAGCGGGGTAAACATCAATCCAGATACAATTATTGAGCTTCAAGCTATGAATATCGAAGCGCCGGAAGGAAAATTAGTTCCTGACGCTATCTTTGGCGAAGAAGCCATGAAGAATCCAAAATTCATAGCTATTCTATTGATTGGCGGGTTATTAGTAGGTTTCGGAACACGCTATGCAGGCGGGTGTACTTCAGGACATGCCATATCGGGTTTGAGTAACTTGCAATTGCCATCGCTTATTGCCGTAATCGGGTTTTTTGCCGGCGGACTTTTGATGTCGTGGATTATTTTACCTTTAATTTTCTAATCAGATGAGATATTTAAAATTTTTATTAGTAGGTATAGCCTTTGGAATTATAATGGTAAAATCAGAGGCGGTTTCGTGGTATAGAATTTACGAAATGTTTCATTTTCAATCCTTCCACATGTACGGAATTATCGGGGTAGCTGTGGTAGTAGGACTTTTGGGAGTGCAACTGATTAAGAAAAACAACATAAAGGATTCGAAAGGAAACCCGATTTATTTGGAACCCAAAGAAAAAGGTTTTACACGATATATCGTTGGAGGAGCTCTTTTCGGATTAGGTTGGGGATTAGTAGGTACTTGTCCGGGGCCTATTTTTGTATTGATAGGAGCAGGGTTTTACCCGGTGATTATCGTACTTGTAGGGGCGTTGTTAGGGACTTTTATTTACGGATTAGTAAAAGATAAATTACCTCACTAAGAAGTGAAAAACCTATCGATAAAAGAAGCTGCTTTAGGAGCCGGAGTATCTGAAAACACCATCAGAAACTGGATTAAAACCGAGCTTTTAGAATCACCTCAAAAAGGAGTGATTACTCAAGATTCCTTTTTTTCTTTTATAGAGAATATTGCAGGTAAAGAAAAGCTTAACAAAAGAGCCAACAAGCTGTATAAAGAAAAGCAAATAGAGCCGAAAAAAACACCTGAAGAGCTGCTTCGAAGTGATACGGATTCTGAATTATTAGGTGCTCAATATGAAAATTTACTTTCGGAATCGTATAAAAATAAAGAAGGAATCTATTATACGCCACAGCATATCATCGACGATATGTTTGCTGATTTTTCGATAGAAAATATATCAGAAAAACGATTCTTAGATCCTTGTTGCGGAACTGGTAATTTTATCATTAAAGCATTAGAAATAGGCTTTAAGCCTGAAAATATATATGGTTTTGATGTAGATAATAATGCTGTCCAGATTGCTGTAAAACGAATTTTTGATCTAACCGGCTATTATTCTCAAAATATAAAAAATGCTGATTTTCTTGAAGTAGCATCTACACTCCAAATTGACTTCGACTGCATTTATACCAATCCGCCATGGGGTAAGAAGTTGTCGCAAGAACAAAAAAATCGATACTCCCAAATTTTTAGCTGCGGTAAGAGCCTCGATAGTTCGTCACTTTTTGTTTTCGCCAGTATTTCTGTACTTAAAGACCAAGGGAAACTAGGGTTTTTATTACCCGATTCGTTTTTTAATATATCTGCTTTTCAGGATGTTCGAAATAAAATTTTAGGCTTACAAATAGAAAAGTTAACCGATTACGGCAAGCCTTTTAAAGGGCTTATGACTCGTGCTCAGGCAGTTGTTTTGTCTAACCAAAAGGCTGAGAACGATGTTTATATAATGTGTCAGTTTAAAAATCAGAAATACTTTAGGAGTCAGCAATCTTTTATAGGTAACCCAAAATCAATCATTAATTTTTGTGTAGATAAAAGTGCTATGCAGGTCATTGGTCATGTTCTAAGCCTGCCCCACATAACTCTTTTAGGAAGGTCAAAATGGGGATTAGGAATCGTAACCGGAAATAACAAAAAATATCTTTCAGTTCAAGCTCAAAACGGATATATCCCGGTTTATAGAGGTACAGACATAACTAAAGGAAGCATTCAACCACCGACTAATTTTATCCCTAAAGATCTGAACCAATATCAGCAAGCAGCTCCTTTGAGAATGTATCGGGCATCAGAAAAAATAATCTACCGTTTTATATCATCGAAGCTTCACTTTTATTGTGATACCGAGCAAAGATATTTGCTCAATAGTGCGAATTTTTTAATTCTTAAGGATGACTTTCCCATCTCGGGACAGCAACTTTGCGAGGTGTTAAATAGTGAGTTTATGACCTGGTTTTTTCAGAGCGCTTTTGACACACCCAAGATTCTAAAAGGCGATTTACAGACCCTGCCGATACACACGAAATATTTTGATATCTATGATGCATTCTGCGAAAATAACTACTTGGACTATCTTTCTTTGGAGAAAGTAAATCAAAATTATAGGCTTAAAAAGAAGAAGAGCTAAGAGTAGGAAATTTTTTATCATATCTTTGTATAGTTGTCTTTTTTCTTAAAAAAGAATAATTTCAAAATACCCTAAATAGCTAAAATATGAAAGTATATACCAAAACAGGAGACAAAGGCACAACCGCTTTGTTTGGCGGAACCCGAGTTCCGAAACATCATATCCGAATCGAAAGCTACGGAACAGTAGATGAATTAAATTCTTATGTAGGGCTTGTTAGAGATCAAGATATAGATATACATCATAAGAAGTTGCTTGTCGAAATCCAAGACAGGCTATTTGTTGCCGGAGCTATATTAGCCACTGCTCCCGAAAAAGAAGTGCTTAAAAGTGGTAAACAACGCTTGAATATTATGCGGATTTCGGAAGAAGATATTATGGTTCTGGAAAACGAAATTGACAGGATTGATATGCATTTGCCACAAATGACACATTTTATATTACCCGGCGGGCATCCGACTGTGTCATATTGTCATATTTCACGCTGTGTATGTCGCAGGGCAGAGCGGCTTGCTACCCAATTGAATGAAGAAGAACCCATAGATGAATTGGTTTTGAAATATCTGAACCGACTTTCTGACTACTTGTTTATGTTGGCACGAATCTTGTCAGCAGAACTCAATATTGACGAGGTAAAATGGATACCTAGAAAGGAATAAGTCATAAAGTTTTATAGCTATATAAGGTCATAGAATTATAAAAATCGAAGGTTATCAGACAAACCATAAAAAGACAACGACCGATTAATAGCTAATTAACAGTAAGAAATGTTGCTTATAGGGTATTATTTAAAAACGAGATAATACGCCCCTGCTTTAAATCGTTTGATGTTACGCCATTAGCGCATTCAACATTAGAATATGTAAGAAAAAAACGTTCTTATAAAAAATAATTTGAATTTAACTTGACTATTGGAGTATAAAACATATTTTTGCAAAAATTAAATTTAAGAAGAGATGTATTGGACTTTAGAATTAGCATCCTATCTTAGCGATGCTCCTTGGCCTGCTACAAAAGATGAGCTTATTGACTATGCAATTAGAACAGGAGCTCCCTTAGAAGTTGTAGAAAACCTGCAATCTATTGAAGACGAAGGAGAAAGTTATGAATCAATGGAAGAAATCTGGCCTGATTATCCGACTGACGAAGACTATCTTTGGAACGAGGATGAATATTAAAAATCCAGAAAGCCTCATCAGTGAGGCTTTTTGGTTTACTTTAACAATTGAAATAACGGAATTATAATCATAATCAACACAGCACTATGAGCTTTGTAAATAGTTTATTAAAAGTATTTGTAGGAGACAAATCAAAAAAAGATGTACAGCAGGTAAAACCTATCGTAGATAAAGTCAAAACTTTTGAAAAAGCACTACAAGAGTTATCTCACGACCAATTAAGACAAAAAACGACTTTCTTTAAGCAAAAAATCAAAGAAGCCCGACTACCCAAAGACAATCAAATTACCCAGATACGCGAAAAAATTGAGCAAACTGATGATATTGATCAACGCGAAGATTTCTATCTTCAAATTGATGCTTTAGAAAAAGAAGCCTACGAAATATCAGAAGCTATCCTCAACGAGCTACTTCCTGAAGCTTTTGCCGTAGTTAAAGAAACGGCCAGACGCTTTAAAGAAAACACTACCATAGAAGTTACTGCTACCCCAAAAGATATAGAGCTTTCGGCAAATAAATCTTATATTACTATTGATGGAGATAAAGCCCTTTGGGCTAACTCTTGGAATGCAGCCGGAAAACCAATCACTTGGGACATGATTCATTATGACGTACAGCTTATTGGTGGTACGGTTTTGCATCAAGGAAAAATAGCAGAAATGCAAACCGGAGAAGGAAAAACATTAGTGGCGACACTTCCGTTATATTTGAATGCCCTTACCGGGAATGGAGTCCACTTGGTTACCGTAAACGACTATTTGGCCAAACGCGATAGCACCTGGAAAGCACCACTTTTTGAGTTCCATGGTCTTACGGTTGATTGTATCGATAACCACCAACCTAACTCGCCGCAAAGACGCAAAGCTTATGAAGCCGATATTGCTTATGGAACCAATAACGAATTCGGTTTTGATTATTTGAGAGATAATATGGCACACACCCCAGAAGATCTTGTGCAACGAAAGCACAATTATGCCATTGTCGATGAGGTCGATTCGGTTTTGGTAGATGATGCTAGAACTCCGCTTATTATTTCAGGACCGGTTCCGCAAGGCGATCGTCATGAGTTTACCGAACTTAAACCAAAAATAGAGAACTTGGTTAACCTTCAAAGACAAATGCTTACAGGAGTATTGGCAGAGGCCAAAAAACTAATCAAAGAAGGAAATACCAAAGAGGGAGGCTTTTTGCTTTTAAGAGTTCATAGAGGACTTCCAAAAAACAAAGCCCTAATTAAGTTTTTGAGTGAAGAAGGCGTAAAGCAGATTCTTCTTAAAACCGAAAACCACTATATGGCAGACAACAACCGCGAAATGCACAAAGTAGATGAAGCTTTGTATTTTGTGGTCGAAGAAAAAAATAATCAGGTAGAGCTTACCGATAACGGAATCAAATACCTTTCTCACGATACAGCAGATGATTTCTTTATCTTACCGGATATCGGAACTGAAATTGCCAGCATAGAGAAAAAAGGATTAGCAAAAGATGCAGAAGCAGAAGAAAAAGAAAAACTATTTCAGGACTTTAGCATAAAAAGCGAACGCATTCATACGCTAAGCCAACTTCTAAAAGCTTATACCGTTTTTGAAAAGGATACCGAATATGTGGTTATGGATGATCAAGTTAAAATTGTTGATGAGCAGACAGGGCGTATTATGGACGGAAGACGTTATTCCGACGGATTACACCAAGCTATCGAAGCCAAAGAAAATGTGAAAATCGAAGCGGCAACCCAGACTTTTGCAACAGTTACTCTCCAAAATTACTTCCGTATGTATAGCAAATTGGCCGGTATGACTGGTACGGCTGTTACTGAGGCAGGAGAATTTTGGGAGATTTATAAATTGGATGTAGTAGAAATTCCGACCAACAGACCTATTGCACGAGATGATAAACACGATTTGATTTATCGTTCGGTGCGTGAGAAATATAATGCGGTTATCGAAGATGTAGTGAAACTCTCACAGGCAGGTCGTCCGGTGCTTATCGGAACCACCTCAGTAGAGATTTCAGAGCTTTTGAGTCGTTCCCTCAAAATGAGAGGTATCGAGCACAATGTTTTGAATGCTAAAATGCATAAAAAAGAAGCGGAAGTGGTTGAACAAGCAGGAAAGCCCGGTGTAGTAACTATAGCAACTAATATGGCGGGTCGTGGTACAGATATTAAACTGTCTGCTGAAGTGAAAGCGGCTGGAGGATTGGCAATTATTGGTACAGAAAGACACGATTCCAGACGGGTTGACAGACAGCTTCGTGGTCGTGCAGGTCGTCAGGGAGATCCGGGAAGTTCGCAATTTTATGTGTCGCTCGAAGATAACCTGATGCGTTTGTTTGGTTCTGAGAGAATTGCCAAAGTGATGGACAGAATGGGCTTAAAAGAAGGAGAGGTAATTCAGCATTCGATGATGACCAAATCTATTGAGAGAGCTCAGAAAAAGGTAGAGGAAAACAACTTTGGTGTACGTAAGCGTCTTTTGGAATATGACGACGTGATGAACGCCCAACGTGAAGTGGTTTATAAACGAAGAAGAAATGCTCTAAAAGGAGAACGCCTGAAAGTAGATATAGCCAATATGCTATATGATGCCTGTGAACTTGTTGTGCAGAGTAATAAAATAAACGATGATTTCAAGAATTTTGAGTTTGAACTCATCAGGTATTTTTCTATTGAATCTCCGATTAGCGAAAGCGAATTCAAAAAACTTTCTGAAACAGAAATAACAAGTAAAGTGTATAAGATGGCTTATGCTTATTATACCGAAAAGAACCAGCGTTCGGCTCGCGAAGCTTTGCCTATTATTAAAAATGTTTACGAAAATCCAGAGAATAAATACGAACGAATTGTAGTACCTTTTACAGACGGAATCAAATCGCTTAATGTGGTAACCGACCTTAAAAAAGCATATGAGTCTGAAGGAAAGCAGTTGATAAACGACTTCGAAAAGAATATTACGCTGGCTATTGTTGATGAGGCCTGGAAAAAGCACTTACGCAAAATGGATGAGTTGAAGCAATCGGTTCAGTTAGCTGTTCACGAGCAGAAAGACCCCTTGTTGATTTATAAGTTTGAAGCTTTTGAACTTTTCAAGAAAACAATGGATTCGATTAACAAAGATGTAATTTCGTTTTTGTTTAAAGCTGATCTTCCGGTGCAACACCCTAATCCTATCCAGGAGGCAAAACAGGTGCAACGCCCCAAAGAAAATTATCAGACTAGCAAAGACGAAATCCCGAATACGGATCAAGCAAGACAAGAAGCCCAACAAGCAGGTCAAACGCAAAGGCAGCAAGTAACCGAAACAATTGTTAGAGAAACGCCAAAAATTAATCGTAACGATACGGTTACCATAAAACACGTGATGAGTGGTAAAACCGAAACGATGAAGTTTAAAAAAGCAGAGAGCCTGCTTAAAACAGGAGAGTGGGTTTTGATATAAAGGCCAATCAAAAAAGAGTGTCCGTTAGGCACTCTTTTTTTTTAAACTTTAAAATACTACTCTCACGAAATTGAAATTCTAAAAGGGCTTAAAAATTACTTCACTACAATTTTTCAGTTTGTGACTGCTGTGTTGAGTGATAATCTTAAACAAATATTACTCCTCCCTATCATAAGTTCTGATTAAACCGTTTGATTTAAAACGATATAACAGGGGACATTGTTAGATTGGGCGTGGGCGGCAGGAAAGGTTATTTTACCAAAGAAAATCTGGAATTATCACCTTTCGGATGAATCTTCAGAAGCCTGAACGACTTCATAACACAACAATTAAAGATTTACAACTACATTTATTCCTCTAATTCTTCTGCTCTTTTGATAATATTTTCAGGTAGTGATTTCTGGGTTTTAGCTCCCATTTTTTTAAGTTTTTCGATGGTTACAATCACGTTTCCTCGACCTTCTACCAATTTATTCATTGCTCCTGAGTATTCGGTTTTGGCTTCATCCATTTTTTTACCGATTCTAAGCAAATCATTGACAAAGCCCTCAAATTTGTCATAGAGTGTTCCTGCCAAACGAGCGATTTCAAAAGCGTTTTCTTGTTGTTTTTGATTGGTCCACATACTATCGATGGTGCGTAAAGTTGCTAGTAGGGTAGTAGGAGTTACAATCACAATGTTTTTTTCGAAAGCTTTGTTGTAGAGCAGAGTATCGTGATTCAGAGCGATGGCAAAAGCTGGTTCTATAGGGATAAAAAGTAAGATAAAATCAGGGCTTTCTACTCTATAAATGTCGTGATAATTTTTGTCTGATAATTGCTCGATATGCCGTTTGATTGAGTTTACGTGCTCTTTAATATGCGTTTGTTGCAGCACTTGATCGGGCTCGTTGACATAACGCTCATAAGCAGTAAGCGAAACCTTAGCGTCAATAATCATTTTTTTGTTGTCGGGCAGATGAATCACTACATCAGGCATAGTGCGTTTGCCGTCTTCGGTAGAGAAACTTTGTTGCACAAAATATTCGCGATCTTTCTCTAATCCGGATTTTTCGAGCACGCGTTCGAGTACCAATTCTCCCCAATTTCCTTGCATTTTTGAATCTCCTTTAAGGGCTTTTGTTAGGTTTTCTGCCTCTTGGGTGATTTTAAGATTTTGGGTTTGCAGGTTTAATAATTGCTCTCTTAACGAAGCATGAATCCCGATACTTTCTTTTTGAGAATCTTCGACTTTTTTTTCGAAAAGTTGAATTTTCTCTTGCAGCGGATTCAGTATGTTATTGATGTTTTCTTTGTTTTGCTGCGTAAACTTATTGGAGTTTTCTTCTAAGATTTTGTTGGCTAAATTTTCGAACTCTTTGGTGAATTTAGCTTGAATTTCTTCTACTTCTTGTTTTTGTTCTTGTGCTTTTTGTTCTAAGTTGTTATATTCAGTTTCTTTTCGCGAAAGCGCAACCATAAGCGATTGTTTTTCACTTAATAGCGTATTTTTCTCTGAAGATAGAGTATGGAGTTGGCTTTCGAAGTTTTTCTTTTGCTCAATCAGTTGAAGTTTGTAGTTTTCGAGCTCACGCGAGATACTGTTTATTCGCTCTTCAAAAACTATCTTTTTTGAAGCACTTGTAGTTTTAAATAATATTCTCCCGATAAGAATTCCGATAAACAGTGCAACAAAAACAACTAAGATAATAAGAGTAGGGTTCATTTGTAAAAGAATTTATAAGGCTTACAAAGATAACCCAAATTTCAGGAATTCAAACCTAAGGATTAAGAATAACAAACTCCGAAAAGTAGCAGGTATTTCTTATTAATATTGTTAATTGCCATTGTCATTGCGATTTGCTATTGCTCTTTGGTAAGTATAATTGTGCCTTTGTATCCGGTTGCCAGCTCCCATTGGTTACTACTGATGAGCGTTCCTTGATCGTCATATACTTGAAATTCGGCAGTATTTGGACCAGATGTTCCTTGGTTTAGTGCAATGACTTCTATTTTGTTGAAACCGATTTGTAGGTCAATAATAACGTGTTTGTGCGAAGATTCTAAAAGCACATCTCTAAAGAGCACTCTGCCATTCATCACAATTTGTACTCTATCACCGTCGAAATATAAGTGATCACGATAAACAAGTCGAATATATTTTGAGTCAGTTTTATAGTCGCCAAAGTATTGATTTCGTTTGAATTGCTCCATATTGCCTCGTTCTTCTCGTTGAAAATCCTTGTTGATTCGATTGGCAATTCCTTCATTTGGCGTTTGAAACTCGGGTTTGTCAAAAATGCTTTTGCCTTCTTTTTTAGAGAAATTAGGTGCTGTGATTTGGCTAGACTGAAAGTCTGTAAGGGTAGGGGCTTTTTCTTGAATTAAGGGTTGAATTTCGATTTGGTTTTCGTCAGCTATGGGTTTGATGCCAAGTTCGGTTGTTTTGGTTGTCTCAAAAGGCTGAGCAAAACCTCCGAAGGAAATAATCAAAAACAAAAGAAATAATTTAAAACGCATCAGTATAATTTTTTACGAAAGTAAAGCTAACAAAAAACATTCCAATTCTGAGGTGATTTAACCTTTTGTTGTCAAAATTAGGCTAAACAAAAAAGACTACCTACGTATGTCAAGATAGTCTTATATAATTTGGGTGAGATTGTTGTCATAAAAAAGGCAAGCGACCTACATCGCACCGCTACGACCACATACCTTTGCTGTGTTCCCACCCTGGAGGATTCTGCGGGAGCTGGTCGTGTAGGACTTGCCGTTTGCAAAGGTACAATTATTTTTTATCTTTGCAAACACTTGTTTCAATCATCATACTTAAAATATACTATGAAAAAACGCAACCTGTTTATACTCTTAGCAATAAGCTTCGGATTTTTTTCTTGCCAAGACGAAAGTCCTAACTTCAGAATAGATACTTCTCAACTCAAACAACATCACCGAACCAGCGAAACCATTTCGCTTGAAGTGGTTAACGAGCAAAATAAACAAATTGATTCGGTAAGTTATTATTTAAATAATAATAGAATCGCTACCGTAAAAAGTAACGAAAAATTGCAATTTAGTTTAGAAAACGAAAAATTCGGAGAAAAATCAATCAAAGGTTTGGTGTTTTTCGGCGGACAAACTCAGGAAGTAAGCACAACTATCGAAGTAGTATCAAGTGTGGAACCGAAATTATTAAATTACGAAATTGTCAATACTTATAACCACGATATAGGCGCTTATACACAAGGCTTGGAATTTTATAATGGCATTCTTTATGAAAGCACGGGGCAGTATGGCAGATCATCTATCAGAAAGACAGAGGCAAAAACAGGCAAAGTGCTCTCAAAAGTAAATCTGGAAAACAGGTTTTTCGGAGAGGGAATTACGATTTTAAACGGAAAGTTATACCAACTAACTTGGAGAGAAAATACAGGGTTTATTTATAACCCGGAAACTTTAGAAAAAGAAAGTGAGTTTACTTATTTTAAGCAAACAGAAGGTTGGGGGTTGTGTAACGACGGAAAAAAAATTTACTTCTCAGACGGAACAGAAACGATTTATACTCTTGACCCAGAAACACTTCAAAAAGTAGATTATATCAATGTATATACGGCTTTAAATAAAATCACTGGAGTTAACGAGATGGAGTGGATTAACGGAAAAATTTTCACTAATATTTATACTCGAGATGCTATTGCAGTGATTGACCCTAAAACGGGATCTGTCGAAAGTGTAATTGATTTGTCTGCTCTGAAATTAAAAGTAACCCAACACAGAGAGTTGGATGTGCTTAACGGTATAGCCTACAATCCAGAAACAGAAACTATTTTTGTGACCGGAAAAAATTGGGATCAGATGTTTGAGATTAAGATAATCAATGAGTAAGCTCAAAAGAGAACTCTTGCCTACACAAGATGGTTCGTTAACGATTCATTTACCCCAGTGGAACGAGAGTTATCACTCTAAGCACGGAGCCATTCAAGAGGCTTATCATGTTTTTATCAAAAACGGTTTAGATTTTTTTACTCATCAAAAAGAAATCAATATACTCGAAATCGGTTTTGGTACTGGGCTTAATGCCTTTATTACTCTTTTGGAAAGCCAAAATAGAAATCAAAAGATTAGCTATACTGCAATAGATGCTTTCCCGGTTGAAGCAGAGATTTATGAAAAGCTTAACTTCCACGAGCTATTGAATGTTGCAGGAAAGCGGAATTTATTTTTAGCTTTGCATCAATCACAATGGGATCAAAAGCAGGAAATTATTTCGAATTTTTCTTTAGTGAAAAATAAAATGCGCTTTGAAGAAATTAGTTTTGAAAATCAATTTGATTTAATTTATTTTGATGCTTTCGGTTATAGAGTGCAACCTGAGCTTTGGAGTGTAGAAATTTTTCAAACCATGTACAAGGCATTGAAAAACAAAGGAATGTTGACTACTTATGCTGCTCGTGGAGTTATAACTAACAACTTGAAAAAGAGTGGTTTTCAGGTTAAAAAAACAAGCGGACCAATAGGGAAGCGAGAAATGACAACAGCTGTAAAAGAAACTTAAATTTTTAACGTTTTGTTTATACTTTTATAGAGTTGTATTTCGTTATTGCTTTAGTACTAAAGCACCATTAAAATTATATTATGGGAAGAGTAATGTTTACATATACTAAAAAAGTGTTGGAGAGTGTTAGTTTTGATCCTTTACTTTTTTATAAAGAATTAGAAAAAGCCGTTAAATCACTACTACCTTACGAGATCGAAGAGCTTAAAGAATGGTTGGTAAATTTCACCAAAGAAAAACCTGAATTATTAGACTCTATTAACCTCATCGGATAGGTTTAAAAGTAATATAAGGCATACTCTTGAGTCATAATATTATGACCAAAGGCTATGTTTTTATTTTTTTGTTATACTTCTTAGCAAGAGTAGGTTTACAGAATAGTTCTCTCTTAAAAAATCCTAAATCAGAATTCTTAAATCCTAAATAAGCCGTACCTTTGCCTTTTGCTCAAATTTATGTCTGAAATACAAGAAAATATAGAGGTTTTTGGAGCCAGAGTCCATAACCTAAAAAATATAGATGTTACAATTCCCAGAGAAAAACTAGTGGTTATTACCGGACTTTCGGGTTCAGGAAAATCATCGTTGGCATTCGATACGATTTATGCGGAAGGTCAGCGTCGGTATATCGAAACCTTCTCTGCTTATGCAAGGCAGTTTTTAGGAGGTTTAGAACGCCCGGATGTGGATAAAATTGACGGACTTTCGCCGGTTATTGCTATCGAACAAAAGACAATTAATAAAAATCCACGTTCGACTGTCGGAACCGTAACTGAAATTTATGACTTCTTGCGTCTTCTTTATGCCAGAGCCGGTGATGCGTATAGCTATAATACCGGCAAAAAAATGGTCAGTTATACTGATGAACAAATCAAAGAACTGATCATCGACCAATATCCTCAAAAAAGAATTTCGATTTTAGCCCCTGTTATCCGTTCGAGAAAAGGACATTATAGAGAACTTTTTGAGCAAATTTCTAAACAAGGCTTTATAAAAGTAAGGGTAAACGGAGAAATTCTAGATTTAGAAAAGGGTATGAAACTCGATCGTTACAAAACCCATGATATTGAAATTGTCATCGATCGGTTGGTGGTTGAAAATTCAAAAGACTTTGACAACCGTCTTACAGAAAGTATAAAAACAGCCATGTATCATGGCGAGGATACACTGATGATTCTAGAGCAAGAAACTCAGGAAGTTCGTTATTTTAGCAGATTATTGATGTGTCCTGACTCTGGAATCTCATATCCTATTTCTGAACCGAATACTTTTTCGTTTAACTCACCCAAAGGAGCTTGCCCACATTGTAACGGATTGGGAGTAGTGAACGAAATTAACCTAAAAAAGGTAATTCCTAACCCTGAGCTATCTATTAGAACAGGCGGTTTTGCACCTTTGGGAGAATATAAAAACACATGGATTTTTAAGCAATTAGAAACCATCGGAACCAAATTTTATTTTAAACTCTCTGATAACATCAGTAGTATTCCGCAAGAGGCAATGGAGATCATCCTTAACGGAGGGAATGATAAATTCTCTGTCAAATCTGAGGTGCTGGGCATTACTCGAGATTATAAAATAGATTTCGAAGGAATTGCCAACTTTATAAAAAATCAATATGACCAATCGGAATCAGCATCTATCAAGCGTTGGGCAAAAGAATATATGGATGAGGTAGATTGCACAGTTTGTTCAGGAAGCCGACTTAAAAAAGAAGCACTCTTTTTTAAGATTAATCAAAAAAATATTTTCGAATTGGCTTCAATGGATATTGATGATTTATATCAATGGTTTTCTGAAGTAGAACAACATCTTTCTGACAAACAAAAATCTATTGCACACGAAATAGTCAAAGAAATTACAACTCGGTTAAAGTTTCTACTCGATGTAGGACTTAATTATCTCAACCTCAACCGAGGATCCCGAACGCTTTCTGGCGGTGAGGCTCAACGTATTAGGTTGGCTACTCAAATCGGTTCGCAACTGGTGGGGGTTTTGTATATTCTTGACGAGCCGAGCATTGGTTTACACCAACGAGATAACGAAAAACTTATCAGTTCGCTCAAACAACTTCGAGATATAGGGAATTCGGTTTTGGTAGTTGAGCATGACAAAGACATGATTGTAGAGTCTGATTATGTCATTGATATCGGTCCGTTTGCAGGTAAATTCGGAGGAACTATCGTAAGCACAGGAACACCAAAAGAGCTTTTAAAAGAAAACACCTTAACGGCGTCGTATATTAATGGAAGTAAACAAATCGAAATCCCTACAGATAGACGCAAAGGAACAGGCAAGTTCATTCGCTTAGAAGGTGCCACTGGTAATAATCTAAAGAACATTTCGGTCGACTTTCCGTTAGGGATGCTTATCGGAGTGACCGGAGTTTCAGGCAGCGGCAAATCTACACTAATCAACCAAACCCTTTATCCGATACTAAATGCACATTTTTTTAATGCGGTTAAAAAACCAATGCCTTTTACGAAAATCGAAGGACTCGACCACATAGATAAAGTTATTGCGATTGATCAAAGCCCGATTGGACGAACTCCACGTTCTAACCCGGCTACTTATACTGAAGTTTTTACAGAAATTCGTTCGCTTTTCACGCAAACTGCCGAATCGATGATTCGTGGGTATAAACCGGGTCGTTTCAGTTTTAACGTAAAAGGAGGACGATGCGAAACTTGTCAAGGTTCAGGAGTAAAAACTATCGAAATGGGCTTTTTGCCCGATGTATATGTAGAGTGTGACTCTTGCTATGGCAAGCGATTTAATAGAGAAACCTTAGAAATCCGCTACAAAGGAAAATCGATTGCAGATATACTCGATATGACCATCGATGAGGCGGTTCCGTTTTTTGAGAACATCCCAAAAATCAACCGAAAAATTAAAACGATTCAGGATGTCGGTTTAGGTTATATTACCTTAGGGCAACAAAGTACAACTCTTTCGGGTGGAGAGGCTCAAAGAGTAAAGTTAGCAACCGAATTATCTAAAAAAGATACCGGAAACACCTTTTATATTCTAGACGAACCTACAACCGGTTTGCATTTTGAAGACGTAAGGGTGCTTATGGAAGTTATCAATAAGCTGGTTAATAAAGGAAATACCGTATTAATTATAGAACATAATCTGGATGTAATCAAGCTCTCAGATTATATTATTGATATTGGTTATGAAGGCGGAATAGAAGGCGGAGCATTAGTAGCAGTAGGGACTCCGGAAGAAATCATAAAAAACAAAAAAAGCTATACAGCCAAGTTTTTGAAAAAAGAGTTATATTAGCGAAGACGAAAGATTAATTCGAACTAAATTATCAAAAAAATACATGTTATTGAAATATTATTAAAGTTTTAATGAAAAACGATTAAATATTACATACGAACTTATGACAGAGAAGAAAAATAAAGAAGTATATACACAAAAAACGTGGAATGAAGTAAAAGCCAATGATTCGTGGGCTATTTTCAAAATCATGTCTGAATTTGTAAACGGTTATGAATCGATGTCAAGAATAGGACCTTGTGTTTCTATTTTCGGTTCGGCACGTACAAACCCCGAAGATAAATATTATCAATTAGCAGAACGCATTGCTTATAAAATCACCCAAGCCGGCTACGGAGTAATTACAGGTGGTGGTCCAGGCATTATGGAGGCCGGAAACAAAGGAGCTCATTTGGGCGGCGGAGTTTCGGCAGGGTTAAATATCGACCTTCCGTTTGAACAGCACTTTAATCCCTATATTGACAGCGACAAAAACTTACAGTTTGATTATTTTTTCGTCAGAAAAGTAATGTTTGTCAAATATTCACAAGGCTTTGTAGTCATGCCTGGCGGATTCGGAACTTTAGACGAACTATTTGAAGCAATCACGCTTATTCAGACGCATAAAAATGCTCGTTTCCCGATTATTCTGGTAGGAAGCGAATTCTGGGGTGGGCTTATCGACTGGATTAAAAAAGTGCTCTTAGAAGAAAATAAAAATATTAGCCCCGAAGATATGGATTTGTTTAAACTTGTGGATGATGAAGATGAAGTAATCGAAATACTCAACAATTTCTATAAGAAATATAACTTAACACCCAACTTCTAATCGGGCTGTTTAATTAAACGTTGTAATGCAACTAAAAGGCCAAAATATCTACCTTAGAGCTCTCGAACCCGAAGATTTGGATTTTCTGTACGAAACAGAAAATAATCCGAATATTTGGCACTTGAGCAATAATCAAACTCCGTATAGTAAATTTGTATTGAAACACTATATTGAGCGTACTTTGTCTGAAGATATTTACGGACTAAGAGAGTTGCGTATGGTGATTTGCAAAACAGAAGACCATTCAAAATTAGGGCTTATTGACTTGTTTGATTTTGACCCAAAAAATAAAAGAGCAGGAGTAGGGATTTTAATATCTGATTCTGACAACAGAGGTTTAGGGTTGGGCTCAGAGGCCTTAGAATTGCTTATAGAATATGCTTTTTATGTATTAGAATTGAATCAGTTGTATTGTAATATACTATCTGATAATAAGGAGAGTATAGGTCTTTTTTTAAAGCATAACTTCAAAGAGATTGGCATCAAAAAACAATGGCAATTAGACCACGAAATTTTTAAAGACGAAATTCTTTTTCAGCTAATTAAAAACTAACACCAGACCCTTATTGTAGAGGGATAGAAAGACTTATGAAATTAAAAAACATTATAGCTTTAGTTTTAGTAGTGATGGTAATTGCAGCTTCTGCTTATGGTTATTCGATTTACAGAAAAATTTTTGCAGATAATATTTCGTTTAGCGAACGAGAAGTTTTTGTGCATATTCCCACCGATGCTACTTATGATGATGTTGAGAAAATTCTATCGCCTTATCTGGAAGATATGACCAAATTCAGAATGACTGCTGAGAAAAAAGGGTATGTTCCAAACATTCGTCCTGGGCGGTTTTCTTTAAGAATAGGTATGAATAGCAATGATATTGTCAATTCGCTTAGACAAAACATACCGATACAGCTTACATTCAATAATCAAGAAACCATTGAGGAATTTGCAGGAAGAGTTGCCCAACAAATTGAGCCGGATAGCTTGAGTATTTTGCAGGTAATTACTGATAACGATTTTTTGACAGAAATTGGTTTTACTCAAGAAACTGCTATTAGTATGTTTATTCCGAACACTTATGAGTTTTTTTGGAACACTTCTCCTCGACAGTTCAGAGATCGAATGGCACGAGAATATCGACATTTCTGGACAGAAGAAAGAATACAAAAAGCAGAAAAACAAGGATTAACCCCCATAGAAGTAAGTACCTTAGCGGCTATAGTGCATAAAGAAACTGTGAAAATTGATGAAAGACCAAAAGTCGCTGGAGTGTACCTGAATCGGTTAAAAAGAGGTATGGCGCTCGAGGCCGACCCAACAGTGATTTTTGCAGTCAAAAAACATACCGGTGATTTTGACCAGGTGATTAAAAGAGTGTTGTTTAGACATCTTGAGGTAGCATCTCCCTACAACACTTATCGCAATGCAGGACTTCCTCCCGGACCTATTGCGATGCCAGATATTTCTGCTATTGACGCCGTTTTGAATCCAGAAGATCATGACTATGTCTTTTTTTGTGCCAGCGTAGAACGTTTTGGTTATCATGAATTTGCACGAACATTAGCGCAACACAATATCAACAGAGCTAAATATATACGATGGATAAACCAGCAAGGTTATTAATTAAGTAGTAACTAAAAATCTATAAGTAAGAATTTGTGGCTAAATGAAAAATCCGATTGGCATATTTGATTCCGGAGTAGGAGGAACTTCGATTTGGCGACAGGTTAATGACTTGTTGCCCAGCGAAGACACTATCTATTTGGCCGATAGCAAAAATGCTCCTTACGGGTATAAAACCAGAGACGAAATCATAGCTCTTTGTTTTAAAAACACAGATTTTTTGCTCAATCAAAATGCTAAGGTTATTATTGTGGCTTGCAATACAGCAACAACCAATGCCATAAAAGAACTTCGCGATAAATATAAGATTCCTTTTATCGGAATTGAGCCTGCCATAAAACCTGCTGCTCTGAATTCAAAAACACATAAAGTAGGAGTTTTAGCCACCCAAGGGACAATCAATAGCGAACTTTTTGCTCAATCAACTTCAAATTATGGTAACATACAGTTTATTGAACAAATCGGGCACAAGCTAGTTCAGCTTATTGAGTCCGGAGAAATAAAATCTGAAGAAATGACTCGATTATTATATCAATATCTTACCCCTATGATCGAGCAAAACATTGATTATCTGGTGTTAGGATGCACCCATTATCCTTATTTGATTCCGCAGATTAGAGAGATTATTCCTGATCATATTCAAATTATAGACTCCGGAAAAGCTGTTGCCAAACAAACAAAAAATGTCCTTATGCAAAACAACCTCTTGTCTGAAGATGCCCAAAAAGGAAGAGCTGTTTTTTATACTAATTCCGATAAAACGGTTTTAGAATCACTATTAGCAAAAGATCACGTGGTTGAGATGCGAGAGTTTTGATTTTTATTAAATAACCTAAGTTATATGTTCTTTTAGTTCGGATAATAAGGCGCTTAGCTTTTGGATAATTTCATCGATATGTGGTTTGATTTTTTGAGCGGAAACTTTTTTGTCTTCAAGCTGTTCTAAAAGCTCAACTATTTCGAAGCTATCTATTTGTCGTAGCATCGGGATCATCCTGTGAGCGGTTTGTGAAAGTTGGTCTATATTATCCGTATTATTTTGTAACTCTTGCATACTGGTTTGCATACTGTCTAACAAAATTATAAGAATGTTATTCAACGCCGCTTTGTCATTATCAGTGAACTGGGCAAGTGAGTCTAAATCATAAGTCGTATTTGGTTTTTGAATGGGTGTAATAGTTCTTTTAGGTTGATTTACTTTTCCGCTGAGTACAAGCTCAAGCACCTGTAGAGCTTCTTCCATTTGAAGCGGTTTTCCTAAAAAATAAGTAAACCCCTTATCGATATAATCTTCAGGTGAGGAATCTCTTTTTCCAGAAAGGGCAACAACGGGGAGGTCTCTGATTGCACTTTTTGGGTGTTTTCTGATTTTATTTATCAGCATAAAGCCACTTTTTTTAGGCATTTGTATATCGGTAAGAACCAAATCAAAGAGTTCTTTTTCTAAAAGAGCAATGGCTTTTGTAGCATCGTTGAGTGTATGGATTTTTGCAGGATAAGTAGAGAATAATACTTCCATAAGTGACAACTGCATTTTGTCATCATCAATAATCAGGATGTTTTTACCTTGAAGAAAATCGGTGTTGTGAGGTGGTTTTTGTTCTTCGCTAATCGAATCGCTTATTACTAACGGAATAGTAACAGAAAAAACAGAACCTTGGCCAAGCTGACTTTTAACTTCAATAGAGCCTCCAAGCATTTCAACGATTCGCTTAGAAATTGTCAGGCCTAAACCTGTTCCGCCAAATTGCTTTTCAATATCGGGATGCGCTTGAGTAAATTCTTCAAAAATAAGCTGTTGTTGTTCTGTAGAGATTCCGATTCCTGTATCAGAGATCTGAAAAATAATCATATCATTAGCCGTTTTGCCTGTAATTTTGACATTACCTTCAGGGGTAAATTTAATGGCATTAGTGATTAAGTTGGTCAGTACCTGCTTGAGTCTATACGGGTCAGAAATAATATTAATATCCAAAGCATCTTCTAACTCATATAGCAATACGATATCCTTATCTTGAGCATTTTGTTTTAGTGTATCAAATAGGGTTTTAATGAGTTTTTTGGGGTTAAAAGCGGTTTTTCGTATTTTAATTTTGTTATTTTCGAGTTTAGAAAAGTCAACCAAATCATTGACCAGATTAAGTATATAATCGCTTGAGCTTAAGATATTACTTATATATTTTTTTTGGGTAGGATTGAGTTGGGTTTTTTTAAGTAAATCAGAAAAGCCCAAAATCGAGCCCAGAGGGGTTTGTAAGTCGTGTGTAACTGTGGCAAGCAACATGGTTTTACTCCGCAAAAGAGTTGAATTTTGTTGATTGAGTTTTTCGAGTTCGTCGCGGTAATTTTGTTGTCGAGTCAAATCTCTGAGAATTATCCACCCAAAAAGCAACAGGAGCAAAAGGCCTATGACCCCAACCCATAAAAGAACCAGACTGGTGTGCTCTACTTCTTTTTGATTTTTAGCTATTTCGGCATACGATTGACTTAATATTTCTTCTTCTATATTAGTCAGTAATAATTGAATTTTTCCGGATAAAATCAAATTTTCTGATTGGAGCTCTCTTTCTCTGAGGCTCATCTCTCGACGTAATATATCTTCTCGAATGCTAAGCTCGGTAAAAGTTTTTTGATAATGAGCCAGTAGCTCGGCATCCGAAATAGGGAGTCTGTTTAGGTTATCGATTTGCTCTTGCGTTAAAAACTCAGAGACTAAGTCTTCAAACTCTCTTGAGCGGATGGTTCTAGTATAGTCAATTACTTTTGATTCCTTTAATGAATCTATTGCCTTTTCAAGTCTTTTTTTTGCATTAGTAAAGCTTGCTTCGGTAGCATATTGTTGATTTAAATCTCTTATTTTTGCTATACTTACTTTTTTTCGTTCTAAGAGCATAGCAATAGAATCCAGTTTTGATTCATAAGTAGGGTTTCCTTGGTTTTTTATATGATTCATCCGATAAATAACCGTGTCAATCATTTGATTGTATTGTGAAAAACCTTTTTCAGACATAATCAATTCGGAGTTTAATCCGGTTGATTCCGCAGCATAAAGCGTGGCCAGGGCATCACTTAATTCAATAAGATGCCTGCTTTTATAGACTTCGTTTTTAGATTGTGTTGTTTTTAGGATTTGGTTATAAAAAAAACTACCGGCAGCAACGCCAATTATTAGTAATAAAATATATCCTGTAATTACTTTTCCTTTTACCGATTTTGATTTTTTCATCATTATAGTATGGAGAATAAAATGTAAAAATACAGTTTTTTGCTTCTATAAATAACTACCTTTGGTGTAAAACTTTAAAAAAATACGGCAAATGGAATTTTTAATCAACCAAGACAAAAAGCGTTTCGAGCTACATACTCAGGGGCATATTGCTTTTATCGATTATATACTTAACAACGAAAGTATAATGTTTCTCAACCATACCGAGGTTCCACAAGAATTAGCAGGAAAAGGAATAGGGAAGGAGCTTGCAAAAAGAACCTTAGTATATCTTAAAGATAACAACCATAGACTTGCTCCGATTTGTCCGTTTGTGGCTGCTTATGTCAAAAAAAATCCGGAATGGAAAGAAATTTTAGCAAAGGGCTATTCCGTTTAAAGATGGTCTGGAAATATCTTACTTGGATTTAGAATATTATTGGGGTCAAAGAGGGTTTTGATGCCTCGCATCAGTTTGAGATGAGGCAAACTAAAAGCTATGTCCATATAGTTTTTTTGAACATACCCGATTCCGTGTTCCCCCGAAAGAGTACCTTTGAGGGATACGGTTAGTTCAAAAATTTCTTGTATTCCTTTAGGAATATCATTTTCCCATTTTTGGTCATCCATATCGCCTTTCACAATATTGATATGAAGATTCCCGTCGCCTGCGTGCCCATAACAAATAGATTGGAACCCATATTTTTCTCCAATTTGTTTTACACCTCTTAAGAGTTTTGGTAGTTCATACCTTGGCACAACAGTATCTTCTTCTTTATAAATAGAATTACTTCTTACGGCGTCGCTCACGGCTCTACGCAACTTCCAAAGTGCGTTTTTTTGCTCTTCGGAATCGGCAAAAAGAATTTCGTCTGTTTCGAAATGCTCCAAAACCTGCACTATTTTTTCTGCTTCTGCAAACAATACTTCTTGGTTGTTCCCGTCTACTTCGATAAGCAAGTGAGCTTGAACAGTAGGCTTTATTTCTATCGATGCCTCGACAAATTGCATTGTCCAGTCAATAGCATCACGCTCCATAAACTCTAACGCACTCGGAATAATTCCTGCTCTAAAAACTTCTGAAACGGCTTTGCACGCCTCTTCTGAGTCATAAAAAGGAACCAACATCAAGATATTGTATTTGTTTTCTGGGAGTAATTTTAAAACCACTTTGGTAATGATGCCCAGCGTTCCTTCGCTCCCGATCATTAACTGTGTTAGGTTATATCCGGTAGAATTTTTTAAAGTATTGGCTCCGGTCTGAATGATTTCTCCGCTGGGTAAAACCACTTCAAGATTTAGCACATAATCTTTTGTAACACCATATTTACAGCCCTGGTGCCACCCGAATTTTCAGCGATGTTTCCGCCTATAAAACAACTCCCTCTACTGCTTGGGTCAACCGGATAAAACAATCCTTTGGCTACAACGGCTTCTTGCAAAACTTGAGTAATTACGCCAGGCTCTACGGTAACTTGCAAATTTTTTTGGTCTATTTCTATAATTTTATCAAAGCGCTCCATCGAAAGACCAATGCCTCCAAAAACGGCTAAAGCTCCACCACTTAGACCTGTTCGCCCTCCGATGGGAGTTACGGGAATTTTATGTTCATTTGCCAGCTTCATTATCTGTGAAACTTGTTCTTTTGTACTGGGTTTTAACACTACTTGAGGCGGAAACGACAAGTCTTCGGTTTGGTCGTTCGAATAGTCTAATAGGATAGAAGGAGTGGTAAAGATGTGTTTTTCTCCGACAATTTGCGTGAGTTGGGTTAAAACGGCAGGCGAAAGGGGTTGCATGTGGTTGAATTAAATAGTAGGTATAAAGATACATTTTTTAGATATTTAAATAATTACCTTTATGAGGTTATTGTATAAAAAAAGCGAAAACATCTCGTTTTCGCTTTTATAATAACATTAAGTAGATGTTTTTATATCTACTCAATCATTTTTAGACTAGGGCTTTACATCAAAATGACTGTTTGATAAGTTAAGCAGATTTCCTATGTTATCTATTACGTAGCCTGAAAAGGTTCCAGCCACTTTGTCAATGCTGTTTACTTCTACATTACTTGTAAATTGGTAGTTAGGGTCTATCCCTGAAACAGCAGTATATATAGTGCTTCCAATTGTTAAACTAAAGTTTACTAGTAAACCATTGCCAGTCTGTCCAACGGGTATGTAGAAGATTATAAAATTATTTGTTTCATCTGAATTTACTCCCGTAACTTTGTAAAATGAGCCCGTTTGTTCCACCGTTATGGTGTCAAAAACTATTTGATTAGTATCTATAATAACAGTTATTGTATTTGTAATAGGAGTAGAAATTACACAATCAAGGCTATCAATTATAGCTTGAATTGCTCCGTCATCATCTCCGCAAGCCGTTTGTTTATTTTCCAAGGCAGTTCTATAAGCATTGCAATATTCAACAAAATTTTCCTCAGAAGCAGTTAGATAGTTCTCTAAAGCTACTTCTGCTGCTGTGATTGCCAAGTTACATACTTCTTCTGGGTCTTCTGGATCTGGATCCTCTGGATCTGGATCGATTACACTTCCTTCTCCATAAGAAATTGTAGTGAATACTCCTTGAGAGAAAGACATTTCCTGAACAGTAGGGTTTTCTGCATCACCCGAAACTTTATATCCGGTAAAATGAAATATGCCCGTTATCGTTTCTGCTTGAAAGTCAATAGAAGTAACCGTAAGTTCAGAGTTGCTTAACCCGCTTATAGGGTGTATACTTGTGTATACTTCGGAGGTCTCTAAATTAGTGTATTTAAAATTCAATTGCGAATTAGTATAGGTTCCCGCTACGACTCCTTGACTTTCTAAAACAAATTTATCTTTTGCACTTAAAGCCGTTATCGTTAATTTCCCACTTTCGATAGAAGCAGTAGTGTTGTTGGTTGAAAAGCTTTCGTCCTGGATGTTTACCGAAAAAAGAGACTCCAGTGTTGGGTCTTGCCCTTCTCCTAATCCGTCATCTAAAGGTTCTGTTTCACAAGAGAAAACCCCCATTGCTATAAATAGAAGTACCGATAGTTTGAGTATTGAATTTTTCATTTTTGAATTTTTAATTTTAAGCTTTCAAATATAATCTTTTTTTAGAAGAAGAAAAATATAACATAAAAAATAATTTAAATATATTATGCAAGCATACTATTTTTTATTATATTTGAAAATTAATATGAGCAAATAATGGTATGAAAGAAAAAACAATTGATTATACTTTACGGACTACTTGGCAAGCAGTTGCCCGAATGTATAACGAAGAAGCCTCAAAATATGAGGCTACCATAGCTTTAGGCTTCGCTTTATTAAGTATAGACAAAGAAGGAACGCCTTCTACAGCATTGGCTCCTAAGATGGGAATGGAGGCCACAAGCCTAACCAGAACCTTAAAGTCAATGGAAGAGAAAGGTTTGATAACTCGAAAGAGAAACCCCAAGGATGGTAGGGGAGTAATTATTCAACTTACCGAACTGGGTAAAGAAAAGAGAGAGCTTTCAAAAGCAACTGTTTTAAGGTTTAACCAAGTGGTCAAACAACATATATCTGAAGATAAATTAAATACGTTTTTTGAAGTATCTGAAACGATTATGGAGCTCATTGGTAAAAAAGAAATTTATAATTCTAAAAAATAAGCAGTATGGCATAAAAATCGCTCGTAATACTATCGACTAATTTCAAAAGACATACTCTATAATAAAACTAATACTATGATGAAAAGACGAATCAAAAAAGTTGCAGTCATTGGCTCAGGAATCATGGGTTCAGGAATTGCTTGCCACTTTGCCAACATCGGAGTGGAAGTGCTACTTTTGGACATTATCCCAAAAGAACCCAACGAAGCCGAACTCAAAAAGGGCTTAACAATCGAAGACAAAGCAGTACGAAACCGAATTGTGAACTCTAATCTGCAAACTGCTTTAAAATCAAATCCCTCTCCTATTTACCATCAAAAGTTTGCTTCCAGAATCACAACCGGAAACACAACAGATGATTTAGAAAAAATCAAAGAGGTAGATTGGATTATCGAAGTAGTAGTCGAAAGACTTGACATCAAAAAAGCAGTGTACGAGCAAATCGAAAAGTACCGCAAACCGGGAACTTTGATTACTTCAAACACTTCGGGGATTCCGATTCAGTTTATGAGCGAAGGCAGAAGCGAAGACTTCCAAAAGCATTTCTGCGGAACACACTTCTTTAACCCGGCTCGCTATCTGAAACTATTCGAAATCATTCCAGGACCTCAAACTTCAAAAGAAGTATTGGATTTCTTGAATGAATACGGAGAGAAATTCTTAGGAAAAACGTCCGTAATTGCTAAAGACACACCTGCCTTTATCGGAAACCGCATCGGAATCTTCGGAATTATGAGTTTGTTCCACCTTGTAAAAGAAATGGGACTTACTATCGAAGAAGTTGATAAATTGACAGGTCCTGTTATCGGTCGTCCGAAATCGGCTACTTTCAGAACGGTTGATGTGGTTGGTCTTGATACTTTAGTACACGTAGCCAACGGATTATACGAAAACTGCCCGAACGACGAAGCTCACGAACTCTTCAAACTTCCTGATTTCGTTAAAACAATGTTGGAAAACAATTGGTTAGGAAGCAAAACCAAACAAGGTTTCTACAAAAAAGTTGACAAAGACATACTATCTTTAGACTTAAACACATTAGAATACAGACCTCAACAAAAAGCATCGTTCCAAACTTTGGAACTTACCAAAACGATTGATAAACCAATCGACCGTTTCAAAGTTTTAGTAAAAGGAACAGACAAAGCAGGAGATTTTTATCGCAAGAATTTTACCGCTATGTTTGCTTACGTATCCAATCGTGTTCCTGAAATCACAGACGAATTCTACAAAATCGACGATGCTATGAAAGCAGGTTTCGGTTGGGAGAACGGTCCGTTTGAAATATGGGATGCTATCGGAATCGAAAAGGCTATCAGCTTAATGGAAGCCGAAAACCTTAAACCAGCTGCTTGGGTTACAGAAATGCTAACAGCAGGAATTACCAGCTTCTACACTATCAAAGACAGAGCGACTTATTACTATGATATTCCGTCAAAATCATACCAAAAAGTTCCAGGGCAAGATGCCTTTATCATCCTAGATAATATCAGAGATACAAAGGTAATTTGGCAAAACAAAGAAGCTGAAATACAAAACCTTGGAGACGGAATTCTAAACCTAGAATTTAAATCAAAAATGAACTCTATCGGTAGCGGAGTATTACAAGGAATCAACAAAGCTATTGACCTAGCCGAAAAAGATTACAAAGGTCTGGTTATCGGAAATCAAGCTGCAAACTTCTCGGTTGGAGCAAATATCGCAATGATATTTATGCTGGCTGTGGAGCAAGAATATGACGAGCTGAATATGGCTATCAAAATGTTCCAAAACACGATGATGAGAATCCGTTATTCGGGAATTCCGGTTGTGGCTGCTCCTCACGGAATGACCCTTGGTGGAGGTTGTGAAATCTGTCTGCATGCTGATAAAGTTGTAGCGGCTGCCGAAACCTATATCGGATTGGTAGAATTCGGAGTTGGTGTAATCCCTGGAGGTGGTGGATCAAAAGAAATGACCGTTCGTGCATCTGACTTATACCGCAAAAACGATGTGGAACTAAACGTGTTGCAAGAGCATTTCTTAACCATCGGAATGGCAAAAGTAGCTACTTCGGCTTATGAAGCTTTTGATAATAACATTTTCCAAACCGGAAAAGACGTAGTTGTCGTAAACAAAGATCGTCAGATTGCTGAAGCTAAAAAACACGCTTTGCTATTAGCTGATGCAGGATATACGCAACCTGTTCCACGTAAAGACATTAAAGTTCTTGGAAAACAAGCTCTTGGAATGTTCCTTGTGGGTACAGACCAAATGCAAGCCGGAAAATACATATCTGAACACGACCGTAAAATTGCCAACAAACTGGCTTACGTAATGGCAGGAGGAGATTTATCCGAAGCTACTTTGGTAAGTGAACAATATCTGTTGGATTTAGAAAGAGAAGCTTTCTTATCACTTTGTACCGAAAAGAAAACACTTGAGCGAATTCAGTTTATGTTAACCAAAGGGAAGCCATTGAGAAATTAATAAAAAGAATTGAGTAATGAGATTTTAGAATTTAGATTTTTAAGATATGCACAAAATAGAAGATTTATTGATTTGGAAAAAATCCATACAATTAACCAAAGAGGTTTATGTCCTAAAATTCCGAATGATGAGAAATTTGGAATCATTTCCCAGATTAAAAGATGTTCAGTTTCTATTCCTTCAAATATAGCCGAAGGAGCAGGAAGAAATTCAAATAATGAATTCAAACATTTTTTAGGAATAGCAAATGGTTCTTGTTACGAATTACAAACCCAATTAATCTTAATAAAAGAATTAAATCTAACAAATAACATTTCAGAAATTGATATTTTAATTGAAAAGTGTATAGAAATTCAAAAAATGATTTATGCATTCAAATCAAAAATCTAACATCTCAATACTAACATCTAAAATCTAAAAAATATGAAAACAGCCTATATAGTAAAAGCCTACCGAACAGCCGTCGGGAAAGCACCCAAAGGGGTATTCCGGTTTAAAAGACCTGATGAATTGGCAGCAGAAACCATTCAGTATTTGATGAATGAGCTACCTGATTTTGACAAAACCAGAATTGATGACGTAATGGTAGGTAATGCAATGCCCGAAGCCGAACAAGGACTAAACGTTGGTCGATTAATCTCGCTTATGGGATTAAAGATTACTGATGTTCCGGGAGTTACCGTAAACCGTTATTGTGCTTCAGGACTGGAAACTATTGCCATGGCAACAGCCAAAATCCAAAGCGGAATGGCACATTGCATCATTGCAGGAGGAGCAGAAAGCATGAGTTATATTCCGATGGGAGGTTATAAACCTGCTCCGGATTATAAAGTTGCCAAAGAAGGTAACGAAGATTACTATTGGGGAATGGGACTCACAGCCGAAGCCGTTGCAGAAAAGTATAACGTTTCTCGTGAAGACCAAGATGAGTTTGCTTATAACTCTCACCGCAAAGCACTACAAGCTCAAACCGAAGGAAAGTTTGACAAGCAAATCGTTCCGATTACCGTTGACCAAACTTTCGTAAATGCAAACAGCAAGAAAGAAACCAAATCGTACACCGTAACCAAAGACGAAGGGCCTAGAGCAGATACGAGCATAGAAGCTCTTGCAAGACTACGTCCTGTATTTGCTAACGGAGGATCGGTAACAGCAGGAAATTCCTCTCAAATGAGTGACGGAGCTGCCTTTGTAATGGTAATGAGCGAAGAAATGGTGAAAGAATTAAACCTTGAACCAATTGCAAGATTGGTGAGCTATGCAGCAGCTGGAGTAGAACCGAGAATTATGGGAATCGGTCCGGTAAAAGCCATTCCGAAAGCCATTGAGCAAGCAGGATTACAACTAAATGACATCGAACTATTCGAACTAAACGAAGCCTTTGCTTCGCAATCGTTAGCCGTAATCAGAGAGTTAGGATTAAATCCGGATATCGTAAACGTAAACGGAGGAGCTATTGCGCTGGGTCACCCACTGGGTTGTACAGGAGCAAAACTATCGGTTCAGCTATTTGACGAAATGAAAAGACGTGGCAACAAATACGGAATCGTAACCATGTGTGTCGGAACCGGACAAGGAGCTGCGGGAGTTTATGAGCTTCTTTGAGAAGAAAGAGCAAAGAATCAAGAAGAAAGATGAGGCATAATTTCAAAAATCTGAAAATTTGGATATTAGCAATGGAAGTTGCTT
>CAYPCZ010000014.1:0-43621 GCA_964409345.1 uncultured Flavobacterium sp. | reverse complement strand
AGGGACCACCTGATTATGAGTCAGGTGCTCTAACCAACTGAGCTATAGGACCAGATTAGAGGATGCAAAACTACTACTATTTTTTTTTTGGTGCAACTTTTTATTCAAGATGTTTGTTTAGAAAACCAGAAAATCTTTTATTTACCGTTATAAAGAAGTTAAAATCTGTTTTTTAGCTAAAAAAATCTTTTCTTTGTGAACCAAAATTTAAACAGTTTTTTATGATGCCTTTCAACTTCAAAAAATGGGATACCCTGCTGGGTTGGTTTGCGTTTGCAGTGGCCTTAATTACTTATTCTTTAACGGTAGAACCCACTATTAGCTTTTGGGATACGCCCGAATATATTGCTACCTCAGCAAAGCTTCAGATAGGACATCCTCCAGGAGCACCCTTGTTTCAGATGATTGGTGCCTTTTTCTCTACCTTTACAACCGATGCTTCACAGATTGCCTTGATGGTAAACATGGTATCGGCTGTGTCGAGTGCTTTTACAATTCTGTTTATGTTTTGGTCACTCACTATGTTGCTTCGACGTGTAGTGGGAAGTGCTTCAGGACTGACTGAAAACAACTTAAAAATGATTCTCGGGGCGAGTTTGGTGGCGAGTTTAGCCTTAACTTTTTCAGACACATTTTGGTATAATGCCGTAGAAGCTGAGGTTTACGCCATGTCTTCACTCTTTATTGCTATTCTTTTTTGGCTGGGTCTCAAGTGGGAGCAGACCATGGATAGCCCGGGCGGCAACAAATGGTTGTTGGCTATTTCGATGTTTGTTGGCTTGTCTTTTGGCGTGCACTTTATGGCATTGCTTACTATTCCGTCGATTGGCTTGCTGTATTATTTTAAGCATTATAAAACCGTTACGATTAAGAATTTTATTATTGCCAATATTGCCGTAGTGGCGGTGTTGTTTTTTGTCTTCGGATTTTTGTTGCCCTATACGATGACTTTTTTTGCCAAAACTGAAATTTTTATGGTGAACAGCCTTGGGTTGCCTTTTGATTCGGGAACTATATTTGCGGCACTGCTCATCATCGCCTTTTTTGTTTTTGGGTTGAAATACACACAAAAGAAAAATTACGCTAAGGCCAATACTTTTGTTCTGTGCATACTGTTTGTGTTTATTGGTTTTTCGTCTTGGCTCATGTTGCCGATTCGCTCTAATGCTAATCCTCCGATAAACGAAAACGCCCCAACCGACGCCGCCGAACTTTTGGCGTATTATAACCGTGAACAATACGGAGAGCAAAAAACATTCTATGGCGAATTATATACTGAAGTCTATGCAGGTCTAGATCCTGTTCGCCCTTTTACGGATGCTAAACCCAATTATGAAAGAGATTACAAAACAGGAAAATATGTTATTGTCAATAATTATAAAAACGCTTCACAGAATGGTGATGATGCACACAAAGCCTTCTTGCCAAGAATGCGAAGTACAGACGGTAGCCACCCTATAAATTATATGAAGTATGCCGGGGCACCTGATTTTAGGCTAAACCCCAGATACGATTATACCGAAGAATTGTATTATGAATATGAAATAGATGTTGAAGCTCTGTCAGAAGAAGAATTTTTTCAGGCCAACCAAATGCTAAGGCAAAACGATCAGGAATATATCAATCAGTTTAAGACCGCTTATGAAAGAGGGCGGGTTGACGAAGAAGATTATCACAATTTCTTACGACAGATGAGAGATAAGATTATTGTCGAAAAGCCGAGTTTAGGAGCCAATATTAAATTTATGTTCGAATATCAATTTGGTTATATGTTCGGAAGGTATTTGATGTGGAATTTTGCCGGTCGCCAAAATGATATTCAAGGCAAAGGCGATTTGCAAAACGGAAACTGGATTAGTGGTATTAAATTCATAGACCAAATGCGATTGGGCAATCAAAGCGAACTTACCTCTGATATGCTCGACAACAAAGGGCGAAATGTATATTTTATGCTTCCGTTTTTGTTTGCTCTTATCGGGATTATTTATCACGCCCAAAAAGATTGGAAAAGCTTTTATGTGCTTCTGGTTCTTTTTCTTTTTATGGGATTAGCTCTAAAAGTATTTCTGAACGAAAGGCCATTTGAACCTAGAGAGCGAGATTATGCAGTAGTAGGAGCTTTTTTTGTGTTTGCTATGTGGATCGCCTTTGGGGCATATGCTATGTATGATTTTTTAAGTAAGAAAGTAAAAACAAAAGCACTTGTCTATGGCGTAACAGCGCTGTCGCTGCTCATTGTGCCTGTGTTGATGGCTTCACAAAACTGGGATGACCATGACCGCTCTGGCAAAGATACGGCTCTGGTTCAAGCCAAAGCTTATATGGATTCACTGGACGAAAACGCCATAATTTTTACCGTCGGAGATAATGATACTTTCCCGCTTTGGTATTTGCAGGAAGTTGAAGGTTACCGAACGGATGTGCGAGTGGTTTGTACGGCATTATTAGTTACCGATTGGTATATTGACCAAATGAAAATGAAAACACATCTATCAGAAGGATTACCGATTTCGTTTGCGCATGACCAATATTCCGGAAATAAATTAGATGTCTCGTTTTTAAGAACCCGTACTGATCAAAGAATTCCGGTAGATTTATTCTTAGAATACATTCGCACCGATGATCCGAGTACTTATGTTACTTGGCAAAATGGGCATCAAAAGCACACTTTTCCAACCAATCAGATACGTATTCCGGTCAATCGTGAAAACGTGCTTAAAAGCGGAACTGTAGCCGAAAAAGACCAAGATGAGATACTTCCGTATATAGATGTGGATATTAAAGCTAATGCTTTGGTAATTCATACCCTTATGATGCTTGATATTGTTGCTCAAAACAACTGGGAACGTCCTGTTTATTTCTCCGGAGGGGCTTTTGATGACGAAAATTATTTGTGGATGAAAGATTATCTACAACTCGAAGGTATGGTTTTTAAACTTGTGCCTATCAAAACTCCTTTTGCCAGACAAGGCGGAACCATTGATATGGGGCGTATAGATACCGACAAGATGTATGATATGATTATGGAAAGGGAATACGAAAACGGCACTCGTAAAGGCTGGTTCTGGGGAGCAATGGGGAGTGACAATATTTATCATGATGTAGAAACCCGTCGAAATGTATTTAATTACAGAATGCAGTTTGCACGACTTATCGAAGAACTTCTAAAAGAGGGTAAAAACGATAAAGCCAAAAATATAATAGAACTGGTGATGGAGAAGTTTCCAATCAAGCACTCCGATCAGTATTTTATGATGGATCCTTTTATAAAGGCTTATTATGATTTAGACGAAAAAGAAAAAGCACATACTATTGCTACCGAAATCATAGGTAAGTATCAAGAAAATATCAACTATTATGCAAGCTTGGATATTTCGTTGCAAAATGCTTATTTGTATGAGATAGGTCGAAATATAGAGCTGTATCGATCTATACTTCTGACGGTAAAAGATAGTGGCGATTTAGAATTTTACCAAAAAAACTATCCTATATTTAACCAGTATAATGCTACATTCAAAGCAAGAGTAGGCACAGATGATGAGCCTTCTGATCAGCCAGAGTATTCAGAATTAGATTCACTACTCAATTCGCTTCCTGATTCTTTAGGTTTAGAAACTTTGCTTAATGCAAATACTGACTAAAGAATAATTCATATCTATAGACCTCACAAGCCTTGTTTGTGAGGTCTTTTTAATTATTTAAGTGGCATGAAATTCGAATGGATTAAAACTCCGCAAATCATCAAAAAGATATTTTCAAAATATCATTGGGATGTACCTAACAAGAACAAGGCGGTTTATCTTACCTTTGATGACGGGCCCATTCCGGAGGTTACTCCTTGGGTTTTATCACAGCTCGAAATGCATCAGTCAAAAGCTACTTTTTTCTGCATTGGTGATAACATCAAAAAACACCCCGATATCTTTAAACAAATAATCGAAAAAGGACATACGGTAGGCAATCATACGCACCATCACATAAACGGCTGGGATACTTCCATCAAAACTTACATAGAAAACACAGAACGATGTCAGCAGAGTATAGAAGAAATTTTAAAGGCTCCCTCTACAAAATTCTTTAGACCTCCCTATGGTAAAATATGCCCAAGACAATCGAAGGCTTTACGCAAAAAAGGATATAAAATTATGATGTGGGATGTGTTGAGTGCAGACTATGATAGCACACTCACTAAAGAGCAGTGTTTAGAAAATGTTGTCTCTCATATCGAATCAGGTAGTATTATTGTGTTTCATGATAGCCTCAAAGCCTTTCCACACTTAGAATATGTGTTGCCTAAAGTGCTACAGTTTTTAGAAAAGAAAAATTACCGTCCCGAAATGTTAGGGTAACACGCTTAACGCTCAGATAACCCTAATAAAACAAAACCATAACTCGCGCCTAAAGTTCACTTCATAGCCCGGTTGTTACTTTGCACAAAATTAACAATCACAAAAAAGATGCGATTTTATTTAACTATTGTTTTAGGACTCATTTTCGGGGTTTCTTTTGCTCAAAAAGCAACAATTTCAGGAACAGTTTTAGACCTTTCTTTTAACAACGAAACACTGCCTGCAGTAAGCGTAGCCGTCAAAGGGACGCCCGTAGGAACCTTGGCAGATTATGACGGAAAATATTCATTAGACATTAACCCGGGTAATCATACATTGGTTTTTAGCTTTATTGGTTACGAAACGGCCGAAGTGCCAATTTCTGTAAAATCAGGAGAAAAAAAGGTAATAAATCAAGGGCTAAATGCAGACAGTATATCTATCGAGGGTATTGTCATCGAAGTAACCCAGAGTAGAGAAAAAGAATCGGCTCTTTTGTTAGAACAGCAAAGAGCAGTCGAAATCAAACAAAACATCGGAGCTCAAGAACTCAGCCGAAAAGGAGTGGGTGATGTAGCTGCGGCTGTTGCAAAAACTTCAGGGGTTTCTAAACAAGAAGGAAGCTCAGGAGTGTATGTAAGAGGATTGGGCGATCGGTATAATTCTACCTCCATAAACGGCTTGCCCGTACCCTCTAATGATCCGGAAAAAAAGAACATTGATTTAGAGCTTTTTTCGACCGATATCGTAGAATACATTTCTATAGATAAAGTATATAGCGCTTCTGCTTCAGGAGATTTTGCCGGTGGGAACATAGATGTTTCGTCTAAAAACTATAGAGGAAACGGAATGTTAGAAATATCGTTAGGCTCGGAAGTAAACACCAATGCAGTTGAAAAGTCAGCAGACTTCTTGTTGCAAGACGGCCCCAACAAATTCGGATATTCATCTTATGGAGTGCCTAATAATCCCTTAACAGGATTTCGTTTCGAAAACAGCCTTAATCCAACCAAAAAAGCGCCATACGGAGGTAATATAAGCTTAAAGGCAGGAAAGTCTTTTGATGTTGGAAAAGAGGGTGAGCTTAGCTTTTTTGCTACAGCAGGATTTGACAACGGATTTGAATTCCGAGAAGGAATTAACCAAAGTGTATCGGCTCAGGGAGCAAAACTAAAATCATTCGAACAACAGAAATTTAGCTATAAAACCAATACAACGGGAATGTTTACTACCAATTATGTTGTAAATGATAACCATAGGTTCTCTTATAATTTTCTATTTGTAAACTCTTCTGATCAAAACAGAGATGTGTATAGGGGCTTTCTTAGAGATATAGCCGAAAATGATAATGCGCTTGTACAACGAGCCACTTATACCGGAAATACACTTTTTGTAAACCAACTCTTAGGTCAACATAGTTTATCTAATAAAATAGATTTTGACTGGGGAGCATCTTTCAATAAGATTTCGAGTGATATGCCAGACCGCACACAAAACACTATGAAACTGTTAGATAACGGATATGTTTTTGCTCAAAATACCATTACCGACAACCATAGATACTTCCAAAGTTTGACAGAAGACGAATTAGCACTAAACTTAGCACTGAGCTACAAGTTGGGTGATATAGAAGACGCTAAAGGAAAGATCACTTTAGGTTATAACGGGAGAATAAAAGAGCGTGATTTTGAGGCGATTCAGTTTAATTTCAGAATTACAGGTTCGCAACTAGGCACGGCCTATGATCCGAACAATCTCGATGCGTTTTTCAATCAACAAAATTTCAACAACGGATTATTTAATATCGAAGCTTTTGCAGGAGAAAAAAGACAGATATATAACGGAGAACAGAATATCAACGCAGGTTTTGCCAGTTTAGAATATAAGCTTTCAGATAGATTGTCTTCTATTGTTGGTTTACGTTTCGAAAGAGTAGAACAAACAGTTTCTTGGGTCACGCAACTCGATCCGGAAGGAGATACCAACACATTTGAAAGAAACGAATTCTTACCTAATCTTATTCTGAAATATGAATTAGATGATAAACAAAACCTTCGTTTAGGAGCCAGCAAAACCTACACACTACCTCAGTTTAAAGAAAGAGCTTTGTTCATTTATGAAGATGTAACCGAAATAAAGGTCGGAAACCCTGATTTATACCCTTCGCAAAACTATAACTTGGATTTAAAATGGGAGATGTTCCCAAAAAACGACGAGTTAATTTCTGCCACTCTTTTCGGAAAATATATTTTAGACCCGATTAACGAAATCACATTAGCCTCTGCGACAAATGATATCTCGTTCCTAAACGTGGGAGATACAGGATATGTCTATGGGGTAGAAGTAGAAGTTAGAAAAAACATTTATGAACTCGAACAAGAATATACCAACAAATTATCAGCTGGGTTGAATGTTTCGTATATGAAAACACATCAAGATCTCGATTCAGAAAAAGTAAGAAATGAAACCAATTATAATATTAACCTGACTGATAAAACCTCAAGTTTTACTGGAGCCTCAGACATACTTTTGAATGCAGATATCTCTTATTTGAAAGAGTGGAGTAACGATAGAAGCTTGATGGCTACCTTATCTTATGCGTATTATTCCGATAGGTTGTATGCTCTTGGAGTAGAAACCAAAGGAAATCTGGTTGATAAAGGAATGGGAACCTTAGACTTTATTCTGAAAGCTAAGATAAATAAGAATTTCGGAATTAACTTCAGTGCCAAAAACATTCTGAATCCGGAGTTCAGACGAATGCAAGAAAACGCCTCGGGAGCAGTACCGGCACTTACCTTTAAAAAAGGAGCTTTTTTCGGTTTAGGAATAACCTATCAAATCTAAAAAGTATAAATAACAAACGGGTGACGTTCTCTTAACTTGCAGGAAATCTTAGTGTTTCATCTTTGCATCAAAATTATAAACCAAAAACAAATAACAGAAAAATGAAAAAATCAATTTCAAAAATTTTCGGATTAGCTGCTTTATCTATCGTAGCTTTTGTAAGCTCTTGCTCAAGTGATGACAACGCAGGAGACACTCCCTCTACTTCTTTTGTATTAGACCGTAACGATTTTAAAGGAGATGTAAACGAAGGTGAAGTAGTTCTTGAATCAGGAACCTATACGCTTACCGGAAGAGTAACCGTAAAAGACGGTGCTAAATTAACGATTAAGCCGGGTGTTACAGTCGAAGCTTCTTCTGCTGCAACAGATGGGATCATTCGTTATATTGCTGTAGCACAAGGAGGAGAGATTCATGTTCAAGGAACAGCCTCAGCTCCTGTAGTAATGACATCGGCTGACAAAACACCAGGTTCTTGGGGAGGCTTGGTGCTGTGCGGAAAAGCACCAATCAACAAAGGAGCTCCGGCTCAAGCTGAAGTTTCTGGCTTGGCATACGGAGGTACCGACGCTTCTGATTCTTCAGGATCTATCAAATACCTGAGAATCGAATATTCAGGCTATGCTTATAACTCTGAAAAAGAGTTTAACGGACTTTCAATGTTCGGAGTAGGAAACGGAACAACTCTTGAATATATACAAATTCACGAAGGATCAGACGACGGGTTCGAATGGTTTGGAGGAACGGCAAATGCTAAATATTTAGTAGTAACTAACTTCCACCAAGAAGTAGGAGACGATTTGTTTGACTGGACAGAAGGATGGAGCGGAACTGGAGAAAACTGGTACGGAATCAGAAAAAACGCTAGTAACAGAGGAATTGAGGCAGACAACAACTCAAACGACCATATGGCTACTCCAATTTCTAACCCAACAATTAAAAACCTAACCTTAATCGGGAACGGAATTGATGGTGGTGGAGAGAATCAAGCCATGAAATTAAGAGTAGGTACTAAAGCGCAATTTGATAATGTGGTTTTGAAAGACTGGGGAACAGGGTTTGATATTCAACATGACGAGGGTATTGGTTATGTTGCTGACGGACAGCTAAAAGCAACGCGTGTTAAATTTGATAACGTAGGCGTAGAATCAAAAGGAACTGATACAGCCGGAAATGCTGCTGATGTAAGTGGAGTTTATTCGGTTGATCAAACCGCTACAGGAGCCGGAAACGGAACAGCAAAACCAGCTTGGGCTGAAGGATGGACTGTCGGTTTCTAAACAAACACTTATAAATCACACATAAAAACACCTTCTTTTCAGGAGGTGTTTTTTGTTTTTACTACCTTAAGATGATAGAAATAGATAAAAAAATGTATTTTTGCTGTAACAAAATAGAGTATTTAGATACTTATTATTTATAAAACAATTTCAATTAATTTATTTTCGTTATGAAGAAAACAATAATGACTTTAAGTGCTTGCGTGCTTATCGGAAGTGTTTCTGCTCAAAACGTAGAGTTCGAACAGTACACTTTAGACAACGGTCTGCATGTTATTTTACATCAAGACAAATCAGCCCCTGTGGTGATTACATCAGTAATGTATCATGTGGGAGCAAAAGATGAGCATCCTGAAAGAACAGGCTTTGCCCACTTTTTTGAACATCTTTTGTTTGAAGGAACAAAAAACATCGAAAGAGGAGAGTGGTTTAAAATCGTAACAGCAAACGGAGGAACCAACAACGCCAATACTACCGATGACAGAACCTATTATTATGAAGTATTCCCTTCCAATAACTTGCAATTAGGGTTATGGATGGAGTCAGAAAGATTGCTTCATCCGGTAATCAACCAAATCGGTGTAGATACACAAAACGAAGTTGTTAAAGAAGAAAAACGCCTTCGTGTGGATAATCAACCTTACGGAAACATCCTTAAAGTAATCAAAGAAAATTTGTTTAAAAATCACCCATACCGCTGGACAACCATTGGAGAAATGGAGCATCTGGATGCCGCTACTCTTGATGAGTTTTTAGATTTTAACGAAAAGTTCTATTCGCCAAACAACGCTGTGCTTGTAGTAGCAGGAGATTTTGAGTTTGACCAAGCCAACAAATGGATCAAAGATTATTTCGGAACCATTCCCAGAGGACCCGAAGTAGAAAGAAAAACATTTGTTGAAGAGCCGATTACAAAGCAAATCAATACAGCTTGGGAAGACCCTAACGTAACACTTCCGATGATGATTGCTGCCTACAGAACACCATCTATGAAAACCCGTGAGGCCAGAGTGCTTGATATGCTTTCTACGTATCTTTCTGGAGGAAAATCTTCGGTATTGTATAAAAAATTAGTTGACCAGCAGAAAAAAGCATTAGAAGTTGCTGCTTTTGCTCATAGTCAAGAAGACTACGGCTCTTATATTCTTTATGCAATCCCGATGGGAGACAACTCGCTTGAGTCTATTTTGGAAGAAGTAGATGTAGAGATTGTTAAAGTTCAAAAAGACTTAATTTCTGAAAGAGATTTCCAAAAACTGCAAAATATTTACGAAAATCAATACGTAAGCTCAAACGCTACTATCGAAGGAATCGCTCACAGCTTAGCAGAATATTATCTGTTGTATGGTGATGTAAATCTTATCAACACAGAAATCGATATTTATCGCTCAATTACTCGAGAAGAAATCAGAGAAGTTGCTCAAAAATATCTGAATCCTAACCAAAGAGTGTTTGTTAATTATCACGGGCCACAAGCAGAGAATAAGTAATATTAAAAAGAATTAAAAAATGAAAAAAATAATAATAGCATTAGGATTGTTTTTATCCTTTTCGATGCAGGCACAAATAGATCGCTCGCAACCAAAGCCGGGCCCTGCTCCTCAAGTTAATATCGGCAAACCACAATCTTTTCAGTTACCAAACGGGCTTACCGTATTGGTTGTCGAAAACCATAAATTGCCAAGAGTAATCGCCTCTTTGTCTATTGACAATGCACCGTATGCAGAAGGAAGCAAAGCCGGGCTTGCCAGCCTGACAGGAAGCCTTATGGGTAACGGAACAAGCAAAATTTCAAAAGATGATTATAACGAAGAAATTGAGTTTTACGGAGCCATGGTAAGCCTACACTCAAGCGGAGGATATGCCAGTGCACTTACTAAATACTTCCCAAGAGTAATAGAACTAATGGCACAAGGTATTGTTGATCCGTTGTTTAATTTAGAAGAATTTGATAAAGAAAAAGCAAAATACATCGAGAGTCTTAAGGCAGGGGAAAAAAATGTTTCTGCTGTAGCTTCAAGAGTAAATAATGTTTTGGCTTATGGAAAAAATCATCCTAACGGAGAATTTATAACCGAACAAACTCTCAATAACATTTCGTTAGCCGATGTAAAGCAACAATATACTAACTTCTTTTCTCCTAATAATGCCTATTTGATTATAATGGGTGACATTAAGTTTAGTGAAGCTAAGAAATTAGTAGAGAAAAACTTCGGAGTTTGGAAAAGAGGGAACTCTCCAAAAATTGACTATACAGACCCAAGAGATGTGCAATACACGCAAATCAATTTTGTAGATATGCCTAATGCGGTTCAGTCAGAAATTTCGCTTATCAACATCAACAAACTAAGAATGACCGACAAAGATTATTTTGCAGTTATTCTAGCCAATCAAATATTAGGAGGAGATTTCAATTCTTATCTTAATATGAATCTACGTGAAGCAAACGGATGGACTTATGGTGCACGTTCAGGTATCGGGGCAACCCGTTATGTTTCGACTTTTAGAGCTACTTCTTCTGTGCGTAACACAGTTACAGATAGCGCAGTTGTAGAGTTCTTGAAAGAAATCAAAAGAATCCGCACAGAAAAGGTAGATGAGACTACTTTGGCTGATGTAAAAGCTGGCTATATAGGCAACTTTGTTATGGAAATCGAAAAGCCTCAAACAGTAGCTCGTTTTGCATTAAATACTATTTTGCATAAACTACCAGCAGATTTTTACCAAAACTTTATTGCCAACATCAACGCAGTAACCGTTGAGGATATCCAACGCGTAGCCAACAAATATTTCTCTCACGATAATTCTCGTATTGTAGTAGTAGGAAAGGGAAGTGAAGTAATCGAACCATTAGAGAAATTAGGCATCCCGATGTTCTATTTTGACCAATACGGAAACCCTACAGATAAGCCTCAGGCCAAAGAAGTTGACCCGAGTATTACACCAAAAGTAGTCTTAGATGCATATTTTAAAGCTATCGGAGGTAAAGATGCTGTAGCAAAAGTAAAAACAATTGCTCAAGTAGGTAAAGCTTCTATTCCGGGTGCACCTGCTCCGGTGGTAATCACCATCAAAAAAGCAGAAGGAAAACTATTGCAAGACATTTCTATGGAAGGTATGGGAACGCTACAAAAACAAGTAATCAACGCCGGTAAAGGATATAGCTCAGGGCAAGGTCAAAAACAAAACTTAACAGCAGAAGAAATCGAAGACAGTAAGTTTGAAGCTACTCCTTTTGCAGAGCTTATGTTGCTTAAAGATACAGACGTTGCCGTAACGGCTATCGAAACTGTAGACGGAAAAGATGCTTATGTACTTAAAGCAGGAACCTCTTCCTACTATTATAATGTAGAAACAGGACTTAAAGTAGCCGAAGGAAAAGAAGTTGAAATGATGGGTCAAAAAACCACTATGATGACTTATTTTAAAGACTATAAAGATGTTAAGGGCGTAAAGATTGCTCATAACATGATACAAAACATAGGCTTTGATTTGGATGTAAAATTCGAAGATGTTAAAATCAACGAAGGCGTTTCTGATGCCGATTTCAAATAAAATACATTATAACTGATTCATAAAAACCACCCAACCCGGGTGGTTTTTTTATTCCGATACCTTGCGCCCACACAGCGTTAGGGTTACAGCTAAATAAACTTTTGCATTACTTTGGGTTAGATGTACAATTATTTCCTTAATTTTGAGTTATTATTCGAAATTCAAACCCATGTTTTTTAAAACAGACGAAGAAAAAAAATCAGCCATTGTTACTACAATTTTGTTTGTAGCATTGATGCTTGTTATGTCTATCGCTATCTTTCCTCCAGAACCTAAAGAACTTGAAGGTGGGGGTGGAGGCGGAACTATTGCTTTAAATTTTGGTTTTGATGAATACGGAATGGGAGATTATAATTCACCCGACCCGGTTGTTTCTCAATCACAAACAACGGCAAGCATAACTAATGAGTCTGAAATGCTCACCTCAGACAATGAGGATGCTGTAGCCATCAAAGAAACGCCTAAAAAAGAAGAAAGAAAACCCGAAATCAACCAACCAACCCGAACTACTCCGGCTGCTCAGACTACTCCGCAACCCGACCGAAACGTATCGGATGCAATCGGTAACCTTTTGGGAGGAGACGGAAACACTAATCAAGCAGGAAACCAAGGAAGCACTTCGGGTGACCTTAATAGTCAAGGTTATGACGGAGACGGTAGTGGAGGAAGCGGCACAGGATCAGGAGGAGGACATGGTTCTGGTCAAGGGCTCGGGACAGGTTCTGGTTACGGAACAGGCTCGGGAGCAGGAAGTGGCTCAGGGCACGGCGATTATAATTTGGCAGGAAGAAAATCAGTGGCTATGCCGGCCCCGCAATATAAATGTAATGAAGAAGGAAGGGTCGTAGTAGAGATTTCGGTAGATAGAACCGGAAAAGTAATCGAGGCCAAACCCGGAGTAAGAGGAACCACCAATACAGCCAAATGTTTGGTAGATATCGCACGACAAGCTGCCCTTCAGGCAAGATTTGACTCCAGCACAACAGCTCCAAACAGACAAGTCGGGACCATTACTTACAATTTCAAACTTCGAGAATAATACATTGAACTATCAACAGATTTTAGACTGGATGTTTGCCCAGCTCCCCATGTATCAAAAGCAAGGAGTAAGTGCTTATCGAAAGGATTTAACCAATACGTTATTGCTTTCAGATTACCTCAATCATCCGGAGAGGAGAATCAAAGCAATTCACATTGCAGGCACTAACGGAAAAGGCTCTACTTCGAGCATGATTGCTTCGGTTTTGCAAGAAGCCGGCTATAAAGTTGGGCTTTATACCTCACCACACCTCAAAGATTTTAGAGAACGCATCAAGATTAACGGACAGGAAATTCCCGAAGAGTTTGTTTGTGATTTTATCTTGCAACACAAAACATTCTTCGAGAGCCATAATCTAAGTTTTTTTGAAATGACTGTGGGGTTGGCATTTGATTTTTTCGAAAAAGAAAAAGTTGAGGTAGCAGTAATTGAGGTAGGTATGGGCGGTCGATTAGATTCTACCAATATCATTACGCCACTTATTTCTGTGATAACTAATATTGGGCTAGATCATACGCAATTCTTAGGAACTACACTTACGGAAATTGCTTTTGAAAAAGCAGGAATCATAAAACCTAACATTCCGGTTGTTGTCGGAGAATACACTACTGAAACCCGCCGGGTATTCGAAAAGAAAGCAACAGAAACGCATTCTGAAATTTATTTTGCTTCTGATTTGATTTCCGAAACGCCAAAATCTGATTTGCTCGGAGTATATCAGCAGAAGAATAAAAAAACAGTTTTGCAAACCATTAAGGTGCTTCAAAAGAACAATTATTTTGATATTTCGGAAGATAATATCACAAACGGATTGCTTAACGTAGTCAAAAATACCGGGCTCCTCGGCAGGTGGCAGGTATTGCAAGAAAACCCCAAAATTATTTGTGATACGGCTCACAACAAGCATGGGCTTGAAATAGTTTTAGAACAGCTTCTGTTGGAGCAGTTTGATAGATTGCATATCGTATTGGGAGCAGTAAACGACAAAGATTTAGATTCCGTTTTGCCTTTACTCCCCCAAAACGCAATTTATTATTTCTGTAAACCTAATGTGCCTAGAGGCTTAGAAGCTTTAGTATTACAAGAAAAAGCAGTTGACTTTTCTCTTATCGGAAAAGCTTACCCTTCTGTATCATTTGCCTTGAGCGAAGCAAAAAAAAATGTTTCCGAAACCGATTTGATTTTTGTCGGAGGAAGCACATTTGTGGTGGCCGAAGTGGTTTAATTATTGCTTGATGGAGTATTAAAAAAGCCCATTAAGCTCGGCATCAATTCTATTGATGATATTGCCTAAATCCTCTGGATTGTCGACAAAATTAGTATTATCTACGTCAATAATCAGTAGTTTTCCTTTATCGTATTTTTGAATCCAAGCTTCGTATCTTTCGTTAAGGCGAGAGAGGTAATCAATCGAAATGGAGTTTTCGTACTCTCTTCCTCTTTTATGAATTTGACCTACTAAATTAGGAACAGAACTACGCAAGTAAATCAACAAATCAGGAGCGGCGACGGTGGTTTCCATCAGTTCAAAAAGGGAGGTGTAATTTTCGAAATCACGGTTGGTCATCAGCCCCATATCGTGTAGGTTAGGAGCAAAAATATGGGCATCTTCATAGATGGTGCGGTCTTGAATAATTCTTTTTCCGCTTTCTCTAATTTGGAGAACTTGCCTGAAACGGCTGTTCAAAAAGTAAATCTGAAGGTTAAAACTCCAGCGTTCCATTTGATGATAAAAATCATCCAGATAAGGGTTGTCTACTACATCTTCAAAATGGGGTTCCCATCTAAAATGTTTGGCTAAAAGCCGGGTAAGTGTGGTTTTTCCTGCTCCGATATTTCCTGCTACTGCTATGTGCATTATGGTAGTTTTATGATATAATTTTTTAATAACTCTCCTGTGAAAACTGTCAGAATTCTGTTGTTATAACTAAAGCTTTGTAGGCTTTTTATGTTAGACAAAACAGGTTCTGAGGCACTTTGGTCATTTTTGTAAAGATATAAATTATCGTTTAAGCTAAAAAGCATATTCCGATTTTGTGTTAAAAGTAAGCTGTCAAAAGTGGGGGCTTGTCCTAAAGCCGTCATTCTCCCATAATTGTCATAGGTATAAACCTCAAAGTCTTGAGCGATTCTGAACCAATTGTTATAATCAGAGCTGTAATAACGGAACGTGTTTTTAAACGGTTGGTTAATAGTGGTTGTTTTTTTGTTTATGTAATCCAGGAGCAACAAGCTATTACTCAAATCATCATACACCCACAATCTATTGCCCGAAGCCATAGAGCAGGTCATTGCCACGATGTTGTGGTCAGAAAGGTTAATTTTTGTAATTTCCGAAAGTTGATTGTCTAATAAAATAGCCTGGTTGAAATCTTTATAAAAAACCAAAGTCTTTAACGGGTTTAATAAGTCTAACGAATGGATTTCTCCTAAAGAGAGATTTTTGTATTCCCATTTTTCAGCTTCTTTTTGCTTATAAAGTACGTTGTTTTGTCCGTAATAATCATACCCCAACACATCTTTTCCGAAATAAACATCAGCATTGATAGTAACTGAATCTACAAAGGTTATTTTAGTATTTTGAGAAAAACTAAAAATACTGAATAAAAACAAAAAAGCAACTGTTATTTTGTGTAGCATTGGGCTAAATGAGATAAATTTGTAAAAAATAAAATCTCTAAAAATGTTTGAAATCCTTAAACCAAAAGTAACCGATATTATCTCAAACTCCAAATTATCTACCCAAGAAAAGCTACAAAACATCTGTGATTTGCTTCGACAAGCAATTGATTATTATGATTGGGTAGGTTTTTATTTTCATAAAGAAGACCAGCAGGTTTTAGAGCTCGGCCCTTATGCTGGTAAGCCGACAGATCACACCATTATTCCGTTTGGGAAAGGTATTTGTGGGCAGGTAGCCTTATCAGACAAGAACTTTGTCGTGCCCGATGTGAAGGCTCAAGATAATTATATTGCTTGTAGTTTGACCGTAAAGTCAGAAATCGTGGTGCCGATTTTCGTCAACGGAAAAAATATTGGACAAATAGATATTGATTCAGAAACTTTAGATCCGTTTACAGAAAAAGACGAGCGTTTTTTAGAATGGTTGTGTGATGGAGTTGGGCGTTTGATTAGTGCTTAGTTTTTATCATCTATCCCCTTGCTTTTTATCTCTACATATTGGGTTGATTGAATCTCGATCTTGGCCTGCCTAAACACATTCTGAATGTTTTTAATAAGGTCAGATTTAATAAAATACATATTCTCGGGGGCAAACGTAAAGGCATTGAGTTCATAAACGGCATTCACTTCTTCGAGAGACAATTGAAACACATACGGATAAGGTTTTTCAGAAATGTCTTTAGTTTTTCCGGCGGCTTGCAAAAGTAATTCTTCGATGAGGTTGTGCGAATAGTCATAACGGACTTTAATCTTAGCGGTAATCACCAGCCCGCTGGTTCTTCCCATCGAAGAATAGTTGATAGTTGCGCCGCTTAATATCGACGAATTGGGCACCGAAACATCTTCGTTATTGATAGTTTTAAGTCGGGTAACCAAGGCGTTTTTCTCGATGACAATTCCGGTTACTTCTCCGGTTTTTATCCAGTCACCGGGTTGAAACGGTCGCATATAAGTAATGACCAAACCTGCCACGGCATTGGCTACAGCCGAAGAAGAACCTATCGAAATCAGAATTCCTAATAACACCGAAATTCCTTTAAATGCATCACTATCTGAACCGGGCAAATAAGGGAAAATAATCACCAAAGCCATTACTGAGAACATGAACCGAGCCAAGTTATAGGTGGTTTTTGCCCATTCGGGATAAAATCCTTTGATGGTTAATGCTCCTCGTTCTATTTCTAAAGCAAAAAATCGCATCAGACGCAAAACATACCGTACGATAAAAAGGATGATGATGATCGTAAACAGATTAGGAAGATAGGTTAAAACCGAAATCCAAATTGATTTTATAGGATCCCAAATCCATTCTCTGATTACCTCAGACCAATTTTGAGTGGATGGAAAAATGCTGAAAGCTAAAGGTATAACTGTAAAGAGAACAATCAAAAGCAGTAGAATCTTGAGCAGAGAAAGCGCTTTTGAAACAAAACTCAGTATATGTTCTTTTTTCAGTAGCTCATAGTTTCTAATTTTGATACCGTTCAGGAAGCGATTTTTCGGAGTAATAAAAATAGTTTTAACAAAACCAAAGAATCTGTTGATTCCCCAAACAATCAAGACAGCAAGACCGATAATCAGTAAGAGTTCAGCTATTCTAAACAGGTTGTTTTTCAGGCTGTTTTGCTGTCGGTACTTGATAATTGATTCTTTAATTATAACAGTCTGTGCCTGCGCTAATTCCTCGGGCGTTGTATCTGCCCATAGAGCATCGGTTAGCGTAATGTCTATTAAAGTTTCTTCCTGATAGATTATGCTCAGCAGACCATGATTGCTTTTTACTTTTAGCGAATCTGAAAAGAAAAATGGTTTTTTGTACAATAACTGCAACTTTTCCACCAGATTGTTTGCTCTTGTTTGCGCATCATAAGCACCTAATGAGGTGTACACTTTAAATAATGTATCTGTCTGAAAGACTACCGGAACACCCTTAATTCCTTTGCGAAGGTTTTCGATTTCTTTTTTTTGCTTAAGTAAAAGCGAATCGGTTTTTGGGTTTTCTGAACCAGAGTCACCTGCCAGCATTACTCTTTTAAGTTCCTGAGTAAGTAAGGCCATTTTGAGTGAATCTTTTTCTCTCAAAGCCTTTAGGAGTTCTAATTCTTTTTTAACCTGACGTATGGCGGTACTGTCATTTGAAGACTGAGCCAACACATTTCCGGTAGTAAAAACAAGCCAAAAAATAATTGATATTTTCAGAATAAAACACCTTGCTGAGTGGCTATGCATAAGTTATAGGGTTGGTTCTGTTTATCAAAGATACAAATTTTAGAGGCAATGATGCGAATTTCGTGATTTTGCTAAACGGATTTTAGATAGTTATCCAAAAAGTTGCTGTACCACATCTTCGATTTTCGAGACAAGTTTAATTTCGATTTGGGTGCTTTTAAGCGAGAATTTATTGTATTTCGAAATAAAAATAGTCGAAAATCCTAATTTTTCAGCTTCCTGAATACGTTGTTCTACCCGGTTCACAGGTCTTATTTCTCCCGAAAGTCCGATTTCTCCTGCAAAGCAAAAGCCTTTTTCGACTGAAATATCTTCGTTGGAAGACAAAATAGCCGCAACTACAGCCAAATCAATAGCCGTATCATCGACCGAAATCCCTCCGGTTACGTTCAAAAAAACATCTTTTTGAGCCAAACGGAAACCCGCACGTTTCTCTAATATTGCCAAAATCATATTGAGGCGTTTGGCATTATAACCTGTGGTGCTACGTTGAGGTGTTCCGTAAACAGCAGAGCTGACCAAGGCCTGAATCTCAATCATTAGCGGGCGCATTCCTTCAAGTGTGGCCGCAATGGCTGTTCCGCTGAGTTCTTCTTCTTTGTGCGAAATCAGTATCTCTGACGGATTGCTCACTTGGCGAAGTCCTGAATTTTGCATCTGATAAATTCCGAGCTCGGCCGTAGAACCAAAACGGTTTTTGAGCGAACGCAAGATTCGGTACACGTGATTGCGATCGCCCTCAAATTGCAAAACTGTATCGACCATGTGTTCGAGGATTTTAGGTCCGGCTATACTGCCATCTTTAGTAATATGTCCGATAAGAATCACCGGAACATTGGTTTGCTTGGCAAACTTGATCAGCTCGGCGGTACATTCTCTGATTTGCGAAATACTTCCGGCACTAGCTTCGATATAATCTGTATGCAGGGTCTGAATCGAGTCAATAATGACCACTTCTGGCTCTGTATCCTGAATATGTTTAAAAATGGTTTGGGTTCGGGTTTCGGTCAAGATATAACAATTCGGACTTATGTTGTCAATACGTTCTGCTCGCATTTTGATTTGTTTCTGGCTCTCTTCACCTGATACATAAAGGGTTTTGTAAGGCAACTTCAAAGCAATTTGTAACAAAAGCGTACTTTTACCGATGCCGGGTTCGCCCCCCAAAAGGGTGAGTGAGCCGGCAACCAGACCTCCTCCTAAAACTCGGTTTAATTCATTGTCTTTAGTATCCAAACGCACTTCGTTTGTCGCATCAATTTCGTCGATTCGAAGTGGTTTGTCAGCAACTTTTGTTTCGGTTTTAGCCGTGTTCCATGAGGGTTTTACTTCTTTCTGGATTACTTCTTCCACAATCGTATTCCACTCTTTGCAGGAGTTGCATTGCCCTTGCCATTTGGCAGACTGCACGCCGCAATTCTGACAAAAAAAAGCTGTTTTTACTTTTGACATTTTGTGAGGTCTTTAGATTTACAAAGATAACTTTTTTAGTCGGTAAATGTATTTCTTACTAAGGGATACTTAGTATTATCTTAAGTCTGAAGAGTTTCCTGTAATTTCGTTTTAACAAAAGAAGAATAACGTTTTTAGAATTATTGAAACAACCCGTTGAGTGAAATTAGAAACGAATTAAATTTTTCCATCAGTTCAAGTGATTTTCGTAATGGAACGAAGAAAAACGGTATCGAGAACTAAATAAAAAGATTTCTCGATACAAAATTTTCCACTTCGTTACAAGATTTTCTCTTGAAGTGACAACTTAAGCCAACTTCGCATAGTTAGTTTTATTTGTGTTATTTAATATTTTTATTTTACATTTAATAAGATTTTATTAAATTTGGGTGTTTAATATTAAAAATCGATATTATGAAATCAAAATTACTTTACTCTGCTTTATTTTTTATGAGTGCATTTATTTTGTTTGCTCAAGAAGAATCTTTTATCTGTGAGTTTGAAGAGGAACCGAATTCGCTTCCATTTGTCTATTTTAGTCCTATGAACAACCCTGTCTATTCTCTGTTGACCCTGCTTATCTGGCAACTTTTGAGCCTATAAGTTTTGATATTTTCTTTTGGATAATAAATCCAGAAAGTGATACTATTAGTTACCCCTCTGTTACTTATCATAACATTAAGGAGAACCTTATAAGAATTAATGAATTATTTAAGCCTATGGGAATCTGTTTTATACTTAAAGGCTATGAATACATTAAAAATGATGAGCTATACGAAGGGGCAACTACAACTCAAATATACAGTAATCTACCTGATAAGACGATTGACAATTGTTTTAATGTGTATATACCTAATTTTTTTTGTTACCGCTACCGGAGCTACTCCTAACGGGGCAACTGGATCTGGAAATAATAAAATGTGTCTTAAACGCTCTCATTTTAATGGAAACTCATCTGACATTATCGCAGGAAATATACTTGCTCATGAGTTGGCACATACTTTTGATTTGAGGCATGTTTGGGGATCTAATAATCAAGGTAGCACTACTCCTGAGCATGTTACCAGAGACCCTAATGACCCTAACTATAATGCTTTGAGTGTAGCTGACTTTAGTCATGATACTCCTCCGATGCTTAGTTTTTGGTGGGAAAAAGGAACAGAAAATTCAATTTATACTATTGTTGATCCTGATACCTGTGAATACTTGGGAAACGGAATGGATAATCTTGGAATGCCTTTTAATTTGACGCCAACAGACGTAGGAAATATTATGACATACTCTCTTAACCGTTGTTATGTTGGTTTCACCATAGGTCAGGGAGTTAGAATACGCGAATGGATTGCAAATCCAACCAATGTTAATAAACAATCTATATTAGCTATGAGAAATGACAATCCAAATATTGACCTTTACATCAAAGACTCTCCTGAAGATTTTGGAGAGGAGCCTAACATTGTTTCTCCTTATACTTGGAGTAGTCCTAATATTTGGATACGACATGCAGAAGATTATATACATCAGCATGAAAATCCTGAACACGACCCTGCGACCCCTAATTATATTCATGTTAAAATAACTAACAGAGGATGTGACACTTCTACAGGGAATGAAAAATTAGCACTCTATTGGTCAAAAGCAGCTACTTCCTTAGCGTGGGATTATCATTGGGATAATGGGAATACTTTTGCTAACGGAGCTTTAGTAGGTAGTGAAATAGTAACTTTAACACTTCCTCCTATTGAACCTAATGAAGAAATTGTAATGGCCTACCCTTGGTTTGTTCCTAATCCTGCTGATTATAGTAGTATAAATGATGAGCCTTGGCATTTTTGTTTATTAGCAAGAATTATTTCAGAAGATGACAAGATGTACTCTTCTGAAACAACAATATTAGCAGACAACGTCAGAAACAACAATAATATTGCTCAAAAAAATGTGACTATTATAGGTGTTCATCCAGATACACAACCCCAATTAGGGGGTGTGATAGCAGTAGGAAATCCTTTTAACCAAACCAGAAGTTTTAATTTAAACTTTTTAGCTGATGACAGAGAAACAGGTAAAAAAATCTTCAGAGAAGCTGAAGTTAGTATTATATTAGATGATAAATTACTTACTGTATGGAAAAATGGAGGAAGACAAGGAAATAATATAATTCGTAGAGATAGAAATACATTGATAGTTACGGGAGACAATGCTTCTTTAGATAACCTGATATTCCGTGCGAATGAAGTAGGAACGCTTAATGTAAAGTTTAATTTTCTTACTCAAGAGATAACAGAAAAAGAGCTTTATACGTACCATGTTATCCAAAGACGTACTTCTAACAATGAAATACTAGGCGGAGAAACCTATGAAATTTATAAACAACCACGAGAACTATTCTTTGCTGATGCAGGAGAGGATATACAAACAGACAAAAATGAAACTGTAACCTTTAGTGCAGATGTTCTTAACGAATCTGCTATTTATAATTGGTATAATGAAGAAGGAACTCTGATATATGAAGGTGCTGATTTTAGCTTATCTGTTGAAATCGGGAAAAAATATAAATTAGAAGTTATTGCCCTTTCAGACGGATATAAAGATTATGCAGAGGTAGAAGTTAAACTAAAACCTAATTCTATAACTACTCTTTATCCAAATCCTACATCAAATCACGTAACCTTAGCTTATAAAATAAATCAAGGAGATTCTGCTTATTTATCTATGAATGCTTTATATGGCTCAAATAATATTTCTCACAATTATGTTTTAAATGTGGAAGATAATGAATTAACATTCGATGTAAGCGCTTATCCACAAGGGCTTTATTCTATTTCTTTAATAACTAATGGGCAGATTTCTGACACCGTAACTTTAATCAAACAATAAAACACTTTAACCATGAAAAATATACTATGGCTTTTGTTTTTTATAGCAGTTAGCTATCAAGCAACAGCACAGATAACCTATATTCCCGACCAAGGTTTTGAGCAAACTCTTATTTATTTGGGTGTGGATAGTGATGGTCTTATAAATGGGCAGGTACTAACGAGCGATATTGAAGGGGTAACCGAGTTGGTTATAGATGGTGGGAGCGTCCCTTATATTTATGATTTAACAGGAATTCAGGATTTTATTTCATTAGAAAAATTAGTTATCAATTTTACTGAGATTACCCAGTTAGATGTCAGTCAAAACTTCCAATTAAAAAAATTGGATTGTAGCAGTAATATGCTAACCTCAATAGATGTTTCTTCAAACACATTATTAGAAATACTTCGTTTAGGAAATATTGGGGGAGATTTAGGACCTTGGAATGAAATAACAGAAATCGATTTGAGCAATAATTCTATGATACACACCTTACAAGCTATAGATATGGGGTTATATCTTAAAAAGATAAATTTAAAAAACGGAAACAACAATCCTCAAATAATTGTTGATATTGGTGTTTATCCTTGGGTAGATTGGGATGATCCTGATTATGACCCTAACGAAATTTACGGAAATGTATGTGTAGAGGTTGACGATGTAGAGGCTGCTCAAAACGGAGAATATCCGTATTCTGAATGGACAATTCATCATTCTCATATAACATATAGCTATACGGATGATCTTGAAGCCTGTGTATTAAATGTGACTTCTTTTGAAGCAGATAAAATAAGTGTTTATCCTAACCCTGTTTCGGATATTTTGTATTTTGAATCTGATAATCCGGTAATTGATAAAATTATTCTGTTTGACCTTACAGGCAGAAAAGTTTTAGAGCAAAATCAGGGAAATAGTATTTTTATTGCCCATTTACAAAGAGGAAATTATATTTTAAAAATATTTTCTGATAAAGGAGTACAAACCGAAAAGATAATTATTAAGTAAAAATACCTTAAATAGCGTTTAACTTTTTTGGGGTGGTACAAATCCCGAGATTTTTTATCAAACACTTATGTGGTTTTTAAGTGAGGAGGTATTGTATTTATTAACCGGTGCTTACTTTTTCATCTACTAGTTTCTTATTGTTTGCTATTGCTTTTATTCAAAATTGGAAGCAGGAAAAGCGAGCTAAGCCCTAAAATAGCTGTAAACAGAGTTTGCGAACTCCAGACAATCCACCCGAAAGCACTGCCTACGGTGGCCGAGATTCCGTAGAAAAGCAAGATTTCGCCAACCAAAAAAGGATACGAACCCAGCCCGTTATTAGTAAAGGCAATGGCAATACTCCCGACTACAAAAGTCGTCAAAACAGCCTCAAAGCTCAAGGTGGAAGTTTCCGAAAAAACAAAAATAGACATCCAAAACATCATCAGATAAGAAGCCCAAATCAAAACCGTATAAAACAAAAAAGCGCCTTTGTTTTTCATTTTTACCACGCTCAAAATACCTTCTTTAAGCCCTGATAATTTTTCTTTTAAAACAAGAATAAATCTGAGTTTCGAATATCTGTAAACCCAAAAAAACAGCGAAGAGATAAATAGCCCAATAAGGGTTATAAAAATGAATTTTTCTTGGGGAATATAATCCAGAATAAAAGTTTTTACAATTTCGAATTGTAAAAAGAAAACAATTCCTACCAATAAAAGAAGCAAAATCAAATCAACAACACGCTCAGCTACGATGGTTCCGAAGCTTTTATCAAAAGGAACATTATTATAATTCTTTAATACCAAAGCACGTGAAACTTCTCCCGAGCGAGGAATAAACATATTCATCAGATAGCTCACATTCACGGCCAAAAACTGATTTTTGAATGTCACCTTATAACCCAGATGTTCTAAGGTATATTTCCAGCGGTATGAGCGAGCAATCGAACCGATAAACCCAAATAGAACCGAGATAAAGATATAATAGTAGTTAGCAGTTTTGAAATAAGCAAAAATCTCTTGAATCTGCTCTTGAGTAAACTGATTATAGGCATATACAATAAAAAAAATTCCCAATAGTGTGGGAATTAGTATAGAAAGCCATTTTTTGGTTGTTTTACTCAATATTATTTATCGTAAAGAATTAGTTGTTTCGTCCGGGAAAATAATCCAGGGGTTGAAAGTTTTGGCTTGTTCAAAATCCATCAAAGCATACGAAATAACGATGATAATATCACCTTTTTGCACTTTTCTTGCCGCAGGCCCGTTGAGTGTTATTTCTCCACTATTGCGAATTCCTTTGATGATATAGGTTTCAAACCGCTCTCCGTTGTTGATATTTACAATCGATACTTTTTCGCCCTCAATTAGGTTAGCGCCCTCCATGAGTTCTTCGTCAATAGTGATGCTCCCTATATAGTTCAAATCGGCTCCCGTAACGGCTACCCGATGTATTTTTGATTTTAAAACTTCAATTTTCATTTTGCAAAAATAATCAATTTAATGGAATTGTGTCAATAAGACGAACATTTCCGATATTTACAGCTATAAAGGCTCGGTAGTGCTGGTTGTGCTGTTTTTCTGTAATTTCTAATAAGGCTTGGTCATCTGCAATCAAAAAGTATTCTAACTTCATATCTTGTTCTGAATCAAATATCCGGCCAACATAATCATAGATTGCGGTATGGGGTTGGGTTTTGAACAGCTCTTTTGTCTGCAACAACGTTTGATAAATCAAACCGGCCTTTTCTCTCTGAGCAGGAGTTAGTCGCTCGTTTCGAGAGCTCATCGCCAGTCCGGTTTTTTCTCTAAGTATTGGGCAAACTATTATTTCGACCGCAAGCTGATGTTTTTCTACCATTTTCTTTACGATAAGAGTTTGCTGATAATCTTTCTCGCCAAAATAAGCCCGGTTAGGTTGTATGATTTCAAAAAGGGCTTTTACGATGGTTCCGACACCATCAAAATGGCCCGGGCGTTGTTTTCCTTCCATTTGATGCTCCAATCCGTCGTAATCAAACTTTTCTGACACCACATTTTGTCCATAAATATCAACTATAGAAGGGGCAAAAATAACAACATCTTTGCTAAGCTCTTTAATTTTATAAAAATCCTCTTCGAGTGTTCTCGGGTATTTCTCTAAATCTTCCTGGTTATTAAATTGCGTGGGGTTAACAAAAATACTTACAACGGTAATATTGTTTTGGTCTAAAGATTTTTCGAGCAAAGACAAATGTCCTTGATGCAATGCCCCCATCGTAGGCACTAACCCTAAGGTTACTTTGCTTTCTATATAAGACTTTAAATGAGTCTTTAACTCTTTCTGATCAGTAAAAACAATCATTATGTTCAGGTTAAAAGAGGGCAAATTTACTGATTAGATTTATAATTGCATAAAATTTCGTAACTTTGCATGTTAATTTGCGTCAAAACAACAGAGGTTAAAATATTATGAAAGAAAAAAAAGTATTGTATGTGTCGAGTGAAGTGGTTCCGTATCTTGCCGAAAATGAAGTTTCTTTGGCATCGTATGACGTACCTAAAATGATTAATGATGTAGGTGGGCAAATACGAATATTTATGCCGCGTTACGGAAACATTAATGAGAGGAGACACCAGTTACACGAGGTGATTCGACTCTCGGGAATGAATTTGGTTATTAATGATGTAGATATGCCCTTGGTTATCAAAGTGGCTTCTATCCCCAAAGAAAGAATTCAAGTTTACTTTATAGACAATGATGAGTATTTCAAAAGAAAAGCCACCTTTGAAGATGAGGACGGAAAACTTTTTGAAGATAATGACGAACGAGCTATTTTCTTTGCAAAAGGAGTAGTCGAAACCATCAAAAAGCTTAATTGGATACCCGATATTATTCATGTTCACGGCTGGCTTTCGAGCTTTCTGCCGCTTTATATGAAGCATTATTATGCTAACGAAAAACTTTTTGAAGAAACAAAAATCGTAACATCAGTCTACAGTCAGTCGTTTGAAGGGTCTCTTTCGTTAGAACTTAAAGATAAGCTGCTATTCGACAAAATACCAGCAGAAACCATTACTCACCTTGACGAACCTAATTGTGACAACCTACTAAAAACAGCTATCGAACATTCAGATGCTATCATCATAGCCTCAGATAAAATAACACCAAATTTAACAGAATTTATAGAATCTTCGAAAAAACCTTTTTTACCTTTCGTGCCCAAAGATTCGTTCGCTCAAGCCTATACGGATTTTTATAAAAATCACGTTTTATAACAAATATTATTTTAAAGTATGAAAAGTACTTCCTTGGTTAAAAAGGTGTTGCCTCTATTGTTATTTGCAGGATTGCTTTGGTCGTGTGATGACGAATTTAATACGGTCGGGTCTGATATTGTCGGCAATGATGACCTGAACCTGAATACCTATACAGTTCAAAACCTCACCGCTTATAGCAAAGCTACTGGAGCCGTTCAGGCCAATGGGTTACCAATAAACAGTCTCGGGGTTATCAATAATCCTGTTTTTGGCAAAGCGGTTGTTAGCTTTGTTACCCAATTGCAATTTGTTACCGGTAATAACCCAACAGTGGGTATTGTTGACCCAACTATTACTAAAGTAGAACTTACAGTTCCGTATTTTAGCAAAATCAAAAACACCGACGCTGAAGGAAACAGAACTTTTACGTTGGATTCTCTTTATGGAGACCAAGGAAAAATAAGATTAGGTATTTATGAATCAGGTTATTACCTAAGAGACTTTGATCCTTCGACAAACTTCGAAGAGTCTCAAAAATATTATAGCGATTTGTATCAAGAAATTAGTAGTGCCAAAGGCCTATTGTTGAACGATGCTGATGACGTAGCTCAAAACAATGAATTTTTCTTCGACAATTCAGAGGTCATTATTTATGAAGAAAACGAAGAAGGGGAGCAAATAATCAAAGAACGACAAACCCCTCAGATGAAAATTGAGCTGAACAAAGATTTTTTTCAACAAAAAATATTTAATGCTCCGGCAGGACAAATGGACAACAACAATACTTTTGCTAACTACTTCAAAGGATTGTTTTTTCAGGTCGAAGACATAGGCCAAGGTGACCATTTGATGCAAATGGATTTTTCGCAAGGCAAAATAACTATTTATTATAATACCATCATAAACGAAGAAGAAAGAGAAGGAACCCTTGTTCTAAACCTTCAAGGAAATACCGTTAGTTTGGTTGAAACTGAGTTTTCTTCAGGGTATGAAAATGCCTTAGCTTCATCTGATTCTGTTATGGGTGACCAAAAGATTTATCTGAAAGGTTCAGAAGGTTCGTTGGCCTATATAGATTTGTTCGCAGACACTGATGCCGAAGGAAATTCTGTTGAACTTGAGCAGTTAAGAGACTTAGCAGAAAGCGAAAATTGGTTAATCAACGAGGCTAATCTGGTTTTTTATATAGATAAAGCGCAGATGGATAACGTGCTTTACGTTCCAACTCGATTATACCTATTTAATGCAGATAACGGTGTTCCGCTAACAGACTATAATATTGACGGCACAACAGCAACCGGATTTACTAAGCTGAACAAGTATGTTTTTGGTGGCATATTACACAAAGAGAACAACAAAGGGGTTTATTATAAAATAAGAATTACCAATCACCTCAAAAACTTACTTAAAAATAAGGACGCCAAAAACGTAAAATTAGGGCTTGCCATAACCGAGAATATTAATATAGCGGCTATGGCAGTAATAAAAGATCACGCCAGTCTTCCTGAAAACTCCCCTTATCGTTATGTGCCGGTTACTTCGGTAATGAATCCGTTAGGGACAGTGTTATACGGAAACAACACCACCGAGGCAGACAAAAAATTAAAATTAGAAATACTTTATACTAAACCTTAATACGAATATTTATGTGTGGAATTGTAGGATACATAGGTCACCGTGAAGCATATCCGGTAATAATAAAAGGGCTGCAACGATTAGAGTACAGAGGATATGATAGTGCAGGAGTGGTGTTGTATGATGGTCAAAACATGAATCTTTCTAAAACCAAAGGAAAGGTTTCAGACTTAGATCAAAAAGCAAAAGCCGAGATTTCGTTGGCAGGTACTATCGGTATGGGGCATACGCGTTGGGCTACACACGGTGTCCCCAATGATGTAAACTCACATCCACACGTTTCTAACTCAGGTGATATAGTGCTTGTGCATAACGGAATTATAGAAAATTATGAACCTTTAAAACAAGAGCTAACTAACAGGGGTTATACCTTTGAATCTGACACCGATTCAGAGGTTTTAGTAAATCTTATCGAAGAAGTTCAAAAACAAAATAACCTAAAACTTGGTAAAGCGGTTCAAATAGCTCTTAATCAGGTGGTAGGAGCCTATGCTATCGTAGTGTTTGACAAAAATAAGCCTAACGAACTCATTGCAGCCCGATTGGGAAGCCCGTTGGCTATCGGGATTTCGGAAGGAGAATATTTTATAGCCTCAGATGCTTCGCCATTTATAGAATATACTTCGAATGCTATCTATTTAGAAGACGAAGAAATGGCGATAATTAGAAGTCATAAGCCGCTTAAGATTCGTAAAATAAAAGATGATTCATTGGTTGATCCTTATATCCAGGAACTTCAAATGAACTTGGAGCAGATAGAAAAAGGAGGCTATGACCATTTTATGTTAAAAGAAATCTTCGAGCAACCCAGCGTAATAAAAGATACTTATAGAGGTCGCTTATTGGCCGATCAAGGTCTTATCAGGATGGCAGGTGTCGAAGACAATTTACAGCGATTCTTAAACGCAAACAGAATTCTGATTATTGCTTGCGGAACCTCATGGCACGCCGGATTGGTTGCCGAATATATCATCGAAGAGTTTGCAAGAATCCCCGTTGAAGTAGAATATGCTTCAGAATTCAGATACAGAAACCCGATCATTACTAAAAATGATGTAGTAATTGCTATTTCGCAATCAGGAGAAACCGCCGATACGTTAGCAGCTATAAAGTTGGCCAAAAAAGAAGGTGCTTTTGTTTTTGGGGTCTGTAATGTGGTAGGTTCTTCTATTTCAAGAGAAACCCATGCCGGAGCATATACGCATGCAGGACCCGAAATCGGAGTAGCCTCGACCAAAGCATTTACTACTCAAATCACCGTTTTAACCCTCATTGCTTTGCGTTTGGCCAAAGCCAAAGGAACACTTTCTAACTCTGATTATCATAGATACTTACAAGAGCTAGAACTTATCCCTGAAAAAGTGAAAGAAGCATTGACATCTGACCCTATCGCTCGCGAAATTGCTCAAGTCTATAAAGATGCTACTAACTGTTTATATTTAGGTAGAGGATACAATTTTCCGGTGGCTTTAGAAGGAGCTTTGAAACTCAAAGAAATTTCATACATCCATGCAGAAGGCTATCCGGCTGCCGAGATGAAACACGGCCCCATTGCACTAATTGACGAGCAAATGCCGGTAGTGGTTATTGCCCCCAAACAAGAGCATTATGACAAAATAGTAAGTAACATCCAAGAAATAAAATCCCGTAGCGGAAAAATTATAGCCATAGTTACCAAAGGAGATACACAAGTAAAAGCTCTGGCCGATCATGTAATCGAGATTCCAGACTCTTTAGATGCCCTTTCGCCAATTATTGCTACGATTCCGTTGCAGTTATTCTCTTATTATGTAGCTGTAATGCGAGGAGCCAATGTCGATCAACCTCGAAACTTGGCCAAATCAGTAACGGTAGAATAAATTTATAAGCTAAAAAAGCTGTCTGAAAAGATAGCTTTTTTATGTTAAGGTCAAAATTAACTTTGTAATTTAGGATTATAAACAGAAAAAATACTACAATATTCCCCTTGCTTTAATTTCGAGGTATTTGTTGATGGTATCAATGGTTAAGTTCTCGGGTTCGGTAAGCACGGAATGAATTCCGTATTTTTTGAGTTCGCTTACGATAAGGCGTTTTTCAAAAGCGAATTTTTCTGCTATTACTTTGTCGTAAATCTCCTGTACTTTTTCGGTTTTCTTATGGATAAGCTCATTGAGTTCCGTATTCTGGAAAAATACCACAACCAATAAATGACTCTTTGCAATTCCTTTTAGATAAGGCAATTGCCTGTGTAATCCGTCTAGCGTTTCAAAGTTTGTATAGAGAATGATCAGACTTCGCTGGGTTATATTTTTCTTGATATCCACATATAACCTGCTGTAATCACTCTCAAAGAAATCAGTTTTTACGTTATACAGATTCTCTAAAATCTGTTGCATTTGCGAAGAACGCCTTTCTGCTACCACCCTGTTTTCAATCTTTTTAGAAAAAGTAAACATTCCGGCTTTATCCTGTTTTTTCAGAATAATATTCGAGAGAACAAGCGTGGCATTAATGGCATAATCGAGTAAGCTCAACTTATTAAAAGGCATTTTCATCACACGACCTTTGTCGATGGCCATATAAACCGATTGGGATTTTTCGTCCTGGAATTGGTTGACCATAAGAGCGTTTTTTTTTGCAGTAGCTTTCCAGTTCAACGTGCGTATGTCATCTCCCTGAACGTATTCTTTGATTTGCTCGAACTCCATCGTATGACCGATTCTACGGATTTTTTTGATTCCGTACTGAAACAAATTGTTCGAAAAAGCGATGAGTTCGTATTTTCGAAGCTGGATGTAGGACGGATAAGTCGGAGTCATCTTGTCTTTGTCAAAAGTGAATCTTCGAGCGACCATCCCTAAAGGTGAATTCACATAAACATTCAACGCTCCAAAATAATATTCTCCTCGTTCGGTCGGACGCAAATGATAGACGATTTCGTCAGACGAATTGGGTTTTATACTTCGTATAATTTCGAAATTTCGCATTTGAAACTGAAATGGAATCTCGTCAATTATCTTGGCTTTTATCCGAAAAGTATAATAATTCAGAATACTAATATTGATGGGATTTTCGTCTCCGTTCGAAAGTTTTTCGGGTGTAATTCGGGTGGCTTTAATTCCTGTTTTTGCACCAAATAAAATCAAAATATCCAACAATAAAAAAACCAATACAATCACGAGTGTGATCCAACTCAGTCCGTACAGAAACGGAAAAATAAAAGACAGCACAAACAAGACTATTACTCCAAAAAGAGCAAAGTACAGCAGGTTGTTTGTATAGAGTTTTTTCATTGTATTTATGTATTAACACATTTATCTCGGAATCTCAACCGATTCGATAATTTGTTTGATAATTTCTTCGGATGTGATACCTTCCATCTCTCTCTCTGGAGTTACGATAACTCTATGTCTGAGCACCGGAATAGAGGCATCTTTGATATCTTCGGGAGTTACAAAATCACGTCCTCGGATGGCTGCAAATCCTTTGGCTGCATTCAATAGTGCGATGGAAGCACGAGGTGATGCACCTAAATACAAAAACGCATTTTCTCTTGTGTTGACCACTACTTTAGCAATATATTCTACTAAATGAGGCTCTATCAAAATTTGTTTGACTACCGATTGGTATTCTACAATTTTATTAGCGCTTAATATCGATACGATCGCATCCAGTTTTCCTTTATCCTGCAGCTTATGTTCCTTTTGGATAATCGCAATTTCTTCTTCCAAATTCGGATAATCTACTGTTATTTTGAACAGAAAACGGTCTAATTGTGCTTCGGGAAGTCGGTAGGTTCCCTCTTGCTCAATCGGGTTTTGTGTTGCCATTACCAAAAACGGAGCATCCATTCTGTAGGTGGTTCCGTCCATAGTAATCTGACGTTCTTCCATTACTTCAAAAAGTGCGGCTTGGGTTTTGGCAGGAGCACGGTTGATTTCGTCAATCAGTATTAAGTTCGAAAAAACAGGCCCTTTTTTGAACTCGAATTCGTTCTTTTTCAAATCAAAAACCGAAGTTCCCAAAATATCCGAAGGCATCAAATCGGGTGTGAATTGAATCCGACTGAAATCAGTATCCAGGGTTTTGGCTAGTAATTTAGCGGTTATCGTTTTTGCCACTCCGGGAACTCCCTCAAGCAGAACGTGACCGTTAGATAGGATGGCAACCAATAATTGATCAATCATTTTGTGTTGTCCGACAATGACCGAACTTACTTGTTCTTTGATTTTAGTCACACTTTCTTGCAACCCGCTCAAATCTATTCTTGACTCAAAATTAACTTCTTGATTTTGTGTGTTTTCTTCCATAATTTTTAGGTTTAGGACAATTTTTCTATGGCTCGGTTCAAATCTATCAAATCCTGTTCAAAGCTCGAACCATGCTTTCTGTACTGGTTAATCAAATCTACAACTCTTTCTATATCTTCTTGATTTTTACCCGATTTCAGATGTAATCTTTTTATAAAACTCTCGTCTAAATCGTGGGTATCCATGATGTATTTGGTTCGTATCTTCTCTAAGAAATAGGTGATTTTTTTATCCATAATCGTATGGTGATTTTGTTCCTGATAATACAAGTTGGCTATGGTTTTCGTAAAATCGACTGTAGTGTTTTCGAGTGGTGTAATAATCGGAACGATGCGTTGTTTTCGTTTGATGTTGAAAATCACAAAAATCAATCCGGTCACCAATAAAATATACCAAGCATACCGCAAAGCAGGTTGCGAGGCAATAAACCGCATAGGTGACTGATTGATGACTTCTCCTTGTTGCCCTTTGATAAACCAATAAATATTCTCGTTTTCAGGAAGGTACGAAAGTATATTTTCGGCATATCTGTAATTCTCGTTTTTCAACAAGTGATAATTCGTAAAAACTGTAGGTTGGGTATGCAAATAAAAATCTCCGTTTCCGTAAGGTACTTTAACAAAATTCACTAGTTTTTTATTCGATTTATTATGTTCCTGATAGCCTAATACTACGGTATTTAATGTATCAATCTTTTCAAAATACATTTCAGAATCCCCGACCGTAATGTTGTATTTTTTGTGCTCAAACTTCGGATTGACCAAGTGAGTTTCGGTGCTGTCTTGATACGAATAACTATAGTTTATATCCAAATTTAACGAATCTAACACTATTGGTGGGAACCTTCCAGAAGCAATAAAAGCGGTATTTCCTTTAGACACAAAAGTCATTACTTCTTCCATAGACTGTTGGTCAATTGTATTGTAGGAATTTACGTACAAAAAGATTCCATCAAGATTATACTCGTGCGTTTCCCAATCGTATTCTGGATTAAAAAACTGATAGGGGGTTGTATTTATTTTTTGTATTCGCTCTCCAAACAAAAAATCGGTTTCTTGGTCAAAAACATACAGTCCGAACGGAATTTTATCTTTTACCGAATAGCTTTTTTGCCAATTGATGGGCTTCGGACGATTTGCTTCCACAAAAACCACCCCGATCGCAATCAGTACCAAAACAAACAAGTAGAGTTTTATGGTTCTGTTCATCGTTTGAGCTTTTTAATGGTTGTATCAAAGGCTGTTTTGGCTTTGTCAAAAGTCGGTTGGTCGATATCAAACTCTCCATACCAGATATAATCGTACAAATAAGACAAGTACGAAAAATCAGTTTTCATAGCTGTATCTTGAATTTCATTCTGATAATCGGAGTTGGTTTTTTCGATATCCCATTCGATGATTTCCTTTTCGGAAAGCAGTTTGAGCAGCCACAAATAATAATATCGAATCGTAAGTCGTTGCGCTCCGTTTTTTTCACTTTCGTGAATGAGCCTCTGAAAATCGGTAGTATGTATATTCTGTTCAATTTCGTCGTATTGAATTAACTTTTTGTCTGACGAACGTCCGAAAACCCAGCTTCCCTCATCGTTCATAATAGCTCTTACAATCAGATAAACAACCAAAATCGTCAGCAAAATAGCCAAAACATAAATCGTCACATCAAGGGCTCTGTGGGCTTGTTCCGAAGTTTTAAACCCAAATATTTGTTCGTACAGACGAACTAAACGCTCTCTAAACCTTTCCCAACTTCCTTTGTCCTTTGTTAAAGATTCATAGACAAAAGCTTTGTCTTTACTATATTTTTCTTGAAATCCTTCTTCAAAAAAAACAGGCGTAACCTCACTCTGGTCTTTCATAATATCCTCTTCCGAAAAAGGAGATTCTTCAACCGAATTATAGGACGAAATAATCTCTTCTACAATTTCTTGCGAAAAAGAAGTCCATGAAAAAAGGAAAAATAATATGTATAAAATCGGTTTAATTTTACTTCGCAATTTAAAAATTCGTAACTCCTTACTCCTCCACTCCTATCAAATCGATTTCCGATTGAGGCGTGCGGTTTTCTTTTTGTTCGACAGAACTGTAATAAATCATTCCTTGATTGATGAACAAGAGATTATAGGTTATAAAACTGGTTAAGATAGATATAAGCGTGGTGATGGTCATCATAATTCCGAAAAATGACATGCCCTCGCTATCCGAAAATGCTCCAGGCGAAGCACCTGCTCCGAACATTCCCGCTATCCCAAAAATATACGGAATCATAGTTACAATATAACCCAAAATAGTTATAATGACATAAATGATGATTGTTGAACCTAAAATAGACCAAAAGTTAGTCATAAAGCCAGTCCATCCTTTTCCAAAAGCTGCCATTATTCCGTCATCAGAATTTAGTTGGTGATAAAGCGTTTGTGTAATCCAAATATATAAAAGTGGGACTCCGATAAAAATAAAAGGAAGCATAATCAAACCCATTAAAAGCGGACTTATGGTAGCTGAAACTCCCATTATAATACCAAGCACGATTATGATTGCTACAAAAACCACGAGCGCCATCAAAAAGAAAACAATCAACTTCCCGGAAGTAGATTTCATTTCGTTTATGATGTCAGTAGAGGTAAAATTAGTGGTTTGTTTGTGCTTTTCGTACAGGCGAAAATAACTCACTGGAAACGAATAATTTAATAAACTTATAAAAATAAGTAGAATAAAAAACAAGGCAAAAACCAGTATAATCATACCTAAGTTATCTCCAAAAACACTTTCCATCAGGTCGTTTCCAAAAGTTGTTCCGAGCGAAGAAAAGGCGAATTCAAAATATACTTTAAAAACAAAATAAGACAAGACCAAAAGGACCAACAAGAAGATTCCCGTAACGGTAAAATAGCTTTTAAAGAAGTGTTTCCCAGTGATTTTAAGGAAAGAAAATGTATCGGAAATCAGATCTCCGAAGGATCGTTTTTTATAAAGTTGAAACATAGTTTTTCATTTTTTTGTCTACAATAAACGGATATATTAAAAAATAATAGGCAATAACCGAAAGTGTCCCTAAAATAATCAGGACATTCAACCAATTGGGCATCGCTTTGGAATATCTGGTGACGAATCCTTCTAAAAGGCCTGCTGCAAAAGTAAAAGGCATAGTGGCTAACAGGATTTTTAGTCCGTTTTTGAATCCGATTTTAAAAGAGTTTAATCGTGAATAGGTTTTCGGAAACAATATACTTGCTCCCAAAATAAGTCCAGCTCCTGCTTCGATGACGATAGCAAAAATTTCCATAGCTCCGTGAATCCAAATTCCTCTGACGCTTTCCCAGAACACGCCTTGATCATGAAAGAAATACTGAAAAGATCCGAGCATAATGCAGTTTTGCAAGAGTATCCAAATCGTACCTACTCCACCGAAAATGCCATAAAAAAAGCACTTGAGTCCTACAAAGAGATTATTAAACGTAATGGCGATAAAACCACCCCAATTGCTTCCGGATTGATAAACCGCTACCGGATCACCTTTTTCGATGTTTTCTAAACTCATATTTACGTAAGCATCGCCCATAATAAGTCGGACAAAACTGTCGTCATACTTTGCCGAAAGCACTCCAATCATCACAAAGACAAAGAACATCGCAAAGGCATACAACATATATCTTCGATATTCATATACAATTAAAGGTACTTCGGCTTTGAAAAAACGAACAACCCGATTCGATTCCTCTCTTTTGGTTTTGTAAATCTTCTGATAAATCTGAGAAGCCAAATAATTCAGGTATTTGGTCACCTTACTTTTCGGATAAAAAGTCTGGGCATACGAGAGGTCATTGACAAGTTGGATGTACAAACTTGCCATTTCATCAGGATTTTTTTTAGCTTTACCAAAAATAGCTTGCTCAAATGTCAGCCATTTTTCTTTATTTTGTTTTATAAAAGCAACTTCTCTCATTTATAATGGCTAAAATATAAAATATGTCAGAATTAACAATTTTAACCACACAAAATGTTACTATAAATTTCAAACAAGCATCAATTGGGGAGCGAATGCTTGCTTTTTTGTTGGATATGATTATTAAATTGGCTTACGTTTTCGGGTTTTCATATTTGTTCTTTGACCTTTTCGGATTCAATGAGGTAATGAACCGGCTTGATTCTTGGTCGCAATTTGCGGTTTTGATTCTGATTTTCTCTCCGTATATTTTTTATTCACTGGCATTAGAGAGTATTTTTGAAGGGCAAACCCTCGGAAAGAGAATTGTACGGATAAAAGTCGTTAAAATCGAAGGCTATCAAGCAGGTTTCGGAGATTATCTCATCCGATGGTTGTTCCGAATTGTTGATGTGGCTATCAGTACTGGGCTTATCGGTCTGTTGACAATGATTTTCAGCAATAAAACCCAAAGACTTGGAGATATTTCGGCCGGAACAGCTGTAGTCTCACTCAAAAACGACGTGAGTATAAACCATACCATCCTACAGGAAATCAACCAAGATTATATGCCGACTTATCCGTTGGTTATCAAACTATCAGACAATGACATCCGAATTATTAAAGAAACTTTTGAAGTAGCACGAACCAATAACAACCAACCACTTATCCGCAAATTGGTCGAAAAAGTGGAAACTGTAACCGGAATGAAAAACCAATCCGGAAACAACCATGACTTTATACGAACCGTGCTTAAAGATTATAGCTTTTATACACAGCATATGTAAATGGTGCTCTCCTAAAGAGTTAACACCACTCAGTTTTTGCTATTTTAAGTGCCCATGTAAAAAAGAGCTTAAACTTTGAGAAATTCTTTGTAAGATATTTCCAGAAAATGAATATCTTTGGTAGAATTAAATAAAACCATAATTATGAATTTTATTATTGTAATAGCAGTTATTGCTATTTTGATTATTTGGATTGTTTCGATTTATAACACCCTTGTTAAGAACACAAACAACAGAGAAAACGCTTTTGCAGACATTGATGTCCAGCTTAAGCAAAGACACGATTTGATTCCTCAGCTTATAGGCGCAGTAAAGGGATATATGGAGCACGAAAGAGGGACATTAGAGGCTATTACAGCAGCGAGAACCCGAGCGGTAAACGCAACTTCTATTAACGAAAAAATAGCTGCAGAAAAAGACTTAGGAACGGCACTACAAGGTCTTAATATTCAGGTGGAAGCCTATCCTGACCTAAAAGCCAATCAGAATTTCTTACAGCTTCAGGCCGAAATCTCTGATGTAGAAAACAAGTTAGCAGCAGTAAGAAGATACTTTAACGCTGCCACGAAAGAACTAAACAATACAGTTCAGAAGTTTCCTAATGTGATTTTTGCAGGAATGTTTGGTTTTAAAACCGAACCAATGTTTGACTTAGGAGCTACTCAAAGAGTGCAACTTGACCAGGCACCTGAAGTAAAGTTCTAAGTCGTGAAGTTTATAGGTATTCAAGAGCAAATCAGAAAGAACAACAGAAAATCCGTTTTTCTGTTGCTGGCTTTTCCACTTTTGATTTTGATGTCCCTTTTTGCAGTTATTTATTTTGTTACTGTGGATCAGGACCAAAATTATAATTTAGATTTAACTGTTGATCAGTTTCTACAGGCACTGCCTTTTGTGCTTATTGTTGTGGCGATTTGGTTTGTGATTGCCTATTTCGGACATTCCAAAATGATAACAATGGCTACCGGAGCCAAAACTCTCGAAAGAAAAACCAATATGAGAGTGTATAACCTTGTGGAAAACCTTTGTATGAGTGTAGGAATGCCAATGCCTAAAGTTCAGATCATAGAAAGTAATGCGCTCAACGCGTATGCCAGCGGGCTCAACAAAAAAAACTATACCGTAACACTGACCAGAGGAATTATAGAGACCTTAGATGATGACGAGCTTGAAGGGGTTATTGCTCACGAATTAATGCACATCAGAAATAATGATGTTCGATTACTGGTGGTTTCGATAATATTTGTCGGAATTTTTGCCTTTGCTGTCGAAATTGCTTTCCGAAACTTCTTGTTCGGAGGAAATCGAAGAGATAAAGATGCAGGAAAATTGATGATTGTCATTTTGATTGTATCATTTGTAGCTTATTTTTTCTCCCTGATATTTAAGTTTTCTCTAAGCAGAAGTCGAGAATATATGGCAGACAGCGGTGCCGCCGAAATGACCAGAAAGCCTTGGGCATTAGCCTCTGCGCTAAGAAAAATATCCAAAAATCACAAAGTAGAAGAAGTAAAAAACAATGAAGTGAAACAAATGTTTATCGAGAATCGCTCCAGCGGTTTAACCGGGCTTTTTACTACGCATCCCCCTATTGACAAAAGAATCAACTTTTTAGAGCAGTTTTAAAAAGTAAAAACAGATACATAATGTTCTGTATCAGCAAAATAATGTTCGTTTTAGCATAACAAAACCACTTTATGTTCAAAAATGAACTCCATAACTCTTAACAAAATCCCAACCCACACAGAGCAGACCCAAAAAATAATTACCTTTGCAGATTCTAATACAGCATTATGCAATTCGAATTACTTAAAACTGATCCGCAATCTAAGGCAAGAGCCGGAAAAATAACTACAGATCACGGTGTTATCGAAACACCTATTTTTATGCCGGTCGGCACAGTAGCTTCTGTAAAAGGCGTACATCAGAGAGAATTAAAACAAGACATCAATCCCGATGTTATCTTGGGTAATACGTATCATTTGTACCTCCGCCCAAAAACTGATATTCTCGAGCAAGCTGGAGGATTACATAAATTTATGAATTGGGACAGAAATATCTTGACTGACTCTGGAGGATATCAAGTGTATTCGCTTTCTGCCAACCGAAAAATAAAAGAAGAAGGAGTAAAATTCAAATCGCATATCGACGGGTCGTACCACTTTTTTTCTCCAGAAAATGTGATGGAAATCCAACGCACTATCGGGGCCGATATTATTATGGCTTTTGACGAATGCACTCCTTACCCATGTGATTATAACTATGCCCGGCGCTCTATGCACATGACGCATCGCTGGCTAAACAGATGCATCACGCATTTAGAAAAAACCCCATTAAAATACGATTACGATCAAACTTTTTTTCCTATCGTACAAGGAAGTACCTACAAAGACTTACGCCGACAATCTGCTGAATATATTGCTAATGCAGGCGCAAAAGGAAATGCTATTGGTGGCCTTTCTGTAGGAGAGCCTGCCGAAGAAATGTATGCCATGACCGAAGTAGTGTGTGAGATACTTCCAGAAGATAAACCACGATACTTAATGGGTGTGGGGACACCCATAAACATTTTAGAGAATATTGCTTTGGGAGTAGATATGTTTGATTGTGTGATGCCTACGCGAAATGCAAGAAACGGAATGCTTTTTACCTCAGAAGGAATTATCAATATCAAAAACAACAAATGGAAAGATGATTTTTCGCCGGTTGACCCGATGGGAATTACTTTTGTAGATACCGAATATTCTAAGGCATACTTGCGACATTTGTTTGCAGCAGAAGAATTTTTAGGTAAACAAATCGCTACCATTCATAATTTAGGGTTTTACTTGTGGCTTGTGCGTGAGGCACGCAAGCATATTCTGGAAGGCGATTTTGCCGCTTGGAAAGATCAGATGGTAAAGAAGTTAGGAACACGATTATAATCGGGAGTAAAGCATAATTACTTAGATTTGCTATACTATTTATCGAGCCAGAAAATAAATGAAAATAATTGATTGGTACATACTCAAACGATATTTAATCACCTTCGGGATGATGTTATTGCTTTTTGCACCCATCGGAATTATCATTGATATATCTGAAAAAATTAATAGAATTCTGGAGAATAAGGCCCCGCTTGACGAGACTATTTTTTTCTATCTTAATTTTACAATTTATTTTGCTAATTTTCTCTTTCCGATATTTCTGTTTTTGTCGATTATCTGGTTTACTTCAAAACTGGCAAACAACTCCGAAATCATCGCTATATTAAGCTCAGGGATTTCGTTTACTCGTTTTTTGCGTCCGTATATTATCGGAGCTACGATAATTTCTATTTTTGCTTTGATGATGAGCTTTTATTGGGTGCCCAGCGCCAGTAAAAACTACAATGAGTTTCGGTACCAGTATTTAAAGCGAAATAGCGAAACAAGAGAAAGCACCAACGTATTCAAACAAATTAACGAATTTCAATACATTCACGTAAATACGTTCAATCCGTCGAGCAAGACAGGATATGAATTTTTGATGGAAACCTTTGACGCAGAAAACAGGCTAAAAGAAAAAATTCAGGCTTCGAGTATCCGATGGAATGAGGCAGACAGCACTTATACGCTGCGTAATTTCAACAAAAGAATCGTGGGAGAGCTCGATGATGTTTTGATTTCCGAAACCCTAAAAGATACGGTTTTTAACTTTGATTTAGATGATTTAACCCCGGTGATTTATATAGCCGAAACCCTTTCGATTGGCGAGCTGAATGAATTTATCCAAAAAGAAAGACTCAGAGGTTCTGCTAATATTAATACTTATATGGTGGTTAAATACAAACGGTATGCCGTGCCGGTTTCGGCCTTTATCTTGACTATTATTGCGGTTTCTGTTTCGGCTATGAAACGGCGAGGAGGTATGGGAATCAATTTGGCCATCGGGATACTTATTGCTTTTTCGTATGTTTTCTTTGATAAGATGTTTGGTACATTAGCCGAAAAATCAAGCATTTCTCCCTTACTCGCCGTCTGGCTTCCCAATATAATTTTCGGAATTTTAGCTATTTATCTCTTAAGAAATGCCAAACGTTAGAAGCAAAAGTTATCTCCAGTTGCATCTCATTGTTTTTGTATGGGGGTTTACCGGAGTTTTAGGCGAGCTGATTTCGGTAGGCTCAATGGCCAAAGTATGGTACAGGATGAGTATTGCCCTTGTATTGGTGGGAATTTATGTATGGTATAAAAAAATTTCGATCAACATCTCGCGCAAATTACTGTTGATGTTCGTCGGGTCGGGTTTTATTATTGCGGTGCATTGGGTGGCTTTTTTCGAAGCTATCGAAGTTTCGAATGTTTCCGTCACTCTGGCTTCTTTATCTACAGGAGCTTTTTTTGCATCGATATTAGAGCCTATTTTTTATAAACGAAAAATAATCGGATACGAAGTTCTTTTCGGATTATTTGTCATCTTAGGTCTCTATATCATTTATGAAGTAAACGGAAATTTTCTTTACGGAATCACTCTGGCCTTGATTGCTGCATTCCTTTCGGCTACTTTTTCTATCATTAGCGGAAAGTTTGCCGGAAAATACAGTTCCTCATATATTGCACTCTATCAAATTATAGGAGGAGTGTTTTTGATTAGTCTGTATCTTTTTTTTAGCGGGCAGATGAATGCCGATTTCTTTACCTTGAGCTCAACCGATTGGATATACTTGCTTATTTTAGGGTCAATTTGCACAGCCTATACGTTTGTGGCCTCAATAGACGTGATGCGACACCTGAGCCCCTATACGGTGATGCTCACCATTAATTTAGAGCCGGTTTACGGAATCATCCTTGCAATCATCGTTTTTCCTGAAACCGAAAAAATGAGTACCGGATTCTATATCGGGGCGGCAATTATTATCTTAACCATATTGGCAAACGGCTATTTTAAGCTAAAGCGAAAGTAGTATTTCTGTATCCTTTTAATTCTGAGAAGAAAGATTAGGCGTTTTACTATGTTTTTCGTACTTTTGTATCACTTTTTTAAAAACCTGACAATCTGTTATTATGAATTTACACGAATATCAAGGAAAAGAAATTTTGGCTTCTCATGGCGTTAGAGTGCAGAGAGGTTATGTAGCTAACCATGCTGAAGAAGCTGTAGCTAAGGCAAAACAACTTACCGCCGAGACCGGAACCGGATGGCACGTAATCAAAGCTCAAATCCATGCCGGAGGAAGAGGAAAAGGAGGAGGAGTAAAATTAGCCAAAAACCTACAGCAAGTAGAAGAAATTGCAGAACAAATCATCGGGATGCAACTCATCACTCCTCAAACTCCGCCAAGCGGAAAGAAAGTAAATAGAGTGCTTGTAGCAGAAGATGTTTATTACCCAGGAGAGAGCGAAATTTCTGAATTCTATATGTCTGTACTTCTAAACAGAGATAAAGGACGCAACATGATTATGTATTCTACCGAAGGAGGTATGGATATCGAAGAAGTAGCAGAAAGCACGCCACACCTTATTTTTACAGAAGAAATCGATCCGGCTGTAGGATTGCAAGGTTTCCAAATAAGACGCATTGCTTTTAATCTTGGTCTTTCTGGAAATGCGTTTAAAGAAATGGTGAAATTTGTGGCTGCACTTTATACGGCTTATGTAGAGAGTGATGCTTCTTTATTTGAAATCAACCCGGTGCTTAAAACATCAGATGATAAAATATTGGCTGTAGACGCCAAAGTTGTATTAGACGATAACGCCCTATACAGACACCCGAAATATGCCGATATGAGAGACGTTCGTGAGGAAAACCCAATCGAAGTAGAGGCAAGAGAAGTAGGGCTTAACTATGTGGACCTTGACGGAAATGTAGGTTGTATGGTAAACGGAGCAGGTCTTGCTATGGCAACCATGGACCTTATCAAACACGCAGGATTTGAACCAGCTAACTTTCTTGACGTAGGAGGTACAGCCGATGCAAAACGCGTAGAAACCGCATTTAAAATCATCCTAAAAGACCCTAACGTAAAGGCGATTCTGATCAATATTTTTGGTGGGATTGTACGTTGCGACCGTGTAGCGCAAGGAGTTATTGATGCGTATAAAAATATGGGTGATGCAATTAAGGTTCCTATTATCGTGCGCCTTCAAGGTACTAATGCCGAATTGGCAAAAGAAATGATCGACAACTCAGGATTAGCCGTTCACTCGGCTGTTCAGTTTCAAGAAGCTGCAGATAAAGTAAAAGCTGTTTTAAGCTAACCCTACTAAATAATACACCATAAAATCCGTTTTCATCCCATATGAAAACGGATTTTTTTGTTTTAGTGATTATAATTCCGCCTATAAACAAATTGTGGTTCTATATTAAATACAGTGGGTAATTAAATTTGATAAAATATATAATTTAGGTTTGTATTATTGTGGAGGCTTATATAGTCGCTCCTTAAGGCGCGATTAACATATTGATTAATAGTATTCTAAACGCATTTTAGTTTGTTTGTTCTTGCAAGATTTTGTATCTTAGAGCTT
>CAYPCZ010000013.1:0-44987 GCA_964409345.1 uncultured Flavobacterium sp. | reverse complement strand
TGTAGATTAGCAAATAAGAAAGTAAATAGTCCGATTAATAGGGGGCTAGACCACTGACTCATTGAAAGGCTCTGTTATATTTTTAGAATTTCGTTGCCATAAAGTTACAAACTGCCCCACTTTTTTAGGTGTAATTTTAGCTTTTCTAAATTTGAAATTCAACTTATTTGCTTGAAAGTTATACCCAAAATAATCTTGAGATTCTTCGTCTTCAATTGCATTTGAAATTTTTAAAGAAGTTTGCTTAAAAAGTAAGCTTTCTGCTTTATTTAATTCATTAATCATAGATAAATGGGTAGTTAAACTCAAACTAAGCTAAATAATTTTACACTTCACTTTTATTAAAAACTATTTTCTGCAACAGCGTCGAAATAATAATAGTCAGTCCGGCGCCGATTACATTCAGCCACAGATAGCCGATGATGTCCAGATAAAAGATATAAAAGATAGAGAGTTGCGAAATCATAGCTCCTAAAAATAAGGCTTTTCCTTTGATGAATTTAAAGTAGAATCCGACTAAAAATATTCCGAGGATAGTTCCGTAAAACACCGAGCCCAGAATATTTACAAACTGAATCAAGTTTTCAAAAAGTGTAGCATAACAAGCAAAAGCGATGGCGACCACGCCCCAGAACACCGTAAACCATTTGGTTGACCTCACAAAGTGCATATCACTTTTGGGAGTTTTAAGGTTTCGCCTATAGATATCTATAGTTGTGGTAGATGCCAATGCGTTGAGTGCCGAAGCCGTCGAAGACATAGCAGCCGAGAAAATCACTGCTAAAAGCAACCCTACAAAACCAACCGGAAGATAATTGAGCACATAATGGATAAAAACGTAGTCTTTATCGTTGGTTTCGATGTTACTATCCGCTTTTTTAATCAGAATTTTTGCTTGATCTCTAAGGTCTTTTTCTTTAAGCCCCAGAGCGGTAATTTTTTGTTGCAAAGCTTTGTTTTCAAAGTTCTGATTCAGCTGATGGGCATATTGCAGAGTGAAATCTTGTTTGTCTTGAGCTATATTTTCGAGTTGTTCTTCTAAGGTTTTATATTCTTGTGCATAAGCCGAATTCTCTACTGCTTTTACGCCATTGGGGTTAAAATGAATCGGAGCAGAGTTGAATTGAAAAAACACAAAAACCATCACACCAACAAGCAGAATAAAAAACTGCATCGGAACTTTCAGAAGTCCGTTAAAGATAAGTCCGAGTTGACTTTCTCTAACAGATTTTCCTGAGAGATATCGTCCTACTTGTGATTGATCGGTTCCGAAATACGAAAGTGCCAAAAAGAAACCGCCGGTTATTCCGCTCCAAAAGGTGTAACGACTCTCCAGATTCAGCGAAAAATCAACTACTTCCATCTTGTCGTTAATCCCGGCTATTTTCAGCGCATTGCCAAAGGTAACTTCTTGTGGCAGGTTGCTTAAAATCAGGAAGAAAGCTATAAACATTCCGCCCATAATAATAAACATCTGTTGTTTTTGGGTGACGTTCACTGCTTTTGTTCCTCCGGAAACGGTATAAATAATCACCAGAATTCCGATAATAATATTGAGTAGCGTGAGGTTCCAACCTAAAATCGAAGATAGGATAATAGCTGGTGCATAGATAGTAATTCCGGTTGATAATCCTCTTTGAATTAAAAATAAGATAGCGGCTAAGAGCCTGGTTTTGAGCCCGAAACGTTGCTCTAAAAACTCATAGGCCGTATAAACTTTCAGTTTGTGATAAATCGGTATAAAAGTCACACAGATGACAATCATGGCTAGCGGAAGTCCAAAATAAAACTGCACAAAACCCATTCCGTCGTGATAAGCTTGCCCGGGAGTAGAAAGGAACGTAATAGCACTTGCTTGAGTCGCCATCACAGAAATCCCGACCATATACCAAGGGGTTTGGTTATTCCCAAGGATATAGTCTTTTACGTCTTTGCTTCCTCTTGTTTTCAGGCTTCCGTAAATCACTATAAACGAAAGCGTGACAATAAGTATAATCCAGTCAATATTTTGCATCTAACTGAAAATTATAGTGATCAAATAAAAAAACAAAATGTAAACCGCATTGGCTACCAGCACCAGTGTATATATTTTTTTCCACTTGTTCATAAACCTTTTTTACTCATTTTATTATTGGGGTGTGCCCCTTCGGGTCGGGCTATCCGCTATATCTTTTTGTGTCTTCCCTTGGCTAATTCCGTCGCTGACACAAAAAGGATGTCGCTGCTATCCCTCACACAGCTTAGTCCTTTGCTACCCGAGTTGTCTGAAACCCACTACAATTCAATTAAATTCACCAAAAGCCTATAAGCTCCGCTTGTACCACTCGGAATCTGTCTGAAAAAACTAATTCCTGTATAAACGAAATGTCCTTTTCCGTGTTTTGCGATAAGGAGCGAACCTTCTTTTTTGCTTTCTCCTTTATCATTCATCCTAAAAACAGATTCATACTCTTTGCTCCACTCCGCACCAAAATATAATCCTCTTTCCTGCATCCAACCTTCAAAATCTTTTTCGCTGATAATGTTAGGCTCTAAAAGTACCTTATGAGTTGGTTTTATAAAAATAACTTTTGCTTCTTCATCAGTTACTCTTTCTCTCCCGATAGTAAGCTGATACGGTGCAAAATCAGATATATCAAGATTTCTTCTAAAACCCGAAGTAATATACTGCATAATTACCGCTCCTCCGTTTTCTACATAGGTATTTAATATTCTATTTTTCAGTTTTAATTCAGGTAGCGTATTGTAGGCTCTAATGCCTAAAATTACAGTTTCAAAGTTAGCCAAATTTTCGCTGGTAATATCGCTAACCGAAAGTTGGGTTACCTTATACCCGATTTGTTGCAATCCTTTGGCGATTTCGTCTGTAGCTCCCATAACATAGGCAATATTGGTTTTTGATTTTTTCAAATCCAATCGTACAGATTTTGCCTGTGCTTTTTTAAGAACAGATTGTTTAGTAATATGCCCGTAATCAATTTCGATAAGCTTTTGGTCGAATTGCTTGCCGTTAGCCTGAGCCACAACCTTTAGTGCAGCATTGTCTGCATCTTCCGGCGGAGTAAGCCGGAATGTAATCAAAACTTCCTCCCCTTTTTTAAGGATGTCAAAAGTGCTTTTATCAGGGGTTATTGTCCAGCCTCGAGGCGTGTCAACCCAAACCTCTCCTTGAGTATTATCCTGAAGTGCTTTTATTTTTGCCACAACTTCTTTGGGCTTGTTATCGGCAAAAACCACCACATCATCTGCAAAATCAACTACTACATCAGGCAATACCAAAAACGGGTGATAAGTTTCTCCGTTTTCAGGAGAATTGAATTTATACATTATGTTTTTTGTAAACTCTATTGTAACACCTTCGATATCTAAAACGAAAGTTACAGGAAAGTCATTTTCTGTTTGAGGTAGGTTGCGTAATTCTTGCTCATTCACTACAAACATTCCTTTTGTTTTTTCTTCTTTTAACCAATACGGATTTGAATATTCGATATAGTCTGGTAAAGTGATGTTTTCTTCTTTATGATAAAATGCTTTGTTGTTTGAAAGGTTTTTATCGCTAGATATTTTTTGGTCAAAAACTCGAATTTCTTTTAATACAATAGTTGCCTTAGAACGATTGACTACTTCAAAATTCAAATCAAATTCCTCTGATTTTGTAACACTCTCTTTGTTAGCCACCGCTTCGAGATATAAACCCGAACAGGCTAAAATAATATTTTTGATCTGCTCTGATTTTTGCTCTCTCCAATATTTATCCTGAATTTTCTGAATCAGCAAATAAGCCTGAATAAGTTCTTTTATATGAACTGCTGGGTTTTGAAAGTCAAAATTTTGCTCTGTTTTTTCCAAAATTTCTCCGATGGCCTTTCCTTCGGGCATTCGAGACCAAGAAGTATTTATTCCTTCAAAAACATCTGTTCTGCCTTGCGGTAAATCTCCTTTGATCAGCTCCAGATATTCGTTTTCGCTTCCTCTTGTTCCGGTGGCTCCAAATCCTTGGCATTTGTGCTGGCTGCGACTCCAAGCGGCAATCTCTCCGTTGCTTTTGCCCTTAAGCGGATAAAAAACATTAGCATCAATAATTACGTGATTGCTTTTGTCTGCTTTCTCAAAAGCTTCTTGAGACGAGAAGGACCAAGGTGAAGTGTTGTAAAACAACCTTCTTGGCGTATGGGTGTCGTTTTTAATTACATCAAAAGCCTCCAAACTTAACATAGCCGAAGCCGTATGATGCCCGTGAGTCGTGCCAGGAGTTCTATGATCGAATCTATTGATAATTACATCAGGTCTAAAGGTTCTTATCACCTGAACCAAGTCGTCTAAAACTTGTTGCTTGTCCCAAATATCAAAGGTTTCTTCGGGGAGTTTAGAAAAGCCAAAATCATAAGCTCGTGAGAAAAATTGCTTTCCTCCATCAATGCTTCGTGCTTTTAAAAGTTCTTGCGTACGGATTACTCCCAAAAGCTCTCCCATTTCAGGGCCTATTAAGTTTTGTCCTCCGTCTCCTCGGGTGAGCGAGATATAAGCCGAATTGGCTTTTACTTCGTTAGAAAAATAGGAAATCAGCTTGGTATTTTCGTCATCCGGGTGGGCAGCCACATACAAAACCGACCCTAAGAAATTCAGTTTTTGAACTTCATGATAGATTTCATTAGAAGAAAGTTGTTTAGGCTGTTGAGCAAAAAGGTTTAAGCTTATAAAAAAGAAGAGTATTTTGAGTTTCATTGTTTTAATTTAAAAACTAAAGCAACAAATATAGCTTTTTGAAAAATACTTCTCTGCTTTGAGTTCTAAAAGTTCCGTTAAATATTTAGAGTTTGTCGAGAATTATTTTTCATAACTAATTACTAAACCCAAAAACTTGCTATAACTCTCAAGACCTTCTTCTTGGGCGTTTGCTTTCAAGAAATTATCATAAAAAACTTTAAAAACTTGCTCTGCCGGAGTTTGATAACTATCCCAAAAATCTCTGCTCTGTTGAAAGTTTTGTAAAATACCAAAATTAACCCGTCTTAGGTATTCTTCTATCTTTTCAGGATGTGTTCTTTCGATACTTCTCAGGCAATAACGAAGGGCAGAAACCGCTCCGGCATACATAAAATACAGATCGTCAGAATTTATAGAGGCTAAATATGCGATAAAATTGGCTTCACTCTCAGAGGCATACCCGATTTGGTGCGCTATTTCGTGTAATGTAGTGGTAGGGAACGAATACTTAGGCAACAAATAATTCACTTGTGCTTCTCCAGAAAACGGATTCATATAACCACCAAACCCCATATAAGAAAGAGGTGCGCTAATCAGCGAACTTTTTACGCAAGAATGTTTGTAGGTAAATTCAGGATGTTTAATAGCCAAATTATCATAACTGTTTTGTGATAAATTATAAATCTGCTGATTCGAATACGGGCTATTGACTTTGAGCGAATCATCATCTGTTATTTCGAGGTGCAGGTCGTTGACTCTTTTGATGATTTTATCAGTAAATTCTAAGAGGTCTTCATAGGTATATTCATAAGTGAGGTTCATTTTTTGGTGTAACGGAACTCGATAGTAATTCAAGCCCCACATCAGGTTAAACAAAAAATAGAAAACAGAAATTGCGTTGAATATCCCTATAATAGAGCGTTTGAAGGTATGTTTTTTCCAGTTTCTGATTATCTGAATCAATAGTGTGAGAATGATAAGACCATATATAATATCACCCACCGAAAAACCAATGCTTCCGAAAGCTTTTCTTGAATATTTAGATATAAAGGTATAAAAACCGTTGGAGTAGTATTGCTCTACAAACTCCGGAAAAAAAGATAAAATTCTGATTCCTATAATTTGTAGAATCAAAAAGGTAATGAGTTTGTATTTTTTAAAAAAACGCATCAAAACCAAAAACCAACATTCACCCACCAAAAGTTTGTTTGCACTTCGGGAGACCACGAATATTTCAATTCGATAGGGCCTATGATGGTTTCAAATCCATAGCCGAAACTATAGCCTGAATAAGTAGGGTTAGCCAACCAAGTATCTAAGCGGTCATAGATGTTATTTCCGGCATTGGCATAATTGGCGTGAAAATTAAGGTGATGTTTCCGGAACACTTCAACATCTATCCCTAAACTTCCTTTGATGTAGCTGTTACCTTTAATGCTCAAAAAATCATAACCATAAAAGTGCTTAAAATTATTAATAGTGTTATAGCCGTAGCCTCCGAGTAAAAAATCCAGAACACCGTCACTTTTCCCGATACTAAACCCAACTTCGTTATTCAAAAGAAAAGTAAACCGATTAAAAAATGTTTTGGCATAGCCCAGCTCACCTTGCACAATAGAATAGCGACCTAATTTATCTCCGAGTACGGTCGAATTAAGAATCCATTTAAAATTTCCGTCAAAATAAACTCCGTTTTTCGGAAAATATTTTTTATCATAGGTATCCAAAGTGATATAACTAAAAGCACTCAGGAAGTTAGAACTTTGAACCACATCATTAAAATCTTGTTCGTCTATGGTGATTGTTCCGGAGTTTATATCAATAACCTTATATTCGAGCCCTACTCCCACCGAAAATACTTGTTTAAAAATGGTTTGCATATACGCTTGTTGCGTAAAGTCATAATAATTGACACTAATATTCTTAAGGCCTTGATAATCAGGAATTAACTCAGAGAAGTTAATAGGAACTTCTGATTTAAATTGATTAAACCGAGATTTAAATCCGAAGCTCCAATAAAACCCATTATCTATGTGATAATGAAGGTCATAACGAAAGTTATCGCCTAGTATTAAGTCTCCGGAAATTATATCATTGCGGCTTAATAGGTTTTTGTGTGTAACATTCAAAAGCAAACCACTTTTATACAGTTCGTCATAATGCAGACCAAACCGCAAGAATGTCTTAATGTTGTCTTCTTTTAGCTCAATAACAAGTTTATCTCCATTTGAACCTTTTTCTTTTTCGAAATGATAGCCAATGGTTTTAAAGTTTTGTGTGGCATTCAGCCTGTTAAAACCTTCTTGAAATTCTAAAAAAGAAATTTCTTCTCCGGGCTTAAACCTCAGTTTACCTAAAATATAAGCGCGCGAATAGTTTTCGGCTCCACGTATTTCGATTGAAGAAATAGTGTTAAGAAATGGCTCGTGTCTAATCTTTTTTCTTTCTTCTATTTTGCTTCTCTGTTGAAGCTGGGCTATTTCTTGAAACTGTTCTCTATATTGCTCTGCTGCTGTAACTCCGTTTTCTACGATTTTCTTGCCTTCGCCAAACGAAATAACATTATAGCCCGTAATATCTGGTTTGATATAAATATCGGTGGCTTGTTGCTTCTCTTCCATGGTTCGGAGCATCTGAAAATTGACAATTTGCATGACGATTTTAGTAGCAGAAGCAAGATCTTCTCTACCGAATAAATCAGTTTGCACATCCACTCCGATAATCAAGTCTGCTCCCATTTTTTTAACCTCTTCGATAGGATAATTATTTACAATTCCTCCATCTATCAAATATCTCCCGTCGATTACTGCCGGATAAAAGAGTGAGGGAAAAGTGCCACTTGCTACTACTGCTTGAGGCAGATTTCCCGATCTAAGCACGACTTCTTCGCCTGTTTCGGCATCCGTAGCAATACACACAAACGGAATCGGCAACTCTTTAAAATCATTAACAAACCGGGCATCATACATCAATTGACTAAACAAATTGAATGTGTTTTGCCCTTTCGAAAGTGCCAAAGGAAAGCTGATTTTGAAGTTTTGAAAAGGGAGTGTAAGAGCATATTTTTCGTCATTTTCTCTATCGTAAGCTGATTTTACACTCCGAGGCAAATTATCTTGTACAACCTGATCAAAGTCAGTTGTTCTAAATATAGAATCCAGTTGACTTACTGAATAGCCAGCAGCATACAACCCGCCAATCATAGCCCCCATACTGGTTCCTCCGATAAAATCTACCTGCACACCTTCTTCTTCTAATACCTTCAGAACGCCAATATGAGCCAAGCCTTTTGCCCCACCCCCACTAAGCACTAATCCTACTTTCGGAGCTTTCTCACCGAAATCAGGTAACTCTTTGGTCTGAGAAAATACATTTCCGAAAAAGAAAAACACAAAAAAAACAGGTAGAAAATATCTTATCATAAAGGGTCAACTTACAAAACAACGCACCTAAATTACGAAAAAAGACATCACAACGATGTCTTTTCTTTTAAAATTTAAAACTTAATCCGGTGTATAGTCCTACTATGTAAGGCTTGAAATTTCCGTCATTTTTGCTAAAAGTACCCATTTGGTATTTAAATATCGGTTCGAGATTGGCTTCAAACGATTTGAAAATTTCATATCGAAAACCCAAACCTATATTGGTACTGAAGTGAATATCACTTAGGTTATTGGCCTCTCCTATAGGAATGCTCATGCCATCAGAAATGACTGATATTTTGTTTTCATTCAAAAAGAGGGTACTCATTCCTCCTATAATATCTATTCCGAAACGCTTGTCTAAAAGTTTGTACGAAAGCTCAACAGGCACTTCAACATACCCGATTCTTTGATTGAGTTGCCCTTTTTCGGGGCTTAAGAATTCGTGAATAAGAGTAAAATTATCTTCTGACCTCAATACAATATTTTGACTATTTTTATCAAAGGTAATATTGGTTCTGTTGCCCAAAACTTCAGTAGTTTGCAAGGTGGCATATGCCAAAACCTCATTGGTATTATAGCCGAGTGTTAGTTTGTTTATTCCTGTTCTGATGTTTAGCTTAGAGGTAATGGCATAGTTTATCCCCAAGCCGTAGCCCACTATAGATTCAAAGTCTTTTGAGTTGTTGGCAAACTCATCAGAAAGTGGAGATCCTTGAGAGAGGGAATTCATCGTAACAGGAGCAACATTTGGGGTTATTTTCCATCTATTTATAGAAGTGGTTAGCTGTACGGGCTGCTCTTGATCAAGATTCTGCTTGTCCAAAAGATCTTGTAATGTGTTAACTTCTTCAGCGACCAAAGCATTATCTTCTTTATCATCAAAGATGGTTGTTGGGTGCGAAATAGAATTTGATTTTTTGTATGATGAAGCGTGTTGATTTTCTGTAATGGTTTCTGATTGATTTTGGATGTTTGTTTCTATAGTGTTTTCTGTTCCTGGATTAACCTCTTTTTCGGTTAACAAAGTTTTAGCTATGTTTTGGTCGGTATGAGCTTGATTTGTAATGTTGTTTTTTTGTTCAGTTTTAACGCTACTATCTAAAAGAAAAACATCGGTAGCTTGATCGATTTTATTTTGAGTCAGGCTTTGATTTTGAAGATTCGAGCTTTGTTCACTTTGCACTAAGTCTTCCAAAGTTATCTTAGCAGTAGTTGTGTCAGATTGAGTTTGCGTAGGTGTTTTATTTTCAAAAACAATTTGTTCGATAGGTTTATCAAAACCTTGGTTGATTTCTAATTGCTTAATGTCAGTGAGTTGTTCTGTAGTGTCTCCCGAAAAATTATGAGTGACAAGAAACCCCCCAAGTAGCAGAGCAGCTGCAATGCCTGAAAATTTTATCCACAGCGGAATCCCTCTTCTTTTTTGCCCTTCAGGATGTAGCTTTTTTTGAATGTTATTCCATGCATCAATAGGAGGCTGTGATTCAAAGCTTTTGAATTTTTCTTGAAAAAGACGTTCTATATTTTTTTCCTCTTTCATATTTCTCTGGTATTGATAATTTTTATAGCTGTTTTGTCTATTTTTTCTTTCAATATCATTTTGGCTCGTGCTAGATTTGATTTGGATGTTCCTTGGCTGATCTCAAGCATTGAAGCTATTTCTTTGTGTGAATAGCCATCTAATACATATAAATTAAAAACCAACCGATAACGGTCGGGAAGTTCTTGAATAATTTTAAGCAGATAATCCATCGAAATGTCTTCTTCCGAATCTATCTCAAGGCTTATTTCTTCGGTGGTATTATCTTTTATGACTTCAAAAACTACAGCACTTCGATATTGTTGCAAGATATGATTGGTAACTACTCTTTTTGCCCAACCTTCAAAAGAACCTTTAAAATTAAACTGATTTATTTTTTTAAAAATAAGCAAAAACCCATCTTGCAGATTATCTTGGGCTTCCTCATAATTTCGTGAATATTTCAAGCAAATCGAAAATACCTTAGACGAAAACAAGCGATACAACTGCTCTTGAGCCTTTGGCTCATTATTTTGGCAGTCAAGTATGAGCTGTTTGATGTCCATTATTTAGAAATTAGTGCTTATAATACTTTTTTTAAGGAATCACCTCTACTGATTCTTCAACCGGAACTTCAACGATTAAAAAAGAATCTTCTCCGTTTTGATCCGTTCCTTGATAGAATTTAAACGTATAGACAGAGCCCGTAGTTTGAGTTGCCCAAAAGTTAAAACTCATTTCCTGAACCAAATCTTCATCATCAATTTCAGTATCACAATCACTCCTGTGATAAACAATGTTTTGTGCAGCTATAATTCTGGTGTTGTTTGGCTCTGATGAATAATAAATGCCATTAGGGTAATGACAAGTAGAGAGTCTATCATAATAGACCGTGATGCCATAAGTTTTACCTTGAATAAAAACTTCAGGAATGTCAACATTTGTGATTGCTACGGTTGTGATGTGATAATTCGGATAATCGTTATCATCTAGACTGCAAGATACACAAAAAACAATTAAGCTTAATAAGGAAAAAATCTTTTTCATAAATTTAAAATCTTTTACTGCTAAGATGCAAAAAAGGCTGGAAGGTTGCGTAAAAAATAAAAACCCGAATTTACTCGGGTTTTTATGGTTTAGTTAAAAAGTAAGTGTCAGACCAACTAAAAAGTTTCTTGTGGCTTGCGGGTAATAGCCCGCGCCGTCTATGGTAGTAATACTATCAGGGTCGCTCCAATTATCATCATACGAATAGAAATATCCGTTTGAAATATACTTTTGGTCAAAAATATTATTTATAAGCGCTGAAATAGTAATTGATTCAAAAACCTTGTTAGGTCTGATGGTATAAGAAGCATTCAGATCATTGATAAAATAACTATCCAGCCTTGAGGATTTCAAATCCAGATTACTCATATACTGCTGACCAACATATTTTTGCAAAAGCGAAACCTGCAGGTTCTCTACCGGAATAAAGGTAATAATATTTGAGAAAACCACATCAGGCGAAAAAGCAATATTCGTATTGCCTAGGTTTTGTAACACGCCATCTCGCTCGGCATAAAAATCAATATTTTCATTTCGGCTAATTGCAATATTCGGGCGTAAAATCCATCTTTCGGTGACTATAATCGCTGCGTCTGCCTCAATCCCTAATCGGTAACTATCTCCCGAGTTTTCTCTCACAGGAGCACCTACATCATTCAAAGCTCCGGTTAAAATCAATTGATTTTGATAACGCATATAATATCCGTTGAGGTTCAGTTTGAATTTTTCTTTAGATAGCCTCCAGCCTAACTCAAAATCGTTGAGGGTTTCGGGTTTTGGGTTTCCGTTTTCATAATCATCACGGTTAGGTTCGCGATTGGCACGGGCATACGAAAAGTACAGATTATTATCTTGATTTACCGAAAAAGTTAAGCCCGCTTTTGGATTAAAGAAATCAAACGTATCATCTACTAATCCTGTTTCTTGGCCATTGGCTTGATATGAAACTGTCCGGTATTGCATATCAGCAAAGACATTCCAACGGTAGTTGATTTGGTAATTGACTTTTGCATAAAAGTTCAAATCAGTTTTGGTTGCCGTATCAAAATAATACTGATGCGGATAATTTTCCGTCGGAACTTCTCTGACATGAGTAATATAGCCGTAGTGATCGCCTTTATATTTATTAGCACCTCCGCCTAAAATCACATTCCATCCATTATTTCTGTAATTAGCCGAAAAAACAGTTCCGTAAAAATCATTGTCCAACCATTTCTGTCTCACCACATTTGATTCTTCTATAAGTTCGCCATTAACCTCGACAGGAGCGATACCATAATCAGAGAGGTCGTTACCATTTCTGTAATTTTCATAAAATCCTTTTCCGATGGTATAATGAAAGGCAAGATTAGTACTCCAATAATCAGAGATTCTTTCGTTCCAGTGCAGTTGATAATGATCTTGTTTGTAATTATCGGTTTCGTTTTTATAAAACCCTAAAAAATTACCGTCTGCGTCATACATTTCACCCGAAGTGTTATACCTACGGTCATTATTAAGTTGGTCTAAATCTTCAAGACCGTTCCAAGCTTGATACGTAACCTGATCGCCTCCGAAAAGCACAGCTTTAATCAATCGTTTTTCATCTTGATAAGCTCCTTGCAAAAAGTAAGACTTCATATCTACCCATGCTCTATCTATATATCCGTCTGATTTGATGTTAGACAATCTTCCGGATAGTTCAAAATTATGAGCAATTTTCCCGGTCGAGAACTTTATGTTATGTTTTCGGGTGTTATAGCTCCCAAAACTATTAGAAATCTCGGCACTTGCTTTTTCTGAAATAGCATCGGTAAGCAAGTTTAAGCTGGCCCCAAAAGCACCGGTACCATTAGTAGAAGTTCCGACACCACGTTGCAACTGAATGTTTTCAACCGACGAGACCAAATCGGGCATATTTACCCAAAATGTTCCGTGACTTTCAGAATCATTATAAGGAATTCCGTTGATCGTTACGTTAATACGAGTCGCATCTGAACCACGCACTCGAATACCTGAATACCCGATCCCATTACCGGCATCAGAGGTCATCACTACCGAAGGCAGGTAATTCATAAGAGTAGGAATGTCTTGACCTAAATTGCGTTGTTTGAGTTCTTCTTTGTCAATGTTACTAAAAGTAACCGGAGTTTGACTGGTAGCTCTAATACTGGTGATAAGCACTTCATCTATCACTTCATCTTTAACAACGATACTGTCTTGAGGTTGCTGAGAAAGCATAGTAGCTGGCACTAGGCAATAGGCAGTAAGCAATAAATTTTTGACTGTTAACTTTTGACTTTTGACTTTTGTAATGAATAAAGTTTTCATTCGTAAATAAAGTTTTCACGAATAAAAGGGGCAATTATTCTTTTGGTTAATTAATAATTGATTTTGTTTGATAACAAAATATAGCGTGCACTCTATGGTTTTGTTATCTTTCCCTTGGCAGCATTACCTGCCCAGGTTCGTTGGGTATAATCTCAGCTCGTTATTTAGAGCACCCCTTTGAGATGGGGCAAAGGTAGTAAAATGTTTTTAGATATCAGAAGTCAAAAATCGTAATATTTTGATTCAGGCGTAATAGTAGTAATTTCATTACTTCCTAAAAAATACTTAATCGTGATTTCTAACTTCTAAATAAAATGTACCTTTGCTACTTTATAAAAAGCAAAAAATTATGGAAAACGGAATCTACGCTAAATTCAACACCAATAAAGGAATAATTCTGGTAAAATTGACACACGATAAGACGCCGGGAACGGTAGGTAATTTTGTGAGTCTTGCAGAAGGAAATCTAGAAAACGCGGCACGTCCGCAAGGAAAACCTTATTATGACGGACTTAAGTTTCATAGAGTCATATCAGATTTTATGATTCAAGGAGGTTGCCCGCTCGGGACAGGTACAGGAGATCCGGGTTATAAGTTTGACGACGAATTTCGTGATGATTTAAAACACGACAGACCGGGAGTACTTTCGATGGCTAATGCAGGAAAAGGAACCAACGGGTCGCAATTTTTTATTACACATGTAGCAACTCCGTGGCTTGATAACAACCATACTGTTTTCGGATATGTGGTAGAAGGTCAGGATGTGGTCGATGCTATCGAGCAAGAAGATATAATCAATAGCTTAGAAATAATTAGACAAGGCGAAGAGGCGCAAAATTGGAATGCTATCGAAGCTTTCAGAACTTTCGAAGGCTCTCGCGAGAAGCGTTTGGCAGAAGAAAAACGCCAAGCAGAAGAGCGTATGCAAAAGCTAACCGAAGGTTTTGATACAACCCAAAGCGGTCTTTATTATAAAGTTATCGAAAAAGGAAACGGACCTAAGGCACAAAAAGGGAAAACGGTTTCAGTACATTATACAGGAGCTTTAGACAACGGACAAGTATTTGACTCTTCATACAAAAGAAACCAACCTATCGAATTTTCTTTGGGTGTCGGTCAGGTTATTGCCGGATGGGACGAAGGAATTACTTTGTTGAACGTAGGAGACAAAGCCCGTTTTATAATTCCACCACACTTAGGATATGGTTCAGCAGGTGCAGGCGGAGTGATTCCACCCAATGCTATCTTGGTGTTTGACGTTGAACTGAAAGGTGTAAAATAGTCAAAACAATCTCTCAATAAAAAAATCCTGAATAAGTTGTTAATTCAGGATTTTTTGTTTTTGTATCGTAAGAAGTTTTACCCTTCAAACTCTTCTACTTTTATGGCATCTTCAACCGAAAACTCTCCGATTTTTGTTCGTCTTAAAGCAGAAAGATAGGCCCCAGAACGGAGTGCCAAGCCAAAATCATAAGCGAGCGAACGGATATAAGTTCCTTTACTGCAAACAACTCTAAAGTTTATTTCGGGAAGCGAAATATTTGTGATTTCGAACGATTCAATGGTAACTTTTCTATAGGCTATCTCGACTTCATCTCCTGCTCGGGCGTGTTCATACAAGCGTTTTCCGTCTTTTTTGATAGCCGAAAAAACAGGTGGTTTTTGATTGATTTCTCCGATGAACTGTTGAGTAGTTCCTTGAATCAGCTGTTCTGTGATATGGGTGGTTTCAAAGGTTTCGTTTATTTCGGTTTCCAAGTCATACGAAGGCGTTGTGGCACCTACAATGATGGTTCCGGTGTATTCTTTAGGCATTCCTTGAAGCTCAGTAATTCGCTTAGTGAATTTTCCGGTACAGACAATAAGTAGTCCTGTAGCGAGCGGATCAAGCGTTCCGGCATGCCCGATTTTAAAAGATTTAGGTAAGTTGTATTTTCGCTTTAGCGTATATTTTATTTTATTAACTGCCTGAAATGAGCTCCATGTATGGGGTTTGTCAATCAGTAATATTTTGCCTTGTTGGTACTGGTTTTGTTCTTCCATTATCATCTTGAAGAGAGGCACGAAATTATTTTTCGTCTATTCTCTACTCTCTATTTTCTTTAAATAAACGTATATACAACTACAAACATTCCCACTATAGTACAATAGAGCGAGAAATATTTTAGTTTGGCTTTCTTTACGAATTCGATCATCCATTTACAGGCAAGAAGTCCAGAAAAGAATGCCGCCAAAAAGCCTACAAGAAGTGGCATGAATTCAAAATCTTCGATACTGGTTGTGCCTTCGGTTTTAGCATCCCAATACATTTTGGCAGCAGCTCCTAAAATAAGCGGAAGTACCATCAAAAACGAAAAACGAGCGGCCTTACTCTTGTCGTTACCTAACAAGATAGAGGTAGAAATCGTAGAGCCCGAACGAGAAATTCCCGGAAAAAGAGCAGCTACAGCCTGAGCAAGCCCAATAATAAACGAATCTTTAAAACCGATATCTTTACCCGTATTTCTTGCTTTATCTGCAATAAAAAGTAAGGTTGCTGTAACCAATAACATAAACCCGACCAAGCGTAGGTTCGAAAACAATTCTTCGAGGGTATCTTTTAGCAAAACCCCTACAAGAGCAGCCGGAATCATTGACAGGACAATCTTTAGAGCAAACCGAAATTCATCGTTTTGTTTGAATTGAAAAAGTCCGTTAAAGATTTGTAGAATATCTTTTCTAAAAATTACAATCGTGCTGAGTGCAGTCGCAAAATGAAGCACGATGGCAAAAATCAGATTTTCTTGTTCGTTGTGTTCCAGACCTAAAACTTCCTGAGCTATCACAATGTGTCCGCTAGACGAGACAGGGAGAAATTCAGTTAAACCCTGAACAATCCCGACGATTAAAGCTTTGATAATTTCGCTCATTATTGGTCTTGTTTTTTATCTTTTTTGAAAATAGAATAAAACGAAATCCCCATTCCTAAAATCACAAGAGCAGGAGCAAGGTGTATTCTTCTAAAGTTAAAAATAGCTTCGTTAAATTCGTTAGGGTTGTCGTTTCCTCCGCCTACCATTAGTAGGAATCCCAGAGCAATTACTCCGATTCCGACCAGTAGAATAGTATAATTGATTTTTTTGAATAAAAATTCGTGTTTCATAATTTGTGGGGTATATTTAGACCTTACTTTAAGTTATATGCTAATAAAGATCGTCTGTTCTTAGATTTAAAAATCGTTGTGTGGCAAAGAATGTGCTTATCCAAGTGATAAGAATTCCGAAAACAATAATTCCTCCGAATATGATTCCCATCGAAGTATAATCGTTGATAAACCCAAATTGCGGGAACTTTTTGTCGATATAATACATTCCTGCATATAGCGCTACAATGGCCAATACCGCTCCGATGATGCCCAGTCGCATATTTCTCCAGACAAACGGACGTCTGATAAACGATTTGGTGGCTCCAACCATTTGCATGGTTTTGATAATAAATCGGTTGGAGTATATAGATAAGCGTAAAGAGCTATTGATTAGCAATACGGCAATCAGACAGAAAAAACCACTTATAATGAGTATCCAAAGACTAATTTTACGGATGTTTTCGTTGACCATATCTACCAAAACATTGTCATAGTTCACACTTTTTACTTGGTTTTGTTCTTTAAGTTCGTTCACGATGTTAGTAAGGCTATCCGAAACCACATAATCGGCTTTTAGTCGGATGTCATACGAATCCGAAAGCGGATTAGCACCTAAATGCTCCACAAAGTCTTCTCCTAAATCTTTTTGGTGTTGTTCTGCAGCTTGCTCTTTGGTGATATAAACGGCCGTATTGATGTAGTTTTTATCAGCGATAAATGCTCCGAATTTTTCAACGGCTTCTTTTGAGGCATCTTTGTCAAAAAAAATAGTCATCGGAATTTCTTCTTTGAAATTATCTGATAATTTTTTTGAGTTAATCACAAATAGCCCTAATGTTCCTAGTAGAAACAGAACTAAAAAGATACTCAAAATAACCGAAAAATAAGACGAAATCAATCTTCGTTTTTGGTATTTTTCAAAAGAGGAACCCATAGATTTGGTTTTAAAGCGTAAAAGTAACAAATTTAGTGGAATACTTTATAACGTACAAACTTTTTACTTTAGTGTAATAACCTTAAATTTGCGATGTTTTTATTTTTTTAGGAGCAAAAAAATTTTTATTCAGACAAGTTGTTGCTTTTACTTGTATCTCTCCGCTTTGCTCCAGAGGATATAGGGACTAAGAAAAAACAGGTGATGATAGAATAAGCCCTATTAAATTTTCGAGAAGGGAGTTGGCGGAATGTTACTACCTGAAATAAAGAATTCAAAATTTAAAATAATAAAGAAGTGAAATATACTCCAAGTGAAATCGAGCCGAAATGGCAAAAATATTGGGCAGAGAATCAGACTTTTAAAGCAGAAAATCAATCCGATAAACCCAAGTATTATGTGTTGGATATGTTTCCGTATCCGTCTGGAGCGGGGCTACACGTAGGGCATCCGCTAGGTTATATCGCCTCTGATATCGTGGCTCGATTCAAACGTCATAAAGGGTTTAATGTCTTGCATCCACAAGGATATGACTCGTTCGGATTGCCTGCAGAACAATATGCAATTCAGACAGGGCAACATCCTGCCATCACAACCGAAACCAATATCAAAAGATACCGTGAGCAACTAGACAAAATCGGGTTTTCGTTTGATTGGAGTAGAGAAGTTCGCACTTCTGACCCGGAATATTACAAACACACCCAATGGATATTCACCCAATTGTTTGAATCTTGGTATGATAAAGACAGTGATAAAGCCGAAAGCATTTGTTCACTTATTCTAAAATTCGAAAAAGAAGGAAATGTAAGTGTAAATGCCGTTTCGGATGATGATATCGAAATCTTCACAGCTGAGCAGTGGAAGGCTTTTTCTCGTGAAGAACAACAACGAATTTTATTAAAATATAGATTAACTTACTTAGCTGAAACCGAGGTAAACTGGTGCCCGGCTTTGGGAACGGTTTTAGCTAACGACGAAATCGTAAATGGGGTTTCCGAGCGTGGAAGACATCCTGTTATCCGCAAAAAAATGACCCAATGGAGTATGCGAATTTCCGCTTATGCAGAACGCTTATTACAAGGACTTGATACGATTGATTGGACCGAAAGCCTGAAAGAAAGCCAAAGAAATTGGATTGGGAAGAGTGTTGGGGCAGAAGTAGTGTTCGAAATCCTCCCCCCAACCCCCTCCAAAGGAGGGGGAGCGGAAACCGTTCCTAATTATATGACAGGAGGGAACAACTCTCATTTGCTTATCAACGAAGCAAAAAGAATGAGAAAAGAGCCTACTGAGACTGAAAATATGTTGTGGCAAGAATTACGAAATCGCAATTTGGATGATAAATTCAGAAGACAACATTTAATAGATGACTTTATTGTTGACTTTGTATGTTTATCCAAAAAGTTGGTTGTTGAAGTTGATGGAGGCTATCATACAACTGTTGAACAGAAAGAATATGACGAGAAACGAACAATTGTTCTGAATAAAAGAGGTTTTAAAGTTATCCGTTTTACAAATGAAGAAGTTTTAAATAACTTGCAAAACGTTCTTCAAAAGATAAAATCAGAATTAGAGGCCATCCCTGCCCCCCTCTCCTTTGGAGAGGGGTTGGGGGTGAGGATATTTACGACTCGTCCTGACACGATTTTCGGAGTTTCGTTTATGACTTTGGCTCCTGAACACGAGTTGGTTGCTCAAATCACGACTCCAGAGCAAAAAGCAGCGGTAGAAGAGTATGTTGAAAAGACTGCAAAACGTTCGGAACGTGAGCGTATGGCTGATGTAAAAACCATTTCGGGAGTTTTCACAGGAGCGTATGCAGAACATCCGTTTACGGGAGAACCGATTCCGGTTTGGATTGGCGATTATGTATTGGCAGGTTACGGAACCGGAGCGGTTATGGCAGTGCCGTGTGGAGACGAACGTGATTATGCGTTTGCCAAGCATTTTAACCTACCGATAAAAAACATCTTCGATAAAGATATTTCGGAGGAAGCTTTTACGGAAAAAAGCGGATTTGTTTATGAAAATTCCGATTTCTTAAACGGATTGGATTATAAAGCAGGAACGGCAAAAATTATCGAAGAATTAGAAAAAATAGGAGCCGGAAAAGCCAAAGTAAACTACCGTTTGCGTGATGCGGTTTTTTCGCGTCAACGCTATTGGGGAGAACCGTTTCCGGTATATTATGTGAACGGTTTGCCACAGATGATTGACCAAAAACATTTGCCGATTCGATTGCCAGAAGTAGAGAAATATTTACCTACCGAAGACGGTCAACCACCACTCGGAAATGCAAAAAAATGGCATTGGAATACAAAAACGAATAGTGTTTGTTCCCCTCCTTTGGAGGGGTTAGGGGAGGATATTTTTCCGCTTGAGTTAAACACAATGCCAGGCTGGGCAGGTTCGTCTTGGTATTGGATGCGTTATATGCAAGCTCCTGAAGAAAGAGAAAAAGAAGAATTTGCCTCAAAAGAAGCGTTGGACTATTGGCAAAATGTAGATTTGTATATCGGAGGTAGTGAGCACGCTACAGGACATTTGTTGTACAGCCGTTTTTGGAATAAATTCTTAAAAGACAGAGGATTTGCTCCTACCGAAGAACCGTTTAAAAAACTCATCAACCAAGGAATGATTTTAGGAATGAGTGCTTATGTGTATGTTGTAGATCACAGTTTACATCAACAAACATCAGGTGACACACCATTTGTTGATAGTGATAATCTTATAAGACCTATCTATTTAATTGAGTATGATTTATATAAAAAAGTTATCGAATTAAAACACAAAATAGGTATTGTTGATTATAATACTCAAAAAAAGTCTAATTGGATTGATATTTTAATTCAAATAATTAATGAAAATGATACCAATCTACTGTATGAAAATGAACAGAAAATTAAAAGTGTATTGACTGATGAAGATGTTGAGTTGATTGGGAAAATAAAAGTTTTGGAAGATTCTTATATTGAGTTTATTCAGAAATATAATCCAAATTATGTACACCTTTTTAAACGATTTTTAATAGATATAAACTATTACCCTAAAAGAATCGATATTTCGGTTGTTGATCCCGTTACAAACCAAATCAATCTAAATCTATTAAGGTCAAATAAAAATCATTCAGGAGATTTTGATTATTCAACTATATACTCTGGAGATAAAATTTTCGCAAATAGAGAAGTTGAGAAAATGTCCAAATCATTTTTTAATGTAGTTAATCCAGATGATATTTGTAACGAATACGGAGCAGATACCTTGCGTTTGTACGAGATGTTTTTGGGCCCGCTAGAGCAAGCCAAACCTTGGAATACAGCTGGGATTACAGGAGTTTTTGGTTTCTTGAAAAAGCTATGGAGGTTGTATTTTGACGATAATGGTCTGAACATTACCGACGAAGAGCCAACCAAAGAAATGTACAAATCACTGCATAAAACCATCAAAAAAGTAACAGAAGATATTGAGAACTTCTCGTTCAACACTTCGGTTTCACAGTTTATGATTTGCGTGAACGAACTCTCGCAACAAAAATGTCATCACAGAGCGATTTTAGAACCGTTGGCAATTTTGATTTCGCCTTATGCTCCGCATATTGCAGAAGAATTATGGCGTGCTTTAGGTCATCAAGAAAGTGTTTCTACGGCTCCATTCCCGATTTTCGAAGAAAGACATTTGGTAGAATCCGATAAGGAATATCCGGTTTCGTTCAACGGGAAAATGCGTTTTACAATCAATCTTCCACTTGATTTATCGGTAGAAGAAATCGAAAAAATAATTTTGGCAGACAGCAGAACCCAAGAACAATTACAAGGTCGTGAACCGAAAAAAGTAATTATCGTTCCTGGGAAAATTATTAATTTGGCTGGGTTTTAAGAACATGAAAAAAATCGCTTTTTTCGATATTTTTTAATTAAGTTTCTACTAGTAGGGTGATTTAAATGTTACGCTCTCTTAATAAAGTGCATGAAATGTTTTTTGTTTTATTATCTTTACAATAAATGTGATTTTGATTGAGAATGAAAGTAAAAGTATTTAATATAGTTTTTATTTGTCTAATGATTGTTGGATGTAAAAAGGGAGTTTTTGAAGAGTCTCAAATACAGTCCGAGAAAATTGTTAATAATAAAATCAAAGGATGTGGATTTACAACTTTAATAGAAATAGAGACAACGTTTTTACCAGCAGAAGAAAGAGTTTCACAAATTATTGAAAATATTATTTCATATTCTGGTTTGCCTAATAATTTTAAAGTCTATAGAGCGGATTACATAAATAACGCGTTTGCTACAATAATTGAGAATGAACGTATAATTGTTTATGACTCTAAATTATTTAATGATCTTGAATGGTATTCTGATACCTTTTGGACATCTGTTTCAATACTTTCTCATGAAATAGGACATCATTTAAGTGGTCACACAGAAACAGGAATAGGGTCGAATCATAAATATGAATTAGAAGCTGATCAATTTAGTGGATTCGTACTATACAAAATGGGGGCAACTAAGGCTCAGGCTTTGAAAGCTATGCAGATTTTAGCTTTGGAATATGATAGCGATACTCACCCCGCTAAGAATAGGCGGTTAAAAGCAATTGAAAAAGGGTGGGAGGAAGCAAACTCTCAAAGATATAAATCAGCTCTTCCGCCAGCCCCAACAGATAAACCTTCTGATTTCTATAAATTTACTAAAGAAATGGTGGTTGCTAAAGAACATTTGTATAACGAAAGATATCCTAATTGGTTTAATGCAGATGGGTATCTTTATGGAGTAGTGACTGATGTAGCAAAGAATACAGAATATTTTCAAGTAAGGATAATAGAAACTTCAAATGAATTTAGTGAATATTTCAGAAATCTCAATGGAGAAAATTGGGACGTTTCAATAGAATCTCCAGATTATATTGCAGATACAGAAATGTGTCATGCATGTTCATTTAATCTCAGAGACTTGTTAACGCCTGGTAGAAGGATAAAATTCAGTATGGTTGAGTCATTACCTGATCACGGAACCTCTCTAAACGGAGTTTGGTTTTTAACTTATTTAGAGGCACTTTCAGCAGATTATTTTTATTAAACATTATTGTAGGTTAACCGAAAAATAGTTGTAAAAATGAAAAAACACGAAGTATTTACACTCAGTACACCGTCTTCATTCTCGGGAATGAAAGAGAAATTATCTCAAGAAGTGGAACAATTTCTAAATGAGAAATCAAAAGATGGTTATGAAGTAATTAGCGTTTCATTCAGCTATTATAGTCAGAATGCAAATACAACAGAATTAGTTGCATTTATTACTTTGCGAAAGTAAATTTTTTAATAAAAATCAAAACTTATGAAATCACAAAAATCAATTTTAGGAATTTTTATACTGATTATCATTGCAGTTGTAGTGATGATGTTTGGTTTGCCGACCTATAATGTTTGGCAACAAGAAATGGCAGGAAAAGCCGAAATGGCAAAAGCCGAACAAAACAGACGTATTTTGGTCGAAGAAGCCAAAGCTCGTTTGGAAGCTGAAAAGCTCAATGCACAAGCCGAAATCGAAAGGGCAAAAGGAATGGCAGAAGCAATGAGTATAGAAAACGGAACGTTGAATACGGTTTACAACCAATATTTGTTTATCCGTACGCTTGAAAAATTGGCTGATAAAGGTAATTTGCCTCAAATTATTTATATGCCATCTGAAGGATTATTGCCTGTGATGGATGTTTCGCAACACACTCAAAACTAAAAAAACTTAATTTATAGGGCTAAACCAAAACCGTATTCCGAATAAGAATGCGGTTTTCTTTTTGGCTTGCTTTTTGAGATTTTAGCCCAAAACCTTACTTATGAAAACGATTACTACTTATATCACCTTGCTTTTTTCAATGATGATTTTTGCCCAATCGAATAATCAATTGGCTGTATTCGGAGGAGTTAATTATCAACCTATTCTCAAAGGGAATCATATCGGAGCAGATTTAACCGCACGCTATTATGTAGGCGAAAAACTTTCTTTAGGACTAGGGGTGGACTATACTTTTAAAAAATACAATCAGGGTTTCAACTTCCTAACTGACAGAACTCTAATGCATCATGTTACGCTAAATTCTGTTGTTCAGCACGATTTTCTAAACAGCGAAAAGCTTACGGTTGGAGCTTTTTTGGCGAATGGAGCCTCGATCGTTACCTTAAGAGATCGAAACGACACCAAAACAACCGAAACCACACAAGAAATTGATGGAATATGGCAAACTACTATAGTCGAAGTTCCCAAAAGATTAGGCCGAGATGCTTTTTATATCCTCACTCCCGGAATTGATTTTTCGTATAAAGTAGTGACTTTAGACCAGGAATTTAACACCCATCTTTATATCACTTCAAGAATCGGCTATCAGATGGCTTTCGGGGACGGAGATTTTGCAAAACCCAAAAACTTCACCGATTTTGTTTTGATGTTAGGTGTTACGGTAAAAGGAGATTTGTAAATTCAATTCATCTTGCTAAGCGGAATTACATTATGTAAATCATAAAAAGTAATTTAGGCAAATTCCTCTGATTTTTTATAAATCCATCCTGTATGGTAAGTTATAAAAAACGCTAAAATCTTTGTTGTGTTCTCCGTTTTCTTTATTCTGAAAAAATAGTATCTTTGATAAAAAATAGGTTATGGACACTACATTTCGATTTTCGTCTGCACAAGAAATTTCCGAAGAATTTATAGAAAAACTAAAAAGTTTCTATAAAGACAAATCTATTTCTATTACGGTAAAAGAAGATTCTGATATTCCTGAATGGCAACAACAAGAGGTTTTGAGAAGGCAATCCCATATTAAAAATCATCCTGAATCATTGGTTGATTTTGATAAAATGATAGCTTCTCTGGAAAAAGAATTAGGAGATGGAAGCTAAAAAACAGGTTGCAGAAATCGTAAACCAAGATTTAAAAGAAGCTGCTCTTTGGTACAATCGGGCAAGTAGAGGTTTAGGAATGTTGTTTTTAAAAGAAATAAAAGAAGAAGTAAAACAAATCGTAAAAAATCCTCTCACTTATGAAGTTCGTTATGCAAACATTCGCATAGTATTTGTCAATAAATTTCCGTACGGAATTCATTTTGAACACCTTGAAGCAGAAAATAAAGTAAATATTTTAGCAGTGTTACATACTTCAAGAAATCCTGAAATCTGGGAAAAAAGATAAAGTGCTTGTATGTATTTTTCAACTTTCAAAAACTCTAAAGTCTTTTCGGGTTTCGGAGTTTTTGTTTTTAGGGAAGTTTTTATTCTGTTCTCTATTTTGCTTTTCTCTAAAAAAAATACTGATTCGGAAATACATTTTTTATACTACACAAAGATTCAGTAAATTTGTAGCTTATTTTACTAAAAATGGCAAAACCAGGATTACCAAAAGGCACGAGAGATTTCTCGTCGCAGGAAATAGCAAAGCGGAATTACATTATGCAAATTATAAAAAGTAATTTCGAGAAATTTGGTTACCAACCTATCGAAACACCTTCGTTTGAAAATCTTGAAACCCTTATGGGAAAATATGGCGAAGAAGGCGATCGATTGATTTTTAAAATTTTGAATAGTGGTGATTATTTGGCTAAGGTAAACGAAGATTTTTTGACGAACAAAGACAGCCAAAAACTCATTGCTCAAATCTCCGAAAAAGCTCTTCGTTATGATTTAACAGTTCCTTTTGCAAGGTATGTCGTACAACATCAAAACGAATTGGAATTTCCGTTCAAACGCTATCAAATTCAACCTGTTTGGAGAGCCGATCGACCTCAAAAAGGACGCTTCAGAGAGTTTTATCAGTGTGATGCCGATGTAGTGGGTTCCAATTCGCTTTGGCAAGAAGTGGAACTCGTTCAGTTATACGATTTATCGTTGTCTGAATTAGGTTTAGAAGGTTCGGTTATCAAAATCAATAACCGAAAAGTCCTTTCGGGAATAGCAGAAGTAATCGGAGCAAAAGATAAATTGATTGATTTTACCGTAGCTTTAGATAAACTGGATAAAATCGGAGCAGATGGCGTAAAAACCGAAATGTTAGAAAAAGGAATTTCGGAAGAAGCCATCACAAAAGCATCGGTTTTGTTTGACTTTTCGGGAAGCAATACCGAGAAATTAGATAAACTTTCAGTTCTTTTGCAAACTTCGGAAGAAGGGACAAAAGGAGTGGAAGAACTTCGTTTTATTTTTGATGCTATCGAAAAATTAGGACTTAATAAATCGATACTTACTATAGATGTAACTTTAGCTCGAGGACTAAACTATTATACAGGAGCAATTTTTGAAGTGCAAGCTCCGAAAGTGGCTATGGGTTCTATCGGAGGTGGAGGGCGTTATGATGATTTAACCGGTATTTTCGGACTCAAAAATATGAGCGGAGTAGGAATTTCGTTTGGTTTAGACAGGATTTATTTGGTCTTGGAAGAACTAAATCTTTTCCCTGACAATGTAACTACGACTTCAAAAGTAATGTTTATGAATTTCGGAGAAAACGAAGCACTCTATGCACTACAGGCTATTTCCACTTTACGTAAAAATGGCATTAAAGCAGAGTTTTATCCCGACAATGCAAAACTTGCAAAACAATTTCAGTTTGCAGAGAGAAAAGGTATTCCGTTTGTAGTGATTGCAGGCGAAGAAGAAATTAAAAACAAAGCTTATAACCTGAAAGATTTAAGCTCGGGAGATCAGATTTCGGTTTCTTTGGAGAAACTTATTGAGAGGTTGAAATAAAAAAAGGCTACATTTACTAAATGTAGCCTTTTTATTTAGTTACTCACGGAAAGTATAAGCGACACTAAGTGTAAGCCAATTCTTTTTCCAGTCATAGTTATCATTTTTACTTACATTGGTTACACCTAAATTATATTTTAAATTGATGTCGATATTATTCGCTAAAATATAACCCGCTCCCACAAAAACACTCGCGTCAAAAAGATTAAAGTTAGAGTTAAAATCATAATCTACATATTGTGTACCGCTTGTTTTTCGAGCAGGGATTTTGCCAAAGAAATTAGTTCCTGCTTCACCTCCTGCAAAACCTTGGAATTGATTGTTATAAGTATAATGTACACTCAATGGGAAATTAATGGAATGGATAATTAAGCGGTTACTTTCTAACAAATTATCAGGGTCGTCTAATGTTGCCCCCAAATTATCGTATGATATTCCAAATCGGAACGTAACGGTTTCACTAACATATTTGTATGAATAATATCCAAAATGAAATCCGATTTTTTGAGAACTATTATCCAATCCGGATATATTGGAAGAAACAGCACCAACCTCTATACTGCTGTAACAGTCAAGACAAACAGAACCTCCTCCTCCGTAAAACATCTGGGAATAAGAAAAAGTTGTACATATAGTAAATCCAAGAGTAAGTAGTAATTTTTTCATTTGAAAGTTTATAAAGTTATTAAATTAGTTTTCTGCACATTCGTCATAAAATTCTGCTATTTGATATACTACATCTCTTCTGCCCATCTCTTTAACATTAATCTTTTCAGTAAAATCGGGACACTTGTCAAAAAGATACTTTTCAGCTCTTTTCAAACCTATTCTCAATGCCCATTTACTTGCATCAAACATCACAAAGGCAATATCTTCATCTGGTTTACCAATTAGGTTTGCGTCCATACCTACTTCATACACACGAACCATTTTTTCTGTGCCTTTTACCTTTTTTACTCCATATTTGGTTCCAACATCATAAATAATCGTGTTCTTAAAAACTTTTTCAACAATTGCCCAACCCCTGTTTCCTTTTCTTAATTTTTTAAGATTTCCGTTTTTATCAATGCTCCCTATTTGAACTCGTTTAAAGAGAAAAGTACTGTTTCCGTTATCAATGGTAACCGTAAAGTAAGCAATCTCATCAGCTACTAATTTTTGAGTTTTTCCGTCAATTTTGACTTTTAATTTTTTTGCAGTTGGGTTAAGAGGAAAGCTAATTTGTAAATCAACCGTTTCGCCATTTTTGTAAATTATTTTTCCGTCATAAAATTTAGCAAATAATGCTAAAGGCATTAAAAAGATAAATAATAGTAAAATTTTTTTCATAAGTAAAAGTTTAAAAATTTGTTAAAGGAACAAATATATAAATTTATGGTATAAAACCAAATGAATTTTAAAATTCACGTTTTAGCAAAATATTGTAAATCCTCCGAATCAGTTGAAGATTTACATCTCAAAAAATAACTTTATTCTTTTAAAAATTGTAGTTTTGCTTTCCGTTTATAGACTGAAAACCCAATGAAAAAAATCCTAATTATAGGAGCAGGACGTTCTGCTTCATCACTGATAAAATACCTTTTGGATAAATCCGAAAGCGAAAATTTAGAACTCACCATTGCTGATATATCTTTAGAATTAGCTCAGAAAAAGACCAACAATCATCCCAGAGCAAAAGCCATTGCTTTAGACATTAAGAATTCGGAAGAAAGAGAAAATACTATTCAGAATTCGGATTTGGTAATTTCGATGCTGCCGGCTTTTATGCACATTGAGGTGGCTAAAGATTGTGTGAAATTCAAAAAACACTTGGTAACAGCTTCGTATATCAGTGACCAAATGCAGGCTTTAGACGAAGAAGTTAAAAAGAATGAACTGATTTTCATGAACGAAATCGGTCTTGATCCCGGAATCGACCACATGAGTGCAATGAAAGTAATTGATCACATTCGTGAAAGAGGAGGGAAGATATTACTTTTCGAATCGTTTTGCGGAGGACTCGTTGCTCCAGAATCAGATACCAATCTTTGGAATTATAAATTCACTTGGAATCCTCGGAACGTGGTTTTGGCAGGGCAGGGCGGAGCAGCAAAATTCATTCAGGAAGGAAGGTACAAATACATTCCGTATCATAAAATATTCCGACGAACTGAGTTTTTTGACATCGAAGGTTTCGGACGTTTTGAAGGTTATGCCAACAGAGATTCTTTAAAATACCGTTCGGTTTATGGCTTGGATGATGCGCTTACGCTCTACAGAGGAACCATTCGTAGAGTCGGTTTTTCAAAAGCTTGGAATATGTTTGTCCAATTGGGTATGACCGATGATAGTTATGTGATGGAAAACTCCGAAACGATGAGCTACAGAGAGTTTATCAATTCGTTTTTGCCTTATGACCTCAAAGACTCAGTAGAACTTAAAACTCGCTTTCAACTCGGAATCGAACAAGATGATATCCATTGGGATAAACTAGTCGAGCTTGATATTTTTAACCCTGATAAAATCGTAGGACTAAAAAACGCTACTCCAGCTCAAATCCTTGAAAAAATCCTTTCCGAAAGTTGGAAATTAAATCCTGAAGACAAAGATATGATTGTGATGTATCATAAATTTGGCTATGAGCTCAACGGAGAGAAAAAACAAATCGACTCAAAAATGGTAACCCTCGGAGAAGACCAAACCTATACGGCTATGGCAAAAACAGTTGGACTTCCGGTTGCTATGGCGGCACTTCAAATCCTGAACGGAAAAATAAAAACGTATGGCGTGCAGCTTCCGGTCAAAAAAGAAGTCTATCAGCCGATTCTCGAAGAATTAGAAACCTACGGTATTGAGTTTAAAGAATACCAAGTTCCTTATATAGGATATTAAATAAATGATTAGTCCACCAATAAATATATTTATTGGTGGACTAATCATTTATTTCGGGTTAAATATCAAAAATGGTACAATCATTTCTTCTAGTGAAATTCCTCCGTGTTGATAGGTGTTTTTATAATAGCTCACATAGTGATTGTAATTGTTTTGATAGGCTAAGAAATGATCGTTTTTGGCGAAAATAAACGAACTGGTCATATTGATAGTAGGCAGCTGAATTTTTTTCGGGTCTTTCACGGCATACACATCTTTATCTTCAAAAGTAAGGCTTCTTCCGGTTTTGTAACGCAGGTTTAAGCTGGTGTTTTTGTCTCCGATTACCTTGCTCGGATTTTTCACATTTATGGTGCCGTGGTCTGTAGTGAGAATAAGCTTCATGCCCATGTTTTGTGCTTGCTGTATCATCTCAAGCAGCGGAGAGTTTTTGAACCAACTCACCGTAATCGAACGGTATGATTTGTCGTTTGAGGCCAATTCTTTAACCACTTCCATTTCGGTTTTAGCGTGCGATAACATATCTACAAAGTTATAAACCACCGTAGTTAAGTCGTTGTTTTTTATGCCTTTAAAATTTTCTGCTAATTTTTTCCCGTCTCTAAAGTTAGTTATTTTGTAATATTCGTGTTTAATATTCAAGCCTAAACGCTTGAGATGCTCGCTCAAAAACTCTGCTTCATACAAGTTTTTCCCGCCTTCTTCAACGTCATTTTTCCAGTACTGAGGAAGTTTTTTTTCCATTTCTAGCGGCATCATTCCAGAGAAAATAGCATTCCGAGCATATTGGGTAGCGGTAGGTAGAATCGAGAAGTAAGCTGTTTCTTTTTCTAGCTTATAATGATTGTTTATGATAGGTTCAAACGCTTTCCATTGGTCATATCGCATATTATCGATAACTACAAAAAGTATAGGTTGTTCTTTTTTCACCAAGTGTGGCACTACCAATTCTCTAAAAAGAGTATTCGATAAAATCGGCTTATCTGCACCTTGGGCAAACCAAGACTCATAGTTTTTTTCGATAAATTTACCGAATTGGATGTTGGCTTCTGTTTTTTGTGTTTCAAGAATCTCAGTCATTGCTGCATTATCAGTAGTTTCTAATTGAAGCTCCCAGAACAGTAGTCGCTTATAGATATCTATCCAATCTTCATAGGTTCTGACCATAGCCAAATCCATCGATATTTTTCGGAATTCCTTTTGATAATCTAGCGTGGTTTTCTCTGAGATTAACCGAGAATGGTCTAAGTTTTTTTTCAAACTCAACAGAATCTGATTCGGGTTGACCGGTTTTATCAGATAATCTGAAATTTTTGAACCAATTGCCTCTTCCATTATATATTCTTCTTCGCTCTTGGTAATCATAATTACTGGTACAGAGGCCTTGCGTTCTTTAATTTCTGAGAGTACTTCAAGACCAGATAAGCCGGGCATGTTTTCGTCAAGAAAAACAACATCAAAATTTTCCTGATCAAAAATATCAAGCGCATCTTGGCCGTTATTGGTTGTAGTTACCTGATAGTTCTTTTTTTCCAAAAAGATAATATGGGGTTTTAGATAATCGATTTCGTCATCTACCCAAAGTATTTTTATTTTATTCATATTTTATTTTGATTTTATGGTGCAATTTAACCTTTTTAGAATGAGAGTGTTCTTAAGGTTATTGTAAACTTTGGGAGCCGGATAAAAAACTTATGTAAAAAAAGAAAATAAATAGTGATTGTATAATAATAAATTTTATCTTTACGGCTAATTAATTTATTATTTTTTTTACCAATGCAAACAGGCACAGTTAAATTCTTTAATGAGTCGAAAGGTTACGGATTCATTACAGACGAAGAGACAGGAGAGGACATTTTTGTTCACATCACAGGTCTAAAATCAAAATCACTTAACGAAGGTGATAAAGTAAGCTACCAAGAAGAAGAAGGAAGAAAAGGAAAAGTAGCTGCTCAGGTTGAAGTTATCGAAGGTTAATAGTTATATTATTTTTTGATTACCCAATTGACGGTTTAAGTCGTTTCATTTTTTGAAACGACTTTTTTTTGTGCTATTTTTGGAGCTACTCAACCAAAACATCAATTAGAACAATCATTATTTAACTCAACAATGAAAATAATCTCCTATAACGTAAACGGAATCAGAGCAGCCATAGCCCGAGGATTTTTAGATTGGCTCAAACAAGCCAGCCCCGATGTGATATGCTTGCAAGAAATAAAAGCAACCGAAGAGCAGGTTCCTACGATGGAAATCGAAATGGCGGGTTACCCGTATCAATATTATTTTTCAGCTCAAAAAAAAGGTTATAGCGGCGTAGCAATTCTATCAAAAGTAGCTCCAAAAAATGTGGTTTATGGAACAGGGATCGAACATATGGATTTTGAAGGGCGAAATCTAAGAGCGGATTTTGAGGATTTTTCTGTAATGAGTCTCTATTTACCTTCGGGTACCAATATCGAAAGACTCGGACATAAATTCAAGTATATGGATGATTTTCAAAACTATGTAAATGAGTTAAAAAAAGAAATTCCGAATTTGATAATCTGCGGAGATTACAACATTTGTCACCAAGCTATTGATATTCATGACCCTATAAGAAACGCCAAAGTATCAGGCTTCTTGCCCGAAGAGAGAGCTTGGCTCGACGGATTTATCAATAGCGGATTTATCGACAGCTTCCGTCACTTTAATAAAGAACCTCACAATTACAGTTGGTGGAGTTACAGAGCTAACGCACGAGCCAACAACAAAGGTTGGAGAATCGATTATAATATGGTAAGCCAGCCTCTAGGGCCTCGATTAAAACGCGCTGTAATTCTGCCTGAGGCCAAACATTCTGACCATTGCCCGGTGTTGGTAGAGATAGCATAAAATAGCAACAGGTTAAATCAAATAAAAACATGTAAAAGACAAATTAAATAATTCTCAAAAAACGACCTTAAAAAAGACTGCTTTTTATGTTTTAAATAATTTTAGGGCAAATATGATGAATTTATTTCATCAACTTTTGGCTATTGCTAAATAGAAAGCTTTTCGTTAAATTTGCACATTCCCTTTTATATACAAAAATAATGAGTACTACAAAAAATAAAGAAGTTTTATCGTTTGAAGATTTCAAAACCGAAGTCTTAAATGATTATAAATTAGCCCTTATCAGTAGAGAGTGTAGCCTTCTCGGAAGACGAGAAGTGCTGACAGGAAAAGCCAAATTCGGAATTTTTGGTGACGGAAAAGAAGTGCCTCAACTGGCGATGGCCAAAGCTTTTAAAAACGGAGATTTTCGTTCTGGGTATTATCGTGACCAAACCTTTATGATGGCAATCGGTCAGATGACTATTGAGCAATTTTTTGCAGGTTTGTACGGTCATGCTGATATAAACTTTGACCCTATGTCAGGAGGAAGACAAATGGGGGGGCATTTCTCCACGCACAGTCTGGACGAAAACGGAAACTGGAAAAACCTGACTCAACAAAAAAACTCAAGTTCTGATATCTCACCTACTGCCGGGCAAATGCCAAGGCTACTAGGTCTGGCTCAGGCTTCGAAAGTGTATAGAAACATAAAAGATATAGAAAGCAACACCAACTTTTCGATCAACGGAAACGAAGTAGCTTGGGGAACCATCGGAAACGCAAGTACTTCAGAAGGTTTGTTTTTTGAAACCATCAACGCTGCCGGGGTTTTGCAAGTACCTATGGTAATGAGTGTATGGGATGATAACTACGGAATTTCAGTACACGCGCGCCATCAAACTACCAAAGAGAACATCTCTGAAATTTTGAAAGGCTTTCAAAAAGAAGAAAATACCAACGGATACGAAATATTCACCATAAAAGGTTGGGATTATGCTGAACTGGTTGCTACATATCAAAAAGCAGGAAAAATAGCCAGAGAACAACATATTCCGGTTTTAATCCACGTGCAAGAGCTTACCCAACCTCAAGGTCACTCTACCTCGGGCTCGCACGAACGATACAAAAATGCTGAGCGTTTGCAATGGGAAGCTGATTTTGATTGTATCCGTCAGATGAAACTCTGGATGATTGCCAGTGATATTGCCTCTGAAGAGGAGCTGAGTGAAATTCACGAAAGTGCAAGAAAACAAGTTTTAGAAGGTAAAAAATCCGCTTGGAATAACTTTTTGAATCCGATAAAAGAAGAGCAAAAAACGGCGGTACTTTTGCTCGAAAAAATAGCAACATCAAGTGCAAATAAAGTATTTATCCAAGGCTTAATTAATGAGTTAAAAGCTATCAAAGAGCCGATTCGAAAAGATATTATAAGCACAGCCCGCAAAATATTGCGCCTTATTGTTACAGAAGATACTCGTCAGGAATTAGCTGATTGGATTACTTCTTATAAGGCACAAATTCAACCAAAATTCAGCTCACATCTTTTCTCTGAATCAGATCAGACCGTATATGACATCCAAGAAGTAGCTCCTGAATATAGCTCGGAGGCAGAAATTGTCGATGCCCGATTGATTATCAGAGATAATTTTGATGCTATTTTTTCAAAATATCCAGAGAGTTTGATTTTTGGGGAAGATTCCGGAAATATCGGAGACGTAAACCAAGGTTTAGAGGGATTACAAGAAAAATACGGTGAGCTTCGTGTAGCCGATGTGGGGATTAGAGAAGCCACTATTTTAGGACAAGGAATCGGAATGGCCCTTCGTGGTCTACGCCCTATCGCTGAGATTCAATATTTGGATTATTTGTTATATGCAATTCAGATCATGAGCGATGATTTGGCTACGCTTCAATACCGAACACACGGAAGGCAAAAAGCTCCACTTATCGTACGAACAAGAGGACACAGACTGGAAGGAATCTGGCATTCGGGCTCTCCGATGGGAATGATCCTTAATGCCATCAGAGGAGTTCACGTTTTGGTGCCGCGTAATATGACAAAAGCTGCCGGATTCTATAATGCTCTTTTAAAAACTGACGAACCGGCTTTGGTAATAGAATGCTTGAACGGATACCGTCTGAAAGAAAAAATGCCCACCAATATTGGCGAATTCACTACACCCATCGGAGTAGTAGAAAACATTCGAGAAGGGAGTGATATCACTATTGTTTCGTATGGTTCGACCCTTAGAGTCATTGAGCAAGCAGCAAAAGAGCTTGTAGAAATCGGGATTGAGGCAGAAATTATTGATGTACAATCACTGCTTCCTTTCGATATTCGAAAAGACATCGTAAAGAGTATTGCCAAAACCAATCGTTTGCTAATAGTTGACGAAGATGTTCCGGGGGGTGCATCGGCTTATATTCTTCAAGAAATCATCGAAAATCAAGATGCCTACAGATACTTAGACAGCAAACCATATACGCTCACTTCAAAAGCCCACAGACCTGCTTATGGCACAGATGGGGATTATTTTTCTAAACCATCATCTGAAGATGTTTTTGAAAAGGTATATGAAATTATCAGTGAGTCAGAACCCAATAAGTTTCCTGATTTGTACTAAAGAACATAAAAAACATTGACTTACAATCCCGCTTATATGTGGGATTTTTTTGTGCATGATTCTATAACAAAAAAAGTCTCAACCTTTTCAGATTGAGACTTTTCAAATTATTATAAACCTTACTTTTAAGCTTGTCCTGCCGGTCCGAAACTAAGAGGAATCGAAGGGTTTTCTGATTCTTTAATCTCTCCGTGAGTATTTTCAAATCGTTGGATGTTATCTGCTAATGCCTTTAGTAAACGCTTAGCGTGCTGAGGCGTCAAAATAACTCTTGATTTTACTCTTGCTTTTGGAGTTCCAGGCATTATACTTACAAAATCCAAAACAAATTCTGATGCCGAATGATTGATTATCGCCAAATTAGAATACACTCCATCTGCTGTTTTATCGTCCAGCTCAATGTTTATTTGTTGTTGTTTTTTATCACTCATGATTATTTGTTTTTAGATTTCTTTTGCTATAAGACTGTCATATTCAGTTTTAGAACCTACGATTATACTATCATACTGTCTCATACCTGTTCCTGCCGGGATTCTATGCCCTACAATAACATTTTCTTTAAGACCTTCAAGCGTATCAATCTTTCCGGCTACAGCCGCCTCATTTAATACTTTTGTAGTCTCTTGGAACGATGCCGCAGAGATGAATGATTTGGTTTGAAGCGAAGCTCTAGTAATACCTTGTAATATCGGAGTTGCTGTTGCAGGAGTTACATCGCGTGCTACTACCTCATTTTTATCATTTCGCTTCAAAAACGAGTTTTCGTCTCTCAAGTCTCTTGATGATATAATTTGACCTGGTTTTAGGTTTTCTGAATCTCCAGCATCTTCTACCACCTTCATGCCGTAAAGCTTATCGTTTTCTTTGATAAAGTCTTTGGTATGTATGAGTTGATCTTCTAAGAATAACGTATCTCCCGGATCAACAATTCTCACTTTACGCATCATCTGACGGATAATTACCTCAAAGTGTTTGTCGTTGATTTTTACTCCTTGCAGACGATACACTTCTTGTATTTCGTTTACCAAATATTGTTGTACAGTACTTGGCCCTTGGATTCTCAAAATATCTTCTGGAGTAATGGCTCCGTCAGAAAGCGGCATCCCTGCTCTTACGTAGTCGTTTTCTTGAACCAATATCTGGTTTGACAATTTCACCAAATATTTTTTAATTTCACCAAAACGAGATTCTACTATAATTTCACGGTTACCACGCTTGATTTTTCCGAACGATACTACCCCGTCAATTTCTGATACTACCGCCGGATTGGATGGGTTACGTGCTTCCAAAAGCTCTGTAATTCTCGGTAATCCTCCTGTAATATCTCCTGTTTTAGCAGAGCGTCTAGGTATTTTTACTAAGATTTTACCTGCTTTAATTTTCTCTCCGTCATCTACCATAAGGTGAGCCCCTACCGGTAGGTTGTATGAGCGAACAAGCTCTTCGTTTTTACCATAAATATGTAAGGTTGGGATGAGTTTTTTGTTTCTTGAATCAGAAATTACTTTTTCTTGGAAACCGGTTTGCTCATCAATCTCAACCTGAAATGTTTGTCCTTGCTCGATATCTTCATAGGCTACCTTTCCTGTAAATTCAGAAATGATTACTCCGTTATACGGGTCCCATTTACAGATAGTTGTTCCTTTGTCTACTACATCTCCGTCTTTCACAAAAATGGTTGATCCATAAGGGATGTGATGCGTATTAAGTACAATTCCTGTATTTACATCAACTAATTTAAGCTCTGTAGAACGAGAAATAACAATATCAACTGTTTTACCTTCACTGTTTTCTCCCTTTACGGTTCTGAGCTCTTCCATTTCTAGGCGTCCGCTGAATTTGGTCACAATGTTTGACTCTTCCGAAATTCCTCCAGCAACTCCTCCTACGTGGAAGGTACGAAGAGTAAGCTGTGTACCCGGCTCACCAATTGACTGAGCAGCTACCACTCCTACAGCCTCTCCTATTTGAGCCATCTTTCCTGTAGCTAAGTTTCGTCCGTAACATTTAGCACAAATTCCTTTTAAAGACTCACAAGTAAGAGCTGAACGAACTTCGATATGCTCTAATGGTGCCGCGGCAATAGCTTTCAGGTGTGATTCAACAATCTCTTCTCCAGCCGGAACAATAACTTCTGAAGTAAGCGGATTTACTACATCATTTAGCGCTACACGCCCCACTACTCTATCTCCTAAATGCTCAACAATTTCTTCGTTCTTTTTAAGGGCATTAACTTCTACTCCTCTTAGGGTTGTACAGTCAAACTCATTAACAATAACATCTTGAGCCACATCATGAAGCCTTCTTGTAAGGTATCCTGCATCGGCTGTTTTCAAAGCCGTATCTGCAAGACCTTTACGTGCACCGTGGGTAGAAATAAAGTATTCTAAAATCGAAAGACCTTCTTTAAAGTTAGAAAGAATCGGGTTTTCGATAATCTCTCCTCCTGAAGCAGTCGATTTTTTAGGCTTAGCCATCAATCCACGCATACCAGTCAACTGGCGAATCTGTTCTTTAGACCCCCTTGCTCCAGAATCAAGCATCATATACACCGAGTTAAACCCTTGTTGGTCTTCTCTAATGTTTTTCATGGCTAATTCTGTAAGCAATGCGTTGGTCGAAGTCCAAACGTCAATCACCTGATTATATCGCTCGTTATTAGTAATAAGCCCCATGTTATAATTCACGGTAATCCCTTCGACTTGTTCGTTTGCATTGGCTATAAGTTCTGGCTTTTTCTCAGGAATGATAATATCACCTAAACTAAAAGATAGCCCTCCTTTAAAGGCAAACTTATATCCCATATCCTTAATATCGTCTAAGAATGCAGCTATAGTAGGGACATCGGTTACTGCCAAAATTTTACCAATAATATCACGAAGTGATTTTTTGGTCAATACTTCGTTAACAAAACCTGCTGCTTCAGGTACTACTTCATTAAATAATACCCTACCGGCAGTAGTTTCGATAATTTTATATACCAGCTCTCCGTTTTCGTTAAAATCTTTAGCTCTGATTTTAATACGCGCGTTGAGCTCTAATCTTCCTTCGTTTAATGCGATGTTTACTTCTTCTCCCGAATAAAAACTAAGTCCTTCTCCTAACACTTTGTGAGTTGGAGTTGACTGTCTTTCTTTGGTCATATAATATAATCCCAGTACCATATCCTGAGAAGGTACAGTAATAGGAGCTCCGTTGGCAGGGTTCAAAACATTATGAGAAGCCAGCATTAATAGTTGTGCTTCTAAAATAGCCTCTGGTCCTAATGGCAAGTGAACAGCCATCTGGTCACCATCAAAATCCGCGTTAAAAGCCGTACAAACAAGCGGGTGTAACTGAATTGCTTTTCCTTCGATAAGCTTCGGTTGGAAAGCCTGGATTCCGAGTCTGTGAAGTGTCGGAGCACGGTTTAATAATACGGGATGCCCTTTAATTACGTTTTCAAGAATATCCCATACTACAGGCTCTTTTCTGTCTATAATTTTCTTAGCCGATTTAACCGTCTTTACAATTCCTCTTTCGATTAATTTACGAATAACAAACGGTTTGTAAAGTTCCGCTGCCATATCTTTCGGAAGACCACACTCGTACAATTTCATTTCAGGTCCAACTACAATTACTGAACGTGCTGAATAATCCACACGTTTTCCTAATAAGTTTTGGCGAAAACGCCCTTGTTTTCCTTTTAATGAATCTGAAAGTGATTTAAGTGGTCTGTTTGATTCTGTCTTAACGGCTGATGCTTTACGCGTGTTATCGAAAAGTGAATCTACCGATTCTTGCAACATACGCTTTTCGTTACGCAAGATTACCTCAGGAGCTTTAATTTCCATCAATCTCTTTAGACGGTTGTTACGTATGATTACTCGACGGTATAAATCGTTCAGGTCAGAAGTTGCAAAACGACCTCCATCAAGTGGCACTAGTGGTCTTAATTCTGGTGGAATAACCGGCACTACTTTCATAATCATCCACTGCGGAAGGTTTTCTCTGTTGAGGTTTGCTTCTCTGAATGCTTCTACCACATTTAAACGCTTTAGAGCTTCTGTCTTACGTTGTTTAGAAGTTTCGTTGTTCGCAGCATGACGTAGTTGATAAGAAAGTTCATCTAAGTCTGTTCTTGCCAACAAATCCATAATACATTCCGCACCCATCTTAGCGATAAACTTATTTGGGTCGCTATCATCCAGATATTGGTTTTCCATCGGAAGGGTATCCAAAATATTCAGATATTCTTCTTCTGTTAAGAAATCAAGTCTGTTTAACGGTTCTCCGTCTACATTTTTAGCTATACCTGCTTGAACTACTACATATCTTTCGTAATAGATAATCATATCTAATTTCTTAGACGGGAGTCCAAGCAAATAACCTATTTTGTTTGGAAGTGAACGGAAATACCAAATATGAGCAACGGGCACCACTAAGTTGATGTGTCCTACTCTATCTCTACGCACTTTCTTTTCGGTTACCTCAACCCCACAACGATCACAAACAATTCCTTTATAACGGATTCTTTTGTATTTTCCACAAGCACATTCGTAGTCTTTTATAGGTCCGAAAATTCGCTCACAGAAAAGTCCGTCTCTCTCGGGTTTATGTGTACGGTAATTAATCGTTTCCGGTTTTAGTACCTCGCCTTTCGACTCAGCCAAAATAGATTCCGGAGAAGCCAATCCTATAGAGATTTTATTAAATCTCTTAACTGTGTTTTTATCTTTATTTCTGTTAGTTGTCATAACTTTTCAAGTTTTCAGTATAGGGTCACAGCTTATACTAAGCTGTATAAACTGTGACTTATACCAATTTATTCTTCTAAGCGAATATCTAATCCGAGACCTTTAAGCTCATGCATCAATACATTAAATGACTCTGGCAATCCCGATTCAGGCATAGTTTCTCCTTTCACGATAGCCTCGTATGTTTTGGCTCTACCAATTACATCATCTGATTTTACGGTCAAGATTTCTCTCAACGTACTCGAAGCTCCATAAGCCTCAAGAGCCCAAACCTCCATCTCTCCGAAACGCTGTCCCCCGAATTGCGCTTTACCTCCAAGAGGTTGTTGCGTAATCAATGAGTATGGTCCGATTGAGCGGGAGTGCATTTTATCATCTACCATGTGACCTAATTTCAACATATAGATAATTCCAACAGTTGCCGGTTGGTGAAAACGTTCTCCTGTTCCTCCGTCATAAAGATAAGTATGTCCGAATTGTGGGATTCCTGCCTGGTCAGTAAGTTCATTGATTTGCTCAAGCGATGCTCCGTCAAAAATAGGTGTTGCAAAATTTCTATCTAATTTTTGTCCTGCCCATCCTAACACCGTTTCATAAATCTGCCCGATATTCATACGAGAAGGTACTCCTAACGGATTCAATACAATATCTACCGGTGTTCCGTCTTCTAAGAATGGCATATCTTCATCACGTACTATACGAGCTACAATACCTTTATTTCCGTGACGACCTGCCATTTTATCTCCCACCTTTAGCTTACGCTTTTTAGCAATATATACTTTAGCTAATTTCAAAATTCCTGACGGAAGCTCATCTCCGACAGTAATAGTGAATTTTTCTCTACGTAAAGCTCCTTGCAAGTCGTTTAATTTGATTCTATAATTATGGATCAAATCAGTAACCATTGAGTTAGTCTCTACGTCTGCAGCCCAAGTTCCTTTGGTTAAATGTGCGAAATCCTCCACAGCGGTAAGCATCTTTAGGGTGTATTTCTTGCCTTTTGGCAATATCTCTTCTCCTAAATCATTCATTACCCCTTGAGAAGTTTTTCCGTTTACGATAGCAAACAGCTTCTCAATTAGTTTGTTTCTCAATTCGTTAAACTTCACCATATATTCTGCTTCAAGCTTGTCTAAATCTTCTTTATCTTTAGTACGCTTGCGCTTATCTTTTACTATTCGCGTAAAGATTTTCTTGTCTAATACTACTCCGTGTAATGACGGCGTAGCTTTAAGTGAAGCATCTTTTACGTCTCCGGCTTTGTCACCAAAGATAGCACGAAGTAATTTTTCTTCCGGAGTAGGATCAGACTCTCCTTTAGGAGTAATCTTACCGATTAAAATATCTCCAGGATTTACTTCAGCTCCGACCCTAATCATTCCGTTTTCGTCTAATTCTTTGGTTGCCTCTTCAGAAACGTTCGGAATGTCGTTAGTCAGCTCTTCGTTGCCTAACTTTGTGTCACGAACTTCTAGCGAATAGTCATCAATATGAATTGAGGTGAAAATATCATCACGTACTACTTTTTCAGAAATTACAATGGCATCCTCAAAGTTGTAGCCTTTCCAAGGCATAAATGCCACTTTTAGGTTACGTCCTAAGGCCAACTCTCCGTTTTGCGTAGCATATCCTTCACAAAGCACTTGCCCTTTTTTAACTCTATCGCCTTTTCTTACGATTGGTTTTAGGTTAATGCAGGTGCTTTGGTTTGTTTTTCTAAATTTAATAAGATGATATGTTTTCTCATCAGTATCAAAGCTAACCGCTCTTTCTTGATCTGTTCTATCGTAACGGATAGTGATTTTATTTGCATCTACATATTCTACTACTCCTTCGCCTTCTGCATTAATAAGCACTCTTGAGTCAGAAGCTACTTGTCTTTCTAATCCTGTACCTACAATCGGAGCCTCTGGTCTTAATAGGGGAACTGCCTGACGCATCATGTTTGATCCCATCAATGCACGGTTGGCATCATCGTGTTCCAAAAACGGAATAAGTGAAGCTGAGATCGAAGCAATCTGGTTTGGAGCAACGTCTGCATAATCAAGCCCTGTTGGTTCAATTACCGGAAAGTCTGCATCTTGCTTGGCGATTACTCTTTCCTCAATGATAGTTCCTTTGGCATCCACATTAATATTAGCCTGGGCAATTAGTTTTCCTTCCTCTTCTTCAGCACTGAGGTAAACCGGAACGTTCTTAAAGTTAATTTTACCATCTTTCACTTCACGGTAAGGAGTTTCGATGAATCCCATTGAGTTTACTTTGGCGTATACTCCTAAAGAGGAGATAAGACCAATGTTTGGTCCCTCTGGTGTTTCAATAGGACAAAGTCTTCCGTAGTGGGTATAGTGAACGTCACGCACCTCAAATCCTGCTCTTTCTCTGGATAAACCTCCTGGTCCAAGAGCAGATAATCTTCTCTTGTGAGTAATCTCGGCCAATGGGTTGGTTTGATCCATAAACTGTGATAATTGATTGGTTCCGAAGAACGAATTAATTACCGACGAGAGAGTTTTAGCGTTAATCAAGTCAATCGGGGTAAAAACCTCATTATCACGAACGTTCATACGTTCACGGATAGTACGAGCCATACGAGCCAATCCTACTCCAAATTGAGCAGACAGTTGTTCGCCTACGGTTCTTACACGACGATTCGACAAGTGATCAATATCATCAATCTCTTCTTTTGAGTTGATAAGCTCAATCAAAAATTTAACAATAGTGATAATATCTTCTTTGGTTAGAACTTGCTTATCCATCGGGATATTCAAGTTTAACTTTTTGTTCATTCTGTATCGACCTACCTCACCAAGATTATATCGTTGGTCTGAAAAAAACAATTTATCGATAATACCACGAGCTGTTTCCTCGTCAGGCGGTTCAGCATTACGTAGTTGACGATAGATGTGTTCTACCGCTTCTTTTTCAGAGTTGGTAGGGTCTTTTTGTAGGGTGTTATGTATAATGGCATAATCTGCCTGATTACTATCTTCTTTATGCAATAGAAGTGTTTTTACATTAGCGTCAATAATTTCTTCTATATTATCTTTATCTAATGTAATATCACGATCTAATATGATTTCATTACGTTCGATCGACACCACCTCTCCTGTATCTTCATCTACGAAATCTTCGTGCCAAGTGTTCAGCACACGAGCCGCCAATCGGCGTCCGATATATTTTTTAAGTCCCGTTTTGGTCACTTTAATTTCTTCGGCTAAGTCGAAGATTTCGAGAATATCTTTATCTCTTTCGAATCCGATAGCTCTAAAAAGTGTTGTTACAGGTAATTTTTTCTTTCTGTCAATATACGCATACATCACGCTATTGATGTCAGTGGCGAATTCAATCCAAGAACCTTTAAATGGAATAACTCTGGCAGAATATAATTTGGTTCCGTTGGCATGGAAAGATTGTCCGAAAAAGACTCCCGGAGATCGGTGTAACTGAGATACCACCACTCGCTCTGCTCCGTTAACAACAAAGGTTCCGCTTGGAGTCATATAAGGGATTGTTCCTAAATATACGTCTTGAACGATTGTTTCGAAATCTTCGTGCTCGGGGTCAGTACAGTATAGCTTTAATCTTGCCTTTAAAGGAACGCTATAGGTTAGCCCTCTGTCAATACATTCTTCGATGGAGTATCGAGGCGGGTCAACAAAGTAATCTAAAAACTCTAATACGAATTGGTTACGAGTATCTGTTATAGGAAAGTTTTCCATGAAGGTGTTATATAAACCTTCGTTACCTCTCTCGTCAGATTTGGTTTCTAATTGAAAAAAGTCCTTAAATGACTTTACCTGAATATCCAAAAAATCTGGATAAGCAGGGATGTTTTTTGTCGAGGCAAAATTTAATCTTTCAGTCTGATTTGTTATCATCAATAGATAAAATTTTTATTAAAAAAAGAAATGAAAACGTACAAAAGTATTTTATACGAAAAATGGTTTAGACCTTTGAGAAGCTTCTCAAGGTCTAAACCTAGCTTATAAAGCGGTATGAATTACTTCAGCTCTACAACAGCTCCAGCCTCTTCTAAAGACTTTTTAAGACCTTCGGCTTCGTCTTTAGAAACTCCTTCTTTTACGTTTGCAGGAGCACTATCCACTACATCTTTAGCCTCTTTTAGTCCAAGACCTGTAAGTTCTTTAACAGCTTTAACTACTGCTAATTTAGAAGCTCCAGCCTCTTTTAATACTACTGTGAATTCTGTTTGCTCTTCAGCAGCGGCTTCTCCTCCAGCAGCAGGTCCGGCAACTGCAACAGCTGCAGCAGCTGGCTCAATACCATACTCATCTTTTAAAATTGTAGCTAATTCGTTAACTTCTTTTACTGTTAGGTTAACTAATTGTTCTGCGAATTGTTTTAAATCTGCCATTTTTCTAGCGTTTTAATAGTTTTTAATATATAATTTAATTAGTGCGTACACTTTGATTATTGTCTTTCGGACAATGTTTTAACAAGACCTGCAATAGTAGATCCACCTGATTTAAGGGCAGAAATAACATTTTTAGCAGGCGATTGAAGTAATCCGATAATATCACCGATAACTTCTTCTTTAGATTTAAGAGCAACAAGTGCGTCAAGTTGTTCGTCCCCGATATATACTGCTTCATTAATATAAGCTCCTTTTAAAATCGGTTTATCAGATTTTTTGCGGAACTCTTTAATAAGTTTTGCTGGGGCATTTCCGGTTTCAGAAATGAATATAGATGTATTACCTTTTAGGATAGAAGGTAAATCTCCGTAATCATTATCAGAGGCTTCCATTGCTTTAGTAAGCAAGGTGTTTTTAACAACCTCTAACTTAATTCCTGCCCTAAAAGCAGCTCTTCTTAAATTTGAAGTAGCCTGAGCATTCAACCCAGAAATATCTGCAATATAAACAACTCCTGTATCAGCCAACTGTGCAGTCAAATCTTGAATAGCGATTGATTTTTCTTCTCTAGTCATAATTTTAATTTTTTAACTACCAATTATACGGCTTTAATATCTAAAGCTATTGCAGGACTCATCGTGCTCGATAAGTAGATACTCTTAATATAAGTACCTTTTGCAGCGGTTGGTTTTAGTTTGATTAATGTTTGAATAATCTCATTAGCATTGTCTGCAATTTTATCAGCTTCAAAGGAAACTTTTCCGATACCTGCATGAACAATTCCTGTTTTATCTACTCTAAAATCAATTTTACCTGATTTTACTTCTTGAACAGCCTTAGCTACATCCATAGTAACCGTACCTGTCTTAGGGTTAGGCATAAGACCACGAGGTCCTAATATACGGCCTAACGGACCTAACTTACCCATAACAGCAGGCATTGTGATAATCACATCAATATCTGTCCAACCGTCTTTGATTTTTTGTAGATAATCGTCTAACCCTACAAAATCTGCTCCTGCCTCTTTGGCTTCTGCTTCTTTATCGGGAGTAACAAGTGCAAGCACTCTTACGTCTTTTCCTGTTCCGTGAGGTAGTGTCACCACGCCTCTTACCATTTGATTAGCTTTTCTTGGGTCAACACCCAAACGAACAGCTATATCCACAGACTCGTCAAATTTTGCATAAGCAACCTCTTTAAGCAAAGCTGCTGCCTCTTTTAAAGAATACAATTTACTTTTTTCAATTTTAGCTACTGCTTCTTTTTGTTTTTTGGTCAATCTTGCCATTTCTTTTTACTTTAAAAATTAAAAAGGAGCTGTCCCTGTTACTGTTATACCCATCGAACGAGCTGTCCCTGCAATCATACTCATAGCAGACTCCACCGTAAAAGCATTCAAATCAGGCATCTTGTCTTCTGCAATTACTTTGATTTGATCCCAAGTAACACTAGCTACTTTTTTACGATTTGGCTCCCCAGAACCTGATTTAGCTCTCGCAGCCTCTAAGAGCTGTACAGCAGCAGGTGGCGTTTTGATCACAAAATCAAACGACTTGTCTTTGTACACGGTAATTTGCACCGGTAAAACTTTGCCGGGTTTATCTTGAGTTCTAGCATTAAATTGCTTACAGAACTCCATGATGTTAACCCCAGCAGCTCCCAAAGCAGGTCCAACCGGTGGCGACGGATTCGCAGCACCTCCCTTAACTTGTAGTTTAACTA